>NZ_CP038853.1:3600000-3900000 GCF_004792415.1 Pantoea vagans
GTACCAATACGCCGATTGATGAGTGCTACGAGTGCGGCTTCAACGGCGAGTTTACCTGTACCAGCCGTGGCTTTACCTGTCCGAACTGCGGCAATCACGATCCGGCTCGCGTCTCTGTGACACGGCGGGTCTGTGGCTATCTGGGCAGCCCGGATGCGCGACCTTTTAACGCCGGTAAGCAGCAGGAAGTGCAGCGTCGGGTGAAACATCTGGCCGAAGGGCCGCTGGGATGATGCATATTCACCGCTACTACGATGTGGATATCGTGAATGGCCCCGGCACCCGCTGCACGCTATTTGTCGCCGGTTGCGAACATCAGTGTCGCGGCTGCTACAACCAGAGTACGTGGCGCACTGACTCCGGCGTGCCCTTTACGCTGGCGATGGAGGAGCAACTGCTGGCGGATTTGCAGGACACACGCATTCCGCGCCAGGGCTTGTCACTGAGCGGTGGCGATCCCCTTCATCCGCATAACGTGCCGCACATTCGCCGGCTGGTGAAACGGGTACGACAGACATGTCCCGGTAAAGATATCTGGCTCTGGACCGGCTATCGCATGCAGGAGCTGAATGCGGCACAGCGTGCCGTGCTGGACTATCTCGACGTGCTGATCGATGGCCGCTTTGTTGAAGAGGAAAAGGATGCCACGCTGCAATGGCGCGGCAGCCGAAATCAGATCGTCTGGCAGTTACGCTGAATGACGCGGGATATCTCCCGACTCAATGATGCTGACGCTCTCACCACCTGGCGTGAATGCCTGCTGATGCAGACAACGTGCCACGTCGCGTGCGTGAACCGCCCGCCAGTTGCCCGGCAGCAGCGAAAACAGCGGTCCCGCCAGGCTTTCGCCCTGACGTTTCTGCGCGCGATCCCCCAGCAGCAGTGAAGGCCGCACCAGCGTCAGGCGCGGCCAGCCCTGATGGCGCAGCGCATTCTCCATTTCGCCTTTGACGCGATTGTACAAAAACGGTGAGTGACGGCTGGCACCGTGCGCGCTGACCACCAGCATCTGCTTCGCACCCAGACGTAATCCGCATAACCCGCTGTCCACCACCAGCGTGTAATCGACATGAATAAAGGCCTGCTTGCTGCCCGCCTGCTTACGTGTGGTGCCCAGGCAGCAGAACACCGTATCCAGCGAACTCTGCAGCGGCCCCAGCACATCGGTGAGATCGGCCTCTACCGGATTCACCACTTTGTGCATTACGGGCAGTGGCCGGCGGGTGGGCGCGATGATCTCATCAACACGCGGATCCTCAATCAGTAAGCGCAGCAGATGCGACCCGACTAAGCCGGTGGCACCGGTCAGTAATACGCGATTCATCTCAGATTCGTCCTTATTTCACTGCTGACAGCTTAAAAGATAGCTGATCTTAACGGGCTGGCTTGCGTTCTCACGCTCAGCGACCAGGCTTACAACGTTATCCGGATAGCGCGCCTCGCGCTCCACAAATTTAAGGAGGAAAAAAGATGAGCAAGAAAGTTGCGGTTTTGATTACCGATGAATTTGAAGACTCAGAATTTACCTCACCCGCGGAAGCCTACAAAGGCGCTGGTTTTGAGGTGGTGACCATTGAGAAACAGGCCGGTAATGTCGTTAAAGGCAAGAAAGGCGAAGCGGAAGTAACCATCGACCGCAGCATTGATGATGTCAGCCCGGCGGAATTTGACGCCCTGCTGCTGCCAGGCGGCCACTCGCCTGACGCGCTGCGCGGCGACGATCGTTTTGTTGCCTTTACCAAAGAATTTGTCGCCAGCGGCAAACCGATCTTTGCTATCTGCCACGGTCCACAGCTGCTGATTAGCGCGAACGGCGTGCGCGGTCGCAAGATGACTACCGTTAAAGCCGTTGCCATTGACCTGATCAATGCCGGTGCTGACTTCCATGATAAGGAAGTGGTCGTGGACGGCGATAAGCTGGTCACCAGCCGGACGCCGGACGATTTACCGGCCTTTAACCGTGAATCCCTGCGGATCCTCGAAGCGCTGTAAATCCGCCACGCCCTTTTCTGCTGAAAGGGGCGTGTCTATTTCTCCCGTTGCCACACAATTTTCTTGCCGAATCCCAGCGCATTATCCGTCATCTTCACCTCATCCAGCTCAATCTCCCACAGCGGTGCTGACACTTTGCGTGAGACCGGAAACCGTTTCTGGTAAGCCGCTCTGGCGATCTGCTCTGATGCCTCATCCAGCCGTGTGACCCGGCCACGATACTGTACCCCTTTAATCAGCAGGACAGTTCTGGGCTGGCCATTGACGGTGCCTGCAACCTGCGGATTCAGTACCATGAGTTCACCGTGGCGGGTATCAGGTTCGGTCATGATCCAGAAGACCATGCGTGTCTCATCAAAGACGTAGTAGCAGTTAGCGCACCAGAGTTGATCGTCGGCGGTACAGCAGAGTGAAAGCACATGCTGCTTTCGGAGGTAGCGAACCAGATGGGCGTGATCGGACAAGGTAAACTCCTGACGGTGCACCGGAGCGTGAAGCGCGCTACACTGCCCGGCACCTTTTTTTGGGAATAGATTACGATGGGTCAGCAGTGGCAACTCTACATCGTCCGGACGGCGAAAGGGAGCCTGTACACCGGCATCACCACGGATGTGGTGCGCCGGGTTGCTCAGCACCAGAGCGGACGCGGCGCACGCGCATTGCGGGGCAAAGGTCCGCTGGACCTGGTGTTTCACTGTGAAGCGGGCGATCGCGCCAGCGCCTCCAGACTGGAGTATCAGGTTAAACAACTGACCCGTCAGCAGAAGTTACTGCTGGTGGCGGGTCAGCCGATCAGTCTGGAGAGCTGGCTGGGTATTACGGCTGGCGTTTAAAAGGTTCGGCGTAGTCGATCTGCCCTTCCGTGCCGTCAAAAGCATTGTCCGCCAGACGGTAGACCTGGAACGTTGCCTCAGTTCCCGGCCAGTCACTGCGCAGGCCATGGCGTGCAGCCGGTTCAAAACCAAACCGGCTGAACAGCGCCGGATCGCCCAGCACCACAACCGCGCTGTAGCCAAATTCATTGAGCGTATCCAGCCCCTCATAAATCAGCTTGCTGGCAATGCCCTGACCGCGCAGCGTCTCATCAATGGCCAGCGGTGCCAGCGCCACCCAGCCGCGATCTTCACCCTGAACGCTGACCGGACTGAATGCGGCATAACCCAGCACCTGTCCCTCATCATCCGTGGCGACCACGCCTAAGGTCAGCAGGCCATCTTCACGCAGCGCCTGTGTCAGTTCCGCCTCGGCTGAACGGCTGAAGCAGCGTCTGAGCAGCGCGTCGATGCCTGCAGCATCAACACCAATTTCGCTACGAATCAACATGCGGCACCCGCGCGCGCCTGTGTGGCCTTCGCGTCCTGTTTCATGCCGGCGTCGACAAATGCCGCCATCTGCTCAATAGCCGTGCGTAACGCGGTGGGCATAGCCTCGGGTTCAATAGCATCCATTACGTTCTTCACCTCAAGTCCCAGTTCTGTGTCACCTTCAATCACCAGACGGCGTTGAAAGAACAGCATGTCGGGATCTGCTTTACGTGCTGCCACCAGCAACAGATCATTGGCATTGCCCCGAAACCAGACATCCGCTTCGGACTGTTGCAATACCGCCAGTCGGCCATCCTGCAGCGTGGTTATCCATTGCAGATTGAGATCGGCAATCCCGATACCCAGCAGGCGACCGTTCAGAAAGTCTAACTCACCTTCAGCCAAAGCATGGCGAAATTGCCAGTTTAAGAGTTGTTGCAGCAGCAACTTTTTGACCAAGAATGGGGTGAGCGCTACGGGTAACCCTAAGATTTTTGGACCCTTTTTTACAAAATGGGCATGTATCCGCTCTAACACTTTCGTCACTCCCTTTAGAAAATTTTACGTATATTGCCATATCCTTTTCTGCGCGCCTCATCCGGGATCAATAAAAAACGCGGCTATAGAGGGAAAAAAGCGCCGCCAGGCCGGATGAACTGGAATTTCACTGCCCCAAATCAACACGCTCGCCGGACCAGATGCCTAGACTCGACGCCCATCGCATGTTGAGAGGAACACCTATGGAACTGCTCTGCCCGGCAGGAAACTTACCCGCAGTGCGCACCGCCACAGAGAATGGTGCGGATGCGGTCTATGTGGGACTGAAAGATGACACCAATGCCCGTCACTTTGCGGGCCTGAACTTCACCGATAAAAAGCTGGCTGAAGCGGCGCGCTATCTCCATCAGCATCGGCGCAAACTGCATGTGGCGATCAACACGTTTGCCCACCCGGATGGCATGGGACGCTGGCAGCGGGCGATTGATGTGGCGGCGCAAAACGGAGCCGACGCGCTGATTCTGGCCGATATTGCCACGCTGGAGTATGCCGCGAAGCATTATCCACAGGTTGAACGTCATCTCTCTGTGCAGGCTTCGGCAACCAATCTTGAGGCGATTCGCTTTTATCATCGCCACTTCAATCTGCAGCGCGTGGTGCTGCCGCGGGTGTTGTCGATTCATCAGGTTAAACAACTGGCGCGCAGCACGCCGGTGCCGCTGGAGGTGTTCGCCTTTGGCAGCCTGTGCATTATGGCGGAAGGCCGCTGCTATCTCTCCTCCTGGATGACCGGCGAATCGCCTAACAGCGCAGGTGCCTGCTCCCCGGCGAAGTTTGTGCGCTGGCAGCAGACGCCGCAGGGCATGGAGTCACGCCTGAATGAGGTATTAATCGATCGCTACGCGCCCGATGAGAGCGCCGGTTACCCGACGCTCTGCAAAGGACGCTATGAGGTTAACAATCAGCGTTATCACGTGCTGGAGGAGCCCACCAGTCTCAACACACTGGAACTGCTGCCGGAGCTGCTGCGGGCAGGCATCGCCTCGGTGAAAATCGAAGGCCGCCAGCGCAGTCCCGCCTACGTCGCTGATGTGGCGCGCGTCTGGCGTCAGGCGATCGATCGCTGCAAGGCGCAGCCGGAACAGTTTGACGTCGCGCCACAGTGGATGCAGACCCTGGGCGATCTCTCCGAAGGCACACAAACCACGCTGGGTGCTTATCACCGTGAATGGCAATAAGGAGTCATGATGCAATATGCCCTTGGGCCGGTGCTCTGGTACTGGCCGACCGATACGCTGGAAGATTTCTACCAGCAGGCTGCCCGCAGTAGTGCGGATATTATTTATCTCGGCGAGGCGGTGTGCAGTAAACGCCGCGCCACGCCCTATGCCCGCTGGATGGCGCTGGCGCGTGACGTGGCGTCCAGCGGCAAACAGGTCGTACTCAGCACGCTGGCGCTGCTGCAATCCCCCTCTGAGCTGAAAGAGCTGCAGCGCTACGTAGAAAACGGCGAGTTCCTGATTGAAGCCAATGATATCGGCACGGTCAATATGGCCGCTGAGCGCCATCTGCCCTTTGTCGCCGGGCCGACGCTGAATGTCTATAACGCCGACACGCTGCAGCTGCTGGTCAAAGAGGGCATGACGCGCTGGTGTATGCCGGTGGAGATGTCGCGTGACTGGCTGCTACAGCTGCTGGCGCAGTGCGAAGCACGGGGTATCCGGCAGCAGTTTGAGGTGGAGGTGATGGGCTACGGTCATCTGCCGCTGGCGCTGTCAGCGCGCTGCTTCACCGCCCGCTCTGAAAACCGCGCGAAAGATGACTGCGAAACCTGCTGCATCAACTATCCGACAGGCCGCCGCGTCAATTCTCAGGAGGGACAGCAGGTGTTCGTCCTCAATGGCATTCAGACCATGAGCGGCTACTGCTATAACCTGGGTAACGATCTGGCGGGAATGCGTGGCCAGGTCGATTGCGTGAGACTCTCGCCACAGGATACGTCGACGCTGGCGGAGATTGACCGTTTCCGCGCTAATGAAAATGGCCAGGCCCCGCTTATGGTCGCGAAAGGCTGCGATTGTAACGGTTACTGGCGCAAACTGGCGGGTATGACGCTGGCATCCTGAGTAAAAGCACATACCGGCTATATTCCTGCTGAGGTTAGCAGTTTTAATATAAGGAATGATGCGTAATACTAAATGGTGCAGGTTTTTACGCCTGCGCCATACAACGGGAGTAGTCATGTCTGATAAAAAACCTCTTCGCCTGTCCGTGCTGGATCTTGCGCCGATTCCACAGGGCGCGACCGCACGGGATGCGTTCCACAATTCACTGGCGCTGGCGCGTCAGGCTGAAAAACTGGGCTTCGAACGCTACTGGCTGGCTGAACATCACAACATGACAGGGATTGCCAGCGCTGCGACGTCGGTGTTGATCGGCTATCTGGCGGCGAACACCGAGACCCTGAAGCTGGGTTCCGGCGGCATTATGCTGCCCAACCATGCGCCGCTGGTGATCGCCGAGCAGTTTGGCACCCTGGCCTCTCTCTATCCTGGCCGAATCGACCTCGGCTTAGGCCGTGCGCCCGGTTCTGACCAGCGCACCATGATGGCGCTGCGCCGTCACCAGGCCAGCATGCACGCTGACACCTTTCCCGAAGATGTGGCTGAGCTGATTCACTGGTTTGATGCTGACTCGGATGCGCAACTGCCGGTTCAGCCAGTGCCGGGTCTGGGGCTGAAGATCCTGGTCTGGCTGCTCGGTTCCAGCCTCTACAGCGCCCAGCTGTCAGCGAAAATGGGACTGCCATTTGCCTTTGCCTCCCATTTCGCGCCTGACCAGCTGTTCCAGGCGCTGCACGTGTATCGTGAGAACTTCCAGCCTTCAGCGCGTCTCGACAAGCCGTATGCCACCGTCTGCATTAACGTGGTTGCCGCTGATAATGAACGTGATGCGCGCTTCCTGTTTACCTCGCAGCAGCAGCAGTTTATTAACCTGCGCCGCGGCAAACCTGGCCCGTTGCCGGCACCGGTTGAGAACATGGATAACCTCTGGTCGCCGTCAGAGCAGTATGGCGTGCAGCAGGCGCTGAGCATGTCGCTGGTAGGCGATACCGACAAGGTGCGTCATGGCCTGGCCTCGCTGATGCGTGAAACGCAGGCGGATGAAATTATGGTTAATGGTCAGATTTTTGACTCCGAGGCACGTCTGCGCTCCTTTGCCATTGCGATGGAAGCGGCAAACAGCCTGTAATCAGTTTTGCGGTGGGCGCAGGGTATCCGGGCTCACCGCCAGCTGACGACTGTCCCTGGCCGGAGATTGCCCATACAGGCGGCGATACTCGCGGCTGAACTGTGATGCGCTCTGATAGCCCACCCGATAGCCTGCGGTACCGGCATCCAGCTTTTCCACCATCATCAGACGTCGCGCCTCATTGAGCCGCAGTTGTTTCTGGTATTGCATCGGCGTCATGGCCGTGACGGCTTTGAAGTGATGATGCAGCGAAGAGATACTCATGCCAACACTGCTGGCGAGCTGATCGATCTTCAGCGGCTGATGAAAATTCTCCCGCAGCCAGCGAGCTGCCTGCGCCACCCGGTTACCCGGCCGCTCAGCCAGCGCCATGTTCAGGATGCGCGATCCCTCCGGCCCGGTCAGCAGTCGGTAGAAAATCTCCTGCTCAATCAGCGGGGCCAGCGCCTCAATATCTTCCGGATGGTCAAGCAGACGCACCAGCCGGATGACCGCATCCACCAGCAAAGGTGAAACCTTATGCACGGTGACACCACGTTCATTGCCTGCGGTTGACAGCGGCAGCGCTGGCGGAAACTGTTCAAGGTAGCGCATAAGCCGGGATTCATTAATGGCGATACCTATCCCGAGATTCGGCTTTTCCGGTGTGGCGACAGTGACGCAGGCGCGCACTGGCATATCCAGCGTCACCAGCAACAGATCCCCCGGTCCATAGTGCAGCACCTCATCACCCATATGCAGTGCTTTGCTGCCCTGCGCCACCAGCGCAAAACTGGCCCATTGAGCAAAGTGCATCGGCTCTGTGGGTGCTGAAACCCGGCCAAAAAACAGGCAATCGATGGCGCTTGAATGCCGGCCATCCTCCGGCGCATGACGGGCAATTAACTGCGCCAGCGCCTGCCACTTGTCACTCTCTGTCACTGCGTTCTCCCCTTCCGCTCTCTGTGCCGATATTACCTGACGTCAGGTGAAATACCTGTCCTGCTGCCGCACTTTTGCAGGATCGTGCAAGAAGCTTGCAGGATTGCGCTACCCGCTTCTGGTCACCAGCGCGCATAGTCTTTCGACGCAATCATTACGGCGGAGAATGACATAATGAAAGCACTGCAGAACAAAATTGCACTGGTGACAGGTGCCTCAAAAGGCATTGGTGCAGCGATTGCCATCGCGTTCGCCGCAGCGGGCGCCAGGGTGGTGGTCAACTATCGTCAGGATGAAGTCGGGGCAGCTGACGTGGTCAGCGATATCGTCACGCTGGGCAGTGAAGCCGTGGCGGTACAGGCTGATATCTCTCATCTGCGGGATGTGGAACGGCTGTTTGCCACCACCGCAGAGTGTTTCGGCGCACCCGATATTGTGGTGAATAATGCGGGCAGTTTTCATCATGGCGAGTTTGCGGCGCTGACGCCGGAGGAGATGCAGCAGCAGATTAACGTTAACCTGCTCGGCACGCTGCTGGTCTGTCAGCAGGCAATTCGTCACTTTCCCGCGCATGGCGGCAGCATTATCAACCTCAGCGCCCTGAACAGTAAAAACAGTACGCCAGGTTCCGTGCTCTGGGCGGCAACTAAAGGTGCGGTGGATACGCTGACTCAGGGGCTGGCGCGCGAGCTGGGCGCAAAAAATATCCGGGTTAACGCGCTGGCACCTGGCATGATTCTGACCGAAGGATTGCTGGCCGCGAAGAGGATCAGCCCGCAGCTCAAGGCACAGCTGCTGGCGGCTACCCCGCTGGGGCGTTTTGGTCTGCCGGAGGATGTGGCGCAGGTCGCGCTGTTTCTTGCTTCTGAGGAGTCCGCTTATGTCAGCGGCGAGCGCGTCATGATCAGCGGCGGTGCCTGACAGGCATAAAAAAAGGGAAGCCAGCGGCTTCCCTTTTCGTTACGACGTTAAGTCGTTATGCATCACGACGACGTGGAGCGGCAGCTGCGCCTTCTTCACGACGTGGACCACGGCTACCTTCACGGTTAAAGCTGCGTCCGCCGCCTTCACGACCACCTTCACGGCGCTCTGAAGAGAAGCGACGACCACCTTCACGGTTGGCTGCGCCAGGACCGCTGCGACGCTCACCGCCAGCTGGACGACGATCGCCACGGCCTTCGTTTGGCTGTGCATCACCCAGCAACTGCATATTCATCGGTTTGTTCAGAATACGCGTACGGGTGAAGTGCTGCAGCACATCGCCTGGCATGCCTTTCGGCAGCTCGATAGTCGAGTGGTTACCGAACAGCTTGATGTTACCGATGTAACGGCTGCTGATGTCGCCTTCGTTAGCGATAGCGCCAACGATGTGACGAACTTCAACACCATCATCACGGCCCACTTCGATACGGTACAGCTGCATTTCGCCAACGTCACGACGTTCGCGACGTGGACGATCGCCATCACGGCTTTCACGTGGACCACGATCGCTACGCGCTTCACGGCTGTCACGACGGCCATCACGCTCGTCACGATCGCGGTATTCGCGACGTGCAGGACGTGGTGCTTCTGGTGGCAGAATCAGAGGACGTTCGCCCTGTGCCATCTTCAGCAGTGCGGCTGCGAGAGTTTCCAGATCCAGTTCATCTTCCGGCTGCATTTTAGTCAGCAGAGCACGGTACTGGTCCAGATCGCTGCTTTCCAGCTGCTGCTGGACTTTAGCGGCAAACTTAGCCAGACGACGCTCACCCAGCAGTTCTGCGTTAGGCAGTTCAACTTCAGGGATGGTCAGCTTCATGGTACGTTCGATGTTGCGCAGCAGACGACGCTCGCGGTTCTCAACGAACAGCAGCGCACGGCCAGCACGACCGGCACGACCGGTACGGCCGATACGGTGAACGTATGATTCTGCATCCATCGGGATGTCGTAGTTTACAACCAGGCTGATACGCTCAACGTCCAGGCCACGGGCCGCAACGTCGGTTGCAATCAGGATGTCCAGACGACCATCTTTCAGGCGCTCCAGCGTCTGCTCACGCAGTGCCTGGTTCATATCCCCGTTCAGCGCGGCGCTGTTATAGCCACTACGTTCCAGCGCTTCTGCCACTTCCAGCGTTGCGTTTTTAGTACGCACGAAGATGATGGCAGCATCAAAGTCTTCTGCTTCCAGGAAGCGAACCAGTGCGTCTGTTTTACGACCATAAGCGGTCCAGTAACTCTGGCTGATGTCAGGACGCGTTGTCATGCTTGACTGAATACGCACTTCCTGTGGATCTTTCATGAAGCGTTTGGTGATGCGACGAATCGCTTCCGGCATGGTTGCAGAGAACAGCGCAGTCTGATGACCGGCTGGGATCTGTGCCATGATGGTTTCAACGTCTTCGATGAAGCCCATACGCAGCATTTCATCTGCTTCATCCAGCACCAGACCGCGCAGGTTAGAAAGGTCTAACGTGCCGCGTTTCAGGTGGTCAAGCAGACGACCAGGCGTACCCACAACAACCTGTGGTCCCTGACGCAGAGCGCGCAGCTGCACGTCATAACGCTGGCCGCCGTAGAGGGCAACCACGTTCAGGCCGCGCATGTGTTTAGAGAATTCAGTAACTGCTTCAGCAACCTGAACCGCCAGTTCGCGGGTCGGTGCCAGCACCAGAATCTGTGGTGCTTTAACAGTCGGGTCAATGTTGTTCAACAGCGGCAGTGAGAACGCCGCAGTTTTACCACTCCCGGTCTGCGCCATGCCTAACACGTCACGGCCCGCCAGCAGGTGAGGAATACACTCAGCCTGGATTGGGGATGGCTTTACGTAGCCCATGCCATTCAGTGATTCAAGGATGTCGGCGTTCAGGCCAAGGTCAGCAAAAGTGGTTTGAATATCAGTCATGTAGTACACGTGCCTCTTAGATTGCGGCGGCCAGTCTACATAACTCGTCGTGAAAACTTTCAGTCATTTTCATCAAAAAGTGTGAACCGGCTCAAATTAGAAGTTTTGACGAACAGAAAAGCCCTCATCCCTTAAGATGATGACTTAACAGGTTTTACAGGCAAATTAAGTTCGTCAGCTATTGCTGGTCAGATTCTGATAAATCGTCTTGTGCCTGGCCGAGTTGCGCCAGTTCCAACAATGCGTATCGGTGTTCAACAAAGTTGTTAACGTTGTTGGCCACCGCCAGTTTGAACAACGCTTTCGCGTCGTCCTTCTCCCCCAGACTTAGGTAGTACTTACCTAAATAGAAGTTGGTTTCACTGAGATGTTCAGCGAGCGAGGTGTTATCCGTTGCGTCCGCCTTGAGACTTTCCATCAACGTTTTCTCGTTGATATCTCCAAGGTAGAACTCGACAATATTCCATCCCCATTGGTCTCTGACCGCTTTGTCGTGACGCTGTTGAAGCGCGACTTTTGCCTTGTCGACATCCATCTCACGTTCAACGAGATAGAGCCACAGACTGCGGAAAGGATCGTTAGGATCGTCTTGATAAAACGCCAGCAGATCATCTTGCGCTAACTTGTATCGACCGCCGTAATAGAGGGCGATACCACGGTTTAAATGCGCATAGTTGTAAGTTGGATCAAGCTCAAGTACAGAATCAAACGCTTCATAGGCGGCATCAAAGTTGCCCGCCTGCGTTAAATATATGCCTAAGTAGTTAAACACTTCGGGCATATCTGGTCTTATAGACAGCGCTTGCGAAAAATCGTTCCGCGCTAATGCCCGCAGACCTAAACTATCATACAACACTCCGCGCTCATATAACAGCTGTGCGCGTTCATCATCGGTGAGAGCGCGACTGGCAAGAATTTGTTCCATGCGCGCCAGTATCACTTCCTGCTGCAGTGTGGGCTGTAAAGGCACTGCAAGAACTTCGTTCTTACGCCAATTGGAGTTGCTGCATCCTGCCAGCGTCAAAGCTGTCGCAACAAAACACCAGCGCAGAAAAGGCTTCATTTCCCACTCCCGAATACAAACATTGGGATAACCATCCTGTCATCCGCCTGCTGTGCACAAGGATTCCCGCCCTCGCGATGATACAAACGCCCCTCTCTGCCAGGCAAAGAGGGGCAAATCAGCAACGACTTATTCAGCGTCAGGCGTAGTCACCGCTGCAGCTTCTTCAGTCTGCGGCTTAGATTCTGTCGCTTCTTTGATGCTCAGACGTACGCGGCCCTGGCGATCAACTTCCATCACCTTAACCGGCACTTCCTGACCCATCTGCAGGTAGTCAGTCACTTTCTCAACGCGCTTATCAGCGATTTGTGAAATGTGAACCAGACCTTCTTTACCGCCGCCGATAGCAACGAAGGCACCGAAGTCAACGATACGGGTCACTTTACCACTGTAAATGCGGCCCACTTCGATTTCTGCAGTGATCTCTTCGATACGACGAATCGCTTCTTTCGCTTTCAGACCATCGGTCGCCGCGATTTTCACGGTGCCGTCATCTTCGATTTCAATCGTCGTGCCGGTCTCTTCGGTCAGTGCACGAATCACTGAGCCGCCTTTACCGATCACATCTTTGATCTTGTCAGAGCTGATTTTGATGGTGTAGATGCGTGGAGCGAATTCAGAAATCTCAGTACGCGGTGTGCTGATAGCCTGTTCCATGACGCCCAGAATGTGCAGACGCGCACCCTTGGCCTGGTTCAGGGCTTCCTGCATGATTTCACGCGTGATGCCTTCGATTTTGATGTCCATCTGCAGCGCGGTGATACCTTCACGGCTACCGGCTACTTTGAAGTCCATGTCGCCCAGGTGATCTTCGTCGCCCAGGATGTCTGACAGAACCACAAACTTCTCATCTTCTTTTACCAGACCCATTGCGATACCGGCAACGGCGGCTTTGATTGGCACACCTGCATCCATCAGCGCCAGTGAGGCACCACAGACAGAGGCCATCGAAGAGGAGCCGTTAGATTCGGTGATTTCAGACACCACACGCACGGTGTAAGGGAAATCTTCCGCTTTAGGCATTACCGCTAACACACCGCGCTTCGCCAGACGACCGTGACCAATCTCACGACGCTTCGGCGAACCGACCATGCCGGTTTCACCGACAGAGTATGGAGGGAAGTTGTAATGGAACAGGAAGCTGTCGGTACGTTCGCCCATCAGCTCATCCAGATTCTGCGCATCACGGGTAGTACCCAGCGTTGCCGTAACCAGTGCCTGCGTCTCACCACGGGTAAACAGTGATGAACCGTGAGTACGTGGCAATACGCCAGTACGCACGTCCAGACCGCGGATCATGTCTTTTTCACGGCCATCGATACGTGGCTCGCCATTCAGGATGCGGGTACGAACGACGGTTTTTTCGAGGCTATGCACGATGTCGCCGATTTCTGAACCATCCAGCGTTTCATCTTCAGCCAGCAGCGCAGCAATGGTTTCGTCTTTGATGACGCCAACCTGCGCGTAACGCTCCTGCTTGTCAGTGATGCGGTAAGCATCGCTGATGCGCGCTTCTGCCAGGGCAGCAACGCGAGAAATCAGCGGGGTGTTAGCCGCTTCTGGCTGCCAGTCCCAGCGTGGTTTGCCGGCTTCAGCCACCAGGGCATTGATGTTTTCGATAACGATCTGCTGCTGGTCATGGCCAAAGACCACGGCGCCCAGCATCTGCTCTTCTGACAGGATCTCAGCTTCAGATTCAACCATCAGAACGGCATTCTGCGTACCGGCAACGACCAGATCCAGACGAGACTGTTTCAGCTCATCTGCGGTTGGGTTCAGAATATATTGATCGTTGATGTAACCGACACGCGCAGCACCAATCGGGCCATTAAACGGCAGACCAGAAAGCGCCAGTGCAGCCGAGGCACCAATCATTGCAACGATGTCCGGATGAACCTGTGGGTTAACAGACACCACGGTGGCAATAACCTGGACTTCGTTAACAAAGCCTTCCGGGAACAGCGGGCGAATCGGGCGGTCAATCAGACGCGAAATCAGAGTTTCGCCTTCGCTTGGACGGCCTTCACGACGGAAGAAGCTGCCTGGGATACGACCAGCAGCGTAAGTACGCTCCTGATAGTTCACGGTCAGTGGGAAGAAGTCCTGACCGGGTTTAGATTTTTTCTGACCTACGACAGTGACGAACACTGCAGTATCGTCCATGCTCACCATCACAGCGGCTGTCGCCTGGCGAGCCATCATGCCGGTTTCCAGCGTGACGGTATGTTGACCATATTGGAATTTGCGTACGATCGGATTCAGCAAAATCAAAGTCCTTAACTTCGGGGCTGGGCTATCTGTAGCCCGCCATTGATTACCAATCTTCAGCTGCATCCTCGCGACTAATGACAACCCTCGACCGCCCCTGCGGTAAAGCCTCTCATTAGCCGCGCGAAATTCTGCAAACTAAAGATCACACTAAGCAACAATACATCAGTTTGGCCCGGATTGCTGCCGATTGCTCGAAAAAAGGGGCCATAAAGGCCCCCTCTTCACGAAACTCGCACAAATCTGATCGTAAGCTGCACACCGTGCAAAAGCTCGCATAATGCCCCGACGATCAGATTCTTCAGACTTAGCGACGCAGACCGAGACTTTCGATCAGGCTGCTGTAGCGTGCAACGTCTTTACGCTTCAGGTAGTCCAGCAGCTTACGACGCTGAGATACCATGCGCAGCAGACCGCGGCGGCTGTGGTGGTCTTTTTTGTGCTCAGAGAAGTGACCCTGCAGATGGGTAATCTGCGCGGTCAACAGGGCAACCTGAACTTCAGTTGAACCGCTGTCGTTAGCACCACGGCCATATTTAGCGACGATCTCTGCTTTAGCTTCTACGCTTAGAGACATAATAAACTCCAGTAATAAATGAATGTATGGGTGCCGATCTCTAATTCAGCATCCCGCTTTAAAGCCGCGCTATTCTACTCTGCGCCCGATAGCAACGCAAATGCCCCATCAGCGAAAAGTGAACGCCTGGCTTAATCCTGATACTCAACCACTAAACGACGTGGCGCAAGACGGCCATCATCGGCAATTTCTGCCATACCGATAAATTTACGTGCTTCGCCTTCCGATACCCTGACCAGCCCGTGCGCAGGCGCATTGCTGGCCTGCACCGGCTGTCCCTGGCGGAAAAAATCTGCCACGGCGGGCGGGATATTTACTTCAGGGAAATCAGAAGCGGGACTGTCCATCGGCAACAACAGCGGATCGAGCTGCGTTTCCAGTGGGATGCCTGCTTCTGTGGCTTCCGCCAGCAGGGTATTGAGCTGTTCCAGCGTCACCATCCGTTCATACGGATAACGCGCAACCTGTACACGTCGCAGCATGATGACATGCGCACCACATCCCAGCTTTTCGCCCAGATCATCGATGATGGTACGGATATAGGTGCCTTTGGAGCAGTGAATTTCCAGCTCCAGCTCATTATCCTGCCAGCGAATAAACTGCAGCTCATAGACCGTGATCGGGCGCGGTTCACGCTCAATCACAATGCCCTGTCGCGCATATTCATACAGCGGACGACCCTGATGCTTCAGCGCTGAAAACATCGATGGCACCTGCAGCGTGTCGCCGCGGAAGCTCTCAAGGGCGCTATCCAGATCGGCCTGACTGAAGCTGACCGGACGCGTCTGCACGATGTTGCCATCGGCGTCTGACGTGTCAGTGCGCTCGCCCAGTCGGGCAATCACACGGTAGCGTTTGTCGGAATCGAGCAGATACTGCGAAAACTTGGTCGCTTCACCCAGGCAGATTGGCAACATGCCGGTGGCCAGTGGATCAAGCGCGCCGGTATGGCCTGCGCGATTGGCGTTGAAGATACGCTTCACTTTCTGCAGGACATCATTCGACGAAACGCCTTGTGGCTTATCCAGCAACAACACGCCATGGACGTCGCGACCGCGACGACGCGGACGACTCATTACGCCTCCTCGTCATCGCCGGTGGCATCCGGACCACGGCGCTCTGCATCGTTCTTCACGACGCTGGTGACGAGGTTAGACATGCGCATCCCTTCGACTAACGAGTTGTCGTAGAAGAACGTCAGCTCAGGCACGATACGCAGGCGCATCGCTTTGCCGAGCAGAATGCGAATGTAACCTGAGGCTTCTTTCAGCGCTTTCAGGCCATGCTTAATCGCATCTTCATCTTTGTCGTTGAGGAACGTCACGAACACTTTTGCGTAAGCAAGATCGCGTGACACTTCAACGCCGGATACGGTGACCATCATGCCAAGGCGCGGATCTTTAATCTCACGCTGCAGGATCATCGCAATCTCTTTTTGCAGCTCTTGTGACACGCGCTGCGGGCGACCAAATTCTTTCGCCATCATTATTTCTCCCAAATAATTCGGGAGGCCAGAGGCCTCCCAAATTGCAACACATCAGCAGTCTATTACTCGATGGTGCGTTTAATTTCGATGATTTCAAACACTTCGATCATATCGCCAACGCGAACGTCGTTGTAGTTCTTCACGCCGATACCGCACTCCATGCCGTTACGCACTTCGTTGACGTCATCTTTAAAGCGACGCAGAGATTCCAGCTCGCCTTCGTAAATCACCACGTTGTCACGCAGGACACGGATTGGATTGTGACGTTTGATGTTACCTTCCGTCACCATACAACCGGCAATCGCGCCAAACTTAGGTGATTTGAACACGTCGCGCACTGCAGCCAGACCAATGATCTGCTGTTTGTACTCTGGTGCCAGCATGCCGCTCATCGCTGCTTTAACTTCGTCAATCAGGTTATAGATGACAGAGTAGTAGCGCAGATCCAGGCTTTCTGCGTCAATAACGCGACGCGCAGAGGCATCGGCACGAACGTTGAAGCCAAGGAGGATGGCGTTAGAAGCAGCCGCCAGGGTTGCATCGGTTTCGGTAATCCCGCCTACGCCTGAACCCACAATCTTCACCTTCACTTCGTCGGTGGAGAGTTTCTGCAGGGAATCAGAGATGGCTTCCACAGAACCCTGAACGTCAGCTTTCAGAACAATATTCAGTTCAGACACTTCGCCTTCGGTCATGTTAGCAAACATGTTCTCGAGCTTAGATTTCTGCTGGCGAGCCAGTTTAACTTCGCGGAATTTGCCCTGACGATAGAGCGCAACTTCACGTGCTTTCTTCTCGTCACGTACCACGGTCGCTTCATCACCTGCAGCCGGCACGCCGGACAGACCCAGAATCTCAACCGGGATAGAAGGACCCGCTTCCAGAACTTCGCGACCCAGTTCGTCACGCATTGCACGAACACGGCCATATTCGAAACCACAAAGAACGATGTCGCCCTTGTTGAGCGTACCTTCACGAACCAGCACGGTAGCAACCGGACCACGACCTTTGTCGAGGAACGATTCAATCACTACGCCACTCGCCATACCTTCACGGATAGCCGTCAGTTCCAGCACTTCCGCCTGCAGCAGGATAGCGTTTAACAGGTCATCAATGCCGGTACCCGCTTTCGCAGAGACATTCACGAACATGTTTTCGCCGCCCCACTCTTCCGGAATAATTCCGTACTGAGTCAGTTCGTTTTTAACACGATCCGGATCCGCTTCTGGCTTATCGCACTTGTTCACGGCAACCACAACCGGCACTTTAGCGGCTTTGGCGTGCTGAATAGCTTCGACAGTCTGTGGCATCACGCCATCGTCTGCGGCAACGACCAGGATAACGATATCGGTCGCCTGCGCACCACGTGCACGCATCGCGGTAAACGCGGCGTGGCCCGGGGTATCCAGGAAGGTGACCATACCGTTGTCGGTTTCAACGTGGTAAGCACCGATGTGCTGTGTAATACCGCCCGCTTCACCAGAGGCGATTTTAGTGGAGCGGATATAGTCCAGCAGAGAGGTTTTACCGTGGTCGACGTGGCCCATGATGGTCACAACCGGCGCACGAGATTCCTGTGCCGCATCGGTATCACGATCGTCCATTACCGCTTCTTCCAGCTCGTTCTCACGACGCAGGGTCACTTTGTGGCCCATCTCTTCGGCTACGAGCTGTGCAGTTTCCTGATCGATGACCTGGTTGATAGTCGCCATGGCGCCCATCTTCATCATCGCTTTGATGACCAGAGAACCTTTCACCGCCATTTTGTTCGCCAGTTCGGCTACGGTGATGGTTTCGCCAATCACAACATCGCGGTTAACGGCCTGCGCTGGCTTGTTGAAGCCCTGCTGCAGTGCGCTAGGTTTGCGATGCTTACCGCCTTTACCGCCACGAACCTGCGCACGCGCTTCTTCACGGTCAGTTTTGGCTTCGGAATGTTTGTTGCCTTTTTTCGCCGGACGCGCAGCTTTAGCAGTCGTACGTGCACGCGCACGGCCTGCTTCAACCTGACGGTCGTTTTCGTCTTCTGCCTGACGGGCGTGGGTCGAAGTGGTGACGTGATAGTCGCCTTTATCCTCTTCTTCCGGTTTTTCCCATTCAGCTGATTTCTCTTCAGCCAGACGGCGGGCTTCTTCGGCTACGAGGCGGGCAGCCTCTTCAAGCTTACGGCGGGCTTCTTCTTCAGCTTTACGCTTCAGTTCAGCAGCTTCAGCTTCGCGACGGGCTTTGTCTGATTGCGCAGCCCTGGTCACTTCGTCGGTAGGTTGATTTGTCACTTTGTCATTTTCCGCTGCTGCACGTTTGGCCTTATCAGCGGCTTCGCGCCTTGCTTTATCTTCGGCTTCACGTTGCGCTTTCTGTTCAGCTTCGCGACGGGCTTTTTCTTCAGCCTCGCGTTGCGCCTGCTCTTCCGCTTCACGCTGCGCCTGGGCTTCAGCTTCTGCCTGAGCTTGCTCAGACTCTGCATCACCTTTCACATAGGTACGCTTTTTGCGGACTTCAATTTGCACCGACTTACTTTTACCCCCGGTGCCTGGAATATTCAAGGTGCTGCGCGTTTTACGCTGCAGCGTCAGCTTAGCTGAACCGACCTGACCGTGTTCACGGTTCAGATGAGATAGTAAGGTTTCTTTCTCTTGCTGGGTCACCGCGTCATTTTCAGACTTAGGGATCCCCGCATCAGCAAATTGCTGTACCAGGCGATCGACCGGAGTCTGAATTTCTGCGGCCAGCGATTTTACGGTTACATCTGTCATGCTGTTCCTTCCTGTTATTACGCGTCATCGCCGAACCAGCAGATATTACGTGCGGCCATAATCAGCGCGCCGGCCTGTTCATCAGACATGCCTTCAATATCCGTCAGATCGTCAACACCTTGCTCAGCGAGATCTTCCAGCGTGCAAACGCCTTTTGACGCCAGGCGGAACGCCAGCGCACGATCGAGGCCTTCAAGATTCAGAAGATCCGCTGCGGGCTCCTGATTTCCAAGACTCTCTTCTTTCGCCAGTGCCAGGGTGGTTAACGCATTTTTTGCTCGTTCACGCAGGGCTTCAATGGTCTCTTCGTCGAGGCCGTCGACTTCCAGCAGCTCGTTGATTGGCACGTATGCCAGCTCTTCCAGCGAGGAGAAGCCCTCTTCCACCAGTACGGTGGCGAACTCTTCGTCGATGTCGAGATGTTTAGTGAACATATCGATCGCTGCATGCGCTTCAGCCTGATGCTTAGCCTGCAGATCATCGACGGTCATCACGTTCAGCTCCCAGCCACTCAGCTGCGAAGCGAGACGCACGTTTTGGCCGTTACGGCCGATCGCCTGAGCCAGATTGCCAGCTTCTACGGCGATATCCATGGTGTGATTATCTTCATCAACCACGATTGACGCCACATCGGCCGGAGCCATGGCGTTAATAACAAACTGCGCCGGGTTATCGTCCCACAGCACGATATCGATACGCTCGCCGCCCAGTTCACTGGAAACAGCCTGAACACGCGCGCCGCGCATGCCCACACAGGCACCCACCGGATCGATACGTTTGTCGTTAGTTTTGACTGCAATTTTAGCGCGAGAACCCGGATCACGGGCAGCAGCTTTAATTTCAATCAGTTCTTCGCCAATTTCTGGCACCTCAATGCGGAACAGTTCAATCAGCATTTCCGGTTTGGAACGCGTCACGAACAGCTGCGCGCCACGCGCTTCCGGACGTACCGAGTAGAGTACGCCACGAATACGGTCGCCTGGACGGAAGTTTTCACGCGGCAGCATATCTTCGCGCAGAATGACCGCTTCGGCATTGCTGCCTAAGTCGAGGGAAATGTTGTCGCGGTTAACTTTCTTCACCACACCGGTGATGATTTCGCCTTCCTGCTCACGGAACTGATCAACCACCATCGCGCGCTCAGCTTCGCGCACTTTTTGCACGATAACCTGCTTAGCGGTCTGGGTAGTGATACGGTCAAAGGTGACCGATTCAATCTGATCTTCGACATATTCGCCCAGATTGAATGCTTCATCTTCGAAGCGGGCCGCATCCAGCGTGATCTCGCGCGTCGGCTGTGTCACCTCTTCTACGATTTCCCAGCGGCGGAAAGTATCGAAATCGCCACTGCGGCGATCAATGCTGACGCGTACTTCAATTTCCTGCTCGTACTTTTTCTTGGTCGCAGTCGCCAGCGCGCTCTCCAGCGCTTCGAAGATTTTCTCACGCGGCAGGGCTTTTTCGTTAGAAACGGCTTCTACAACAGCTAAGATCTCTTTGTTCATCCTGGTTAGCCTCAATCCGGACTTTTAAAAGTGGGGGACCAGGTTCGCTTTCTGAATATTACTCAGCGCGAACACTTCATCGCTACCCTCAACGTGCACCGTGATCATCTCGCCATCAACTGACTTGATGGTTCCCTGCCATTTACGGCGGTTCTGAACGGCCATACGCAACACCAGACTCACTTCTTCACCCATAAAACGGGTGTAGTGTTCTGCGGTGAACAGAGGACGATCGAGTCCCGGTGAAGAGACTTCAAGGTTGTAAGGTACCGTAATCGGATCTTCAACATCCATTACCGCACTTACCTGGTGGCTGACATCGGCGCAATCATCGACATTGATGCCATCTTCACTATCAATATAGATGCGCAGGATAGATGTGCGACTACGAACGAATTCAATTCCAACCAGTTCGTAACCCAGCGCTTCTACGGGAGCCGATACCAACTCTGTCAATTTTTGCTCTAATGTGGACAAGCCCACCCCCAAGACATAAAAAAAGGGCCTATAGCCCAGTATTACGATTCGCTAATAACAAAAAACCCCGAATATTCGGGGCTTTTAGTCACTGGACCCTGTATGCCGCAATGCGGCCCGGACTCCATCCAAAGAATTTTCTTTCAAAAAATAGCCGTGAATGCGTCCGTCGATGCATACAGTATATTTGAAAAAGAACTCAAAGGGAAAATTGGTTGCGGGGGCCGGATTTGAACCGACGACCTTCGGGTTATGAGCCCGACGAGCTACCAGGCTGCTCCACCCCGCGTCCGAAAACGTGGCGAATAATACGCCAGACCTGCATAAAATGCAAGAGATACTGCTATTTGGTACCGAGGACGGGACTTGAACCCGTAAGCCCAATCGGGCACTACCACCTCAAGGTAGCGTGTCTACCAATTCCACCACCACGGCACTGCACTGACCACAACGATTCGTTGTGCTGACGACCTTACTTAGGAATATCGCTGCCCGGTGTAACCGGTTGAGCTGGCTTTTCAGTCTGTTGAGAAGACTGCGCCGGCGCAGAAAGATTTTCCCACTCGCTTCCTTTTGAGGTTTTATTGCTGTTCAGATTACCCAGAACCAGGCTGATGATGAAGAACAGTGCCGCTAAGATGCCAGTCGTACGGGTCATGAAATTACCTGAACCCGAAGAACCAAACACCGTACCGGATGCGCCTGCACCGAATGAGGCTCCCATATCAGCGCCTTTGCCTTGCTGCAGCATGATCATACCCACGAGGGCGATAGCTACAATAAGGAAAACAACTAAAAGAGCTTCGTACATATTCAACCTGTTCCTTGCACGATAATCGTACAGTTAAAGCTTCAACCAGTATTGATGGGGCGTCTCGTCATCACCCATCAGAAGCGGGTGTGAATACTAACCAAAGGCGCATATCTCTGCAAGTGCAATTTCTCTTACGCAAACTGATTGCAGAAAAAAGCGCCATCCCGGTGATTTTACAGGCGGTTCAGCATTCTGAGTACCGCCATTAAGAGGTTTAAACCGCTTTGACCTGATCGGCAATCCGATTAGCCAGTTCGGTGACCTGCGCCTCATTTTCGCCTTCGACCATCACACGAATCAGCGGCTCAGTGCCTGACTTACGCAACAGAACGCGTCCGCGACCCGCCAGCGCTTTTTCAACATCGGCGGTGACCGCTTTCACGGCGTCGCTTTGCAGCGGGTCATGCTCGCCCGCGAAGCGTACGTTGACCAGAACCTGCGGCAGCATCTTCATACCACTGCAGAGATCGTGCAGGCTCATGTGGTTACGCACCATCGCAGTGAGCACTTGCAAACTTGCAACGATACCGTCACCGGTGGTGGTTTTATCCAGCAGGATCACATGACCGGAGTTCTCCGCGCCGAGACGCCAGCCCTTCTCCTGCATCTTCTCCAGCACATAACGGTCACCGACTTTGGCACGGGTAAACGGAATGCCGAGCTGTTTCAGCGCTAATTCCAGGCCCATGTTGCTCATCAGCGTGCCCACTACACCGCCACGTAACTGTCCCTGACGCAGCGCTTCACGTGCAATGATGTAAAGAATCTGGTCGCCATCAACTTTGTCACCCAGATGGTCAATCATCATGATGCGGTCGCCGTCGCCATCATAGGCCAGACCGATATCCGCCTTCTCTGCCAGTACGCGCTGCTGCAGTAGTTTAAGATCGGTCGCACCGCACTCTTTGTTGATGTTCATGCCGTCTGGCTGCACACCGATTGCGATGACGGTTGCGCCCAGCTCGCGCAGGACATTCGGCGCAATGTGGTAAGTCGCGCCATTGGCACAGTCGACCACAATTTTCAGGCCATTCAGATTGAGTTCGCTGGGGAAAGTCCCTTTGCAAAACTCAATGTAACGCCCTGCTGCATCTACGATGCGGCTGGCGCGGCCTAACTGCGCGGACTCCACGCAGGTAATTGGCTTTTCCATCTCCAGCTCAATCGCTTCTTCCACGTCATCAGGCAGTTTGGTGCCTTCGGACGAGAAGAATTTAATGCCGTTGTCGTCAAACGGATTGTGCGATGCTGAAATCACAATGCCCGCCTCAGCGCGGAAGGTACGGGTCAGATAGGCGATGGCGGGGGTCGGCATCGGACCGGTAAACGCAGCGGTCAGGCCCGCGGCGGCGAGACCTGCTTCCAGCGCAGACTCCAGCATATAGCCAGAGATACGGGTATCTTTGCCGATGATGATCTTTTTGGAACCGTGGCGCGCCAGTACTTTACCCGCGGCCCAGCCCAGCTTCAGGACAAAATCAGGCGTGATAGGTGTTTCACCGACTTTGCCGCGAATGCCGTCTGTACCGAAATATTTACGATTACTCATGATGTTCCTTTTGCTCTTCGGGTCGCTTCGACCACGCGCATCGCTTCGGCCGTCTCTCTTACGTCATGGACGCGAATAATCTGCGCGCCCTGCATGGCAGCAATCACCGCGCAGCTCAGGCTGCCGGTTAAACGCTGTGACGGGCCGACATTTAACAACTGGCCAATCATCGATTTACGCGACATCCCCACCAGCAGTGGCAGACCAAAGTGGTGAAAATCGCTGAGATGAGCCAGCAGTTCATAATTGTGGCTGAGATTTTTACCGAAACCGAAGCCCGGGTCGAGTATCAGCTGCTCTTTTTTCATTCCCGCCGCTTCGCAACGCGCAATCTGCTGAGCGAAGTAAGTGTCCACTTCCCTTAAGATGTTTTCGTAAACCGGTGCCTGCTGCATGGTGCGCGGTTCGCCCTGCATATGCATTAAACAGACAGGCAGTCCGGTTGCGGCGGCAGCTTCCAGCGCGCCCGGTTCAGAGAGGGAACGGACATCGTTAATGATGTGAGCACCCACTTGCGCGGCTTCCCGGATCACGTCCGCTTTAGAAGTGTCTACTGAAATCCAGACTTCGAAACGCTGGGCAATGGCATCGATCACCGGAATGACCCGCTCCAGCTCCTCCTCCACACTGACCTCATCAGCGCCCGGACGGGTTGATTCACCGCCTACATCGATAATGGTTGCGCCGGCGTTGACCATCTCATTGGTATGCGTCAGCGCATCGACCAGCGCGTTATGTTTACCACCATCTGAAAAGGAGTCCGGCGTGACATTCAGAATGCCCATCACATGAGGAAACGATAAATCGAGATGGGAATCACGGGCAAACAACTTCATGGTGAAAACTCCTTGCTGATCAATATCTGGATGTAAAAAACCCCGGACCAGCCGGGGTTTTGTCTGACGATGATGCGTCTTATTTGTTGTACTGCTCTGACATGGTATTACCTGGATTTGGTGTACGTGGTTCATCAACCGGACGTGGCGCTTTTGGCGTACCGTTGCTGTCTGAGTTGCTGCCTGGATCTTCCCAGCCCGCTGGCGGACGCACTTCGCGGCGTGCCATCAGGTCGTCGATCTGTGGTGCATCGATGGTTTCATACTTCATCAGCGCATCTTTCATCGCGTGAAGGATGTCCATGTTCTCACCCAGAATGCGACGAGCACGCTGGTAGTTACTGTCGATCAGGTGTTTAACTTCCTGGTCGATAATGCGGGCTGTTTCATCAGACATATGTTTCGCTTTCGCGACAGAACGTCCAAGGAACACTTCACCCTCTTCTTCTGCATACAGCAACGGACCCAGTTTTTCAGAGAAGCCCCACTGCGTCACCATGTTACGTGCCAGATTCGTCGCGACTTTAATGTCGTTGGACGCGCCGGTAGAAACATGTTCAACACCGTAGATGATCTCTTCTGCCAGACGACCGCCGTACAGCGTTGAGATCTGGCTTTCCAGTTTCTGACGGCTGGCGCTAATCGCGTCGCCTTCAGGCAGGAAGAAGGTCACACCCAGCGCACGGCCACGCGGGATAATCGTGACTTTATGCACCGGATCATGCTCTGGCACCAGGCGGCCAATAATGGCGTGGCCTGCTTCGTGATAGGCAGTGGATTCTTTCTGCGATTCCGTCATCACCATGGAGCGACGTTCCGCACCCATCATGATTTTGTCTTTCGCTTTCTCGAACTCAACCATCGACACCACACGCTTGTTTGAACGAGCGGCGAACAACGCTGCTTCGTTCACCAGGTTAGCCAGATCGGCACCTGAGAAGCCTGGCGTACCACGTGCAATGATTGCAGCATCAATGTCGGTTGCCAGTGGCACACGACGCATATGCACTTTCAGGATCTGCTCACGACCACGTACGTCTGGCAGACCGACCACAACCTGACGGTCAAAGCGGCCTGGACGCAGCAGCGCAGGGTCCAGTACGTCAGGACGGTTAGTCGCGGCGATAACGATAATTCCTTCGTTACCTTCGAAACCATCCATCTCAACCAGCATCTGGTTCAGCGTCTGCTCACGTTCATCATGGCCACCGCCTAAACCGGCGCCACGCTGACGACCGACGGCGTCAATCTCATCGATGAAGATGATGCACGGTGCGGCTTTCTTGGCCTGTTCGAACATGTCGCGCACACGGGATGCACCGACACCGACAAACATTTCCACAAAGTCAGAACCGGAAATAGTGAAGAAAGGCACTTTGGCTTCACCGGCAATCGCTTTTGCCAGCAGGGTTTTACCGGTACCCGGCGGCCCCACCATCAGAACGCCTTTTGGAATTTTACCGCCCAGCTTCTGGAAACGGCTCGGCTCACGCAGATATTCCACCAGCTCAGCCACTTCATCTTTCGCTTCGTCACAACCCGCAACGTCGGCGAAAGTGGTTTTAATCTGGTCTTCTGTCAACATGCGGGCTTTGCTTTTGCCGAAGGACATCGCGCCCTTACCGCCGCCGCCCTGCATCTGACGCATAAAGAAGATCCACACACCGATCAGCAGCAGCATCGGGAACCACGAAATGAAGATGGAAGCCAGCAGGCTTGGCTCTTCCGGCGGTTCGCCAACCACTTTGACGTTTTTGGTCAAGAGGTTATCGAGCAACTTGGGATCGTTGACAGGAATGTAGGTGGTATATTTATTGCTGTCTTTTTTGACAACGTTAATTTCACGCCCGTTAATACGTGCCTCGCGGACCTGATCCTGGTTCACTTCCGACAGGAAGGTTGAATAATCAACCCGACGGCCATTCGACTCGCTGGGCCCAAAGCTCTGGAATACTGACATCAGCACGACCGCGATGACTAACCAGAGAATCAGGTTTTTCGCCATGTCACTCAAGGGATTAACCTCATATTACATCGGTGTTAACAGATAGCGTAGGGTACTATAGTTCCTGCATACATGGAATCGCAGCAAAGCTGCGGACATCTCCAGCAATTTGGTTATAGTTTGCGCCCAGTCGCCACAATGTACACTTCACGTGAACGAGACCGTGAAGCGTCCGGCTTACGAATTTTTACTTTCGTAAACAGGGAGCGAATTTCCCGCAGGTATTCATCGAAGCCATCTCCCTGAAACACTTTCACTACGAAACTGCCGCCAGGTGCCAGAATATCCCGACACATCTCCAGCGCCAGCTCCACTAAATACATCGACCGGGGAATATCTACGGCAGGTGTACCACTCATATTCGGCGCCATATCGGACATGACAACCTGAACTTTCTGATCGCCAACGCGCTCAAGCAGCGCATTGATCACCGATTCTTCACGAAAATCGCCCTGAAGGAAATCGACACCGACTATCGGATCCATTGGCAGGATATCACAGGCAATGATGCGCCCTTTATTCCCGATTTGCTGAACCACATACTGCGACCAGCCACCAGGTGCAGCACCCAGATCTACCACGGTCATGCCGGGTTTGAAAAGCTTGTCACCCTGTTGTATTTCATCAAGTTTAAACCAGGCGCGCGAGCGCAACCCTTTTTTCTGCGCCTGAAGCACATATTTATCGCTAAAGTGTTCCTGAAGCCAGCGGCTGGAGCTGGCCGAACGCTTTTTACCCGTCATAATAATTCCAGTTAAATCGTCATCGTAGCGATAAACCTGCACGCAATGGGTTGCGTCGATTTGGTGATATACCCGAGATGGCGGTAGAATGAACCGTTTTCAATCCCTGAGTAAGTAAAAAACTACGATGAATCTAAGTACCAAACAAAAACAGCACCTCAAGGGCCTCGCCCATCCGCTCAAGCCAGTGGTTATGCTGGGTGGCAATGGCCTGACTGAAGGCGTGCTGGCCGAAATCGAGCAGGCTCTGTCGCATCACGAACTGATTAAGGTAAAAATCGCCTCTGAAGATCGTGAAACGAAACAGCTGATCGTCGAGGCTATCGTGCGTGAGACCGGTGCCAGCAACGTACAGGTGATCGGCAAAACGCTGGTGCTGTATCGCCCCTCTAAAGAGAGCAAAATTTCTCTGCCACGCTAAGTGGGCAAAGAAAGTGACATGCTCTTACCTCAGATAAAAGGCCGCAATGCGGCCTTTTTCCTTTCTTTACATTGTGCTTAAACGCTTTTCAAAGCGTAGCAACATCTTAAAGGTATTCCACCTTCAGGATCTCATACTCAACGTCGCCGCCCGGGGTTTTTACGATAGCCACATCATCGGCCTCTTTACCCACCAGGCCGCGCGCCATTGGCGAATTGACCGAAATCAGATTTTGCTTAAAGTCCGCTTCGTCATCGCCCACGATGCGATACGTGGCTTCTTCGTCGGTCTCGACGTTCAGCACGGTCACCGTGGCACCGAAGATCACGCGGCCGGTTTTCGGCATCTGCGTGACATCGATAACCTGCGCATTGGAGAGTTTGGCTTCAATCTCCTGAATACGGCCTTCACAAAAGCCCTGCTCTTCACGCGCAGCGTGATATTCCGCGTTCTCTTTTAAATCGCCATGTTCGCGTGCATCAGCGATAGAGGCGATAATGCGCGGGCGCTTCACGGTTTTCAGCTCGTTCAGCTCTTCGCGCAATCTTTCAGCGCCTCTTAACGTCATCGGAATCTGATTCATTTAAGCTCCTCGCCCTCTTTCCTGTTTAACGATGTCATCCTGACCGGTGACCGCAGAAAAAAGCGCTCTGCGGCGCATTAGCCCGTTTTTGCAAATAAAAGAATCCTGACCCGGAGATGCCTCCAGGCCAGAAAAGAGTTTTGCAATTTGATACGTATTTTACCCCAGAGTTCCCTGCGGGTCATCGTTTACTTTGCACCGCCCAGCGACGTAGTATTGACGCCCTCACCTGCCAGTTACCGCGAGATTATGCGATTTTCACGACTTGTTACCGGATTAAGCTGCGCATTTATGCTGCAGGCACACGCAGCGCCAGTTGATGAATACATGCAGTACCTGCCAGATGGCGCCAATCTGGCGCTGATGGTTCAGAAAGTGGGTGCATCAACACCGATTATTGATTACCACGGCAAACAGATGGCCCTGCCCGCCAGTACCATGAAAGTGGTGACGGCGCTGGCGGCACTACTGGAACTGGGTGGCGACTTCCGTTTTCAGACCACGTTTGAGACCCGGGGTGCCATTATTGATGGCACCCTGAACGGCGATTTAGTTGCACGTTTCGGCGGTGATCCGACCTTAAGCCGTCAGGATCTGCGCAACATGGTCGCGGCGATAAAGAAGCAGGGCATTAACCATATCAAAGGCAACCTGGTTATCGACACCTCGGTTTTTGCCAGTCATGACATGGCACCGGGCTGGCCGTGGAACGATATGACCCAGTGCTTCAGCGCCCCGCCGGGTGCCGCGATTGTGGATAAAAACTGCTTCTCGGTGTCGCTCTACAGCGCTAATACGCCGGGTGAAAATGCGTTTGTGCGCATCGCTTCCTATTATCCGGCGCATATGTACAGCCAGGTCCGCACCATCGGCCGTAACAGCGGTGAAGGGCAATATTGTGAACTGGATGTGGTTCCGGGTGAGCTGAACCGTTACACCCTGACAGGCTGTATGCGCCAGCGTGCCGAACCGCTGCCGCTGGCCTTTGCGGTGCAGGATGGCGCGGCGTGGGCGGGTGAAATCCTGAAGGCAGAGCTGCGGTCATCAGAGATTGACTACAGTGGCCATCTGGTACGCCAGACGCAGGTCACGGAGCCAGGTACCGTACTGGCATCGACCCAGTCTGCCCCGCTGCATACGCTGCTGCACACCATGCTGAAGAAGTCAGACAACATGATAGCCGACACGGTCTTCCGCACCATTGGTCATCACTACTTTAACGTGCCTGGTACCTTCCGCGCCGGACAGGATGCCGTCCGCCGTATCCTGAAAGCCAAAGCCAACGTCGATATGGGCAACAGCATTCAGGTCGATGGTTCCGGTCTGTCGCGCCACGATCTGATTTCGCCGCAAACCATGATGCAGGTGTTGCAGTTCATTGCGAAGAATGACAATACGCTGGATTATATTTCGATGCTGCCGCTGGCGGGTTATGACGGCACACTGCAGTATCGCGGCGGACTGCATGAGGCGGGACTGGATGGCAAGGTCTCGGCGAAAACCGGTTCACTGCAGGGCGTCTATAATCTCGCGGGCTTTATTACCACGTCCAGTGGTGCACGTGTGGCCTTTGTTCAGTTCCTTTCCGGTTATGCCGTGCCGCCGGAAGATCAACGTACCCGCCGTATTCCACTGGTACGTTTTGAGAGCCGACTCTACCGCGATATCAATCAGAACAACTGATAAAGCAGAGATAAAAAACGCAGCGGGCGATCACCCTGCTGCGTTTTTTTATGGCTGAACCGATCAGAAGCGGGTGTTCACGCTCATATAAAATGTGCGCCCCGATTCGTTAAAGGTATTGGCTCCCGCGCCGTAGAGGTAAGCGCCGGTGGTGGTATTGCCGGTGGTTTGCGCGTTGCCCTGCCGGAAATGACGCTTGTCGAACAGGTTGTCGATACCGACCGTGACGCTGGCATACTGATTAACATCATAGGTGCCGCTCATCCCCACCACCGAATAGGGGCTGACCTGATCGGTCGCGCTGCCGGTGACGGCGTTACCCTTATAGTCATACTTCTTCGGCACCTGTTTACCGTACCAGGTCAGGGTTGTCTGGAGAGACAGATCCTGCGTCGCCTGCCAGCTCAGCGTCGAATTGAGCGTATACGCCGGAATAATTGACAGACGATCGCCGGTCTCTTTATTTTTGCTTTGCAGCATATACGTGAAGTTGTTGTTCCACGTTACGCTGTCGGAGAACGGGACGTTAACCGTACCTTCCAGCCCCTCAACCACCGCTTTTGGCACATTTTCCCATTTGTAGATGTCGGTTTTGCCGTTAGACGCCGTGCCGGTGGGAGCCGTGCCTGCCTCAATCTTGTTCCGGTAGTCGTTGCGGAACCAGGTCAGACCCGTCTGATAGCCGTCGCGCTTCCATTCCAGTCCAATCTCTTTATTAATGCTGTTTTCCGCTTTCAGGTCATCATTACCCATCAGATAACAGGCACCGGTACTGGCTGCGCAGCCCTGACCATTGCTGTAAAGCAGGTAGTTCGGGTTGGTCTGGTAGAGGCTCGGCGCTTTATAAGCGCGCGCAATGCCCATTTTCAGGGTGACCTCATCGCCTAAGCCCTGAGAGAGGTTGAGCGACGGGCTCCAGTTATCGCCGACGATCGAATGGTGATCGAAGCGCAGGCCTGGCGTCAGCATGGTGCTATCGGTCAGCTCAATATTGTCTTCCGCAAACAGTGAGAAGATCTCCGCCTGCGAATAGGGAGAGCGTCCGGTGGAGGCGATACCCGGAATCGAGCCGTAGCTGGCGGCCTGCGTCGTCGAGGACGGATCCTTCATCCGCTGCTGATTCCATTCCGTGCCAAAGGTTGCGGTCTGATTCACCAGCCACTCAAACGGCACGCTGATCTCGCTGTGCAGCAACACATCATCCAGCTGGATGGTGTTGAAGTTGCTGTTGGAAAAGATACCTTCAGTGCCGCCCGCCAGCCCTTCATTCAGGCGCGAGTTGCGGGTGTTTTCATACTGCGCATAGGTATTGGTGCTGATGCCATTATCCCAGGCGCCGGTCCACTTAACCGAAAAGTTCTGCCGATAGAGCCGGTTGGTCTCGTCTCCATATTTGCTTTTCACAAGCGCGTTGGTATTGGTGTTCTGGGTGTCGCCAGCATAGAGGTTGCCCTGACGGCTGTAACCGGCCCCCACTTCCAGCGCCTGCATTGGTGCAAACGCCCAGCGCAGCAGGCCATGAACATCTTTATTGACTGAACCTTCCCGGCCCGCCGGATAGGATCCTGCATAACTGCCGGTGCGGTCAGCGGCGTGACCTTCATTAATGTCGTAAGCGTCGGCCTGCGTTTTTGCCAGACCGCCATAGAGCCGGAAACTGACATCATCGCCCAGCGGTCCTTCAAGACTGAAGTTGGTACGCCGCGTCGCGCCCTCCTCCTTGTGTTGCGGCACGTTGTAATAGGCGCTCCACGAGCCGTGCCACTGATTATCCATCTCTTTTTTGGTGATGATATTGACCACGCCACCCGCCGCACCATTGCCGTAGCGGGCCGCTGCCGGACCGCGGATGACGTCAATGCGGTCAATGATCTCTGGCGGAACCCAGTTCGTGTCGCCGCGTGTGTCGCGCTCGCCACGCCAGCCAAGCCGCACGGAATTACGGCTGGTTACCGGCAGCCCATCGATCAGAATCAGGGTGTTTTCCGGTCCCATTCCACGGATATCGATCTGACGGTTGTTTCCGCGCTGGCCGCTGGTGGAGTTACCGGTCAGGTTGACACCTGGCATGGTACGGATGATTTCGGCAACATCGCGCGCAGGCGGATGTTTTTTGATTTCGTCGGCGGTAATCGTCGATACGCCAGGTGCCTGCAGCGTCTGCTCAGCGGCGGTGACCGTCATGGTGCCGTCGTGGATCGTATCTGACGTGTTGTTGATCGCCGGGTCGCTGTGGGCTTCGGCAGCCACTGCGCCAGCAGAAATGAGAGAGGCAGTAAAACCCAGTTCAATCATAATGGCTAACGAAAGCCGGGATAACTTTTTCATTTTTCTGTTCCTGGAGTGCCAGCGAGCATGCCACTGCCGGCGTACCGGTAAAAAGGTCATAACCTTGCCTGCAACGCATTAACCCTCCCGCCACACCTGCTTCAGAACCGCGTTACGTCCGTCTGAAATCCGATGCGGCAGAGAGAATGCGCGCGCTCCCTGTCGAGCGGAAACACCCTATTGCAAATGCAAATAATTATCAATACTATTATCTGTAACATGCATTACCCTAAGCAAGTGTGATTGAATCATGGCGCGAATGGCGTGGTTAAACGAAGAGACCGGCAGCGAACGCTGGTGGCATCATCAGCAGCAACAGGGCATTCCCCTGATTGAACCCGGCGAAAAGGGGACCTGTCAGGTCACTTTTTTCTGGCGTGATCCGCAGGGTGACCCGCTGCACTCTGATACCCGGCGCGTCTGGATCAACATTACCGGTGTAACCGATCATCATCACACAGCCTCACCTTCCTCCTTAACACCTGTTCCTGATACTGATGTCTGGTGGTGGCAAACCACCCTGCCCGCTGACTGGCGCGGCAGCTACTGCCTGATCCCTGACAACCAGAAAGAGACGTTTACCGGGCAGGCTGATATGCATGCGCTGCGCCAGTGGTGGAGTCAGAAATTCAGGCACGCACAAAGCGATCCGCTCAATCCGCTGCGGAGCTGGTCGGCCGGGCGTGGCATGAGCGTCTCACCGCTGCATCTGCCGCTTGCGCCTGAGCAGCAGATATGGCGTGCAGTTGATGAAGGTCGCGCCACCACTCTTCCGCTGCAGCAGCATCTGTGGCGCAGCCAGCGGCTGGGCAATCAGCGTCAGGTCTGGCTTTATGTCACCGGCGAGGCAGATGCTGCCGATCGTCCGCTGGCACTGCTGCTGGATGGTCAGTTCTGGGCGCACAGCATGCCGGTTGCCGGTCCGCTTCAGGAACTCACTGCGGCAGGCGAATTGCCTCCTGCGGTCTATGTCATGATCGACATCATTGACCGCGAACACCGCACGCGTGAGCTGACCTGTAATCCCGATTTCTGGCTGGCGATTCAGCATGAGCTGTTACCACAAATTCAGCAGCGGGCACGGTTCCGGGCCGACAGCACGCTGGTAGCCGGACAGAGTTTTGGCGGCCTTTCTGCCGCTTACGCCACCCTGACCTGGCCGGAAACCTTTGCGGGTGCCGTCAGTCTTTCCGGTTCGTTCTGGTGGCCCGCACGCGGCGACCCGAATGGCTGGCTGCCGCAGCAGTTACAGCAGGGTTTGCTGCAGGCGCCCTCACGGCGCTTTTATCTGGAGGCGGGACGGCGCGAACGCCTGATTCTGGCGGCAAACGCGCAGTTTCAGCGCGATCTGACGGTGGCAGGACATAAGGTCAGCTATCACCCGGTTGAAGGTGGTCACGATGCGCTGTGCTGGCGCGGCGGGCTGCTGGCAGGCCTCAAAGCTATGTGGCAATCGTCATAACCCGCTGAACTCCCGGCGCCTGTGCGCCATTAAAAGAAAAAGGATACGCAGGAGAGCGGCGTTAACGCGCCCGACGACTTCGGACAGGAGACCAACATGCAACAACGCAATCCTTTCGACGATCCCCAGCAGGATTGTCAGGTGCTGAAAAACGATCAGCAGCAGTACAGCTTATGGCCCGCCTTTTGTGCGGTTCCGCCAGGATGGCAGCCTGTTTATGGGCCCGAACCACAAGCCCGTTGCCTGAACTGGCTGAATGAAAACTGGCACGATATCCGTCCGGTTATGACGCAGGATAGTGGGAGCCGCAATGTCTGAGACCACTCTGAACCCGCTGACAGAGCAAAAAACATTGCCGCTGGTGGCCGCTCAGCCCGGTATCTGGATCGCTGACCAGTTATCCCCCTATTCCAATGCCTACGCCGTGGCGCATTTCGTTGAACTGCGTGGTGCGCTGAACAGCGCGCTGCTGTCTCGCGCCATCGTTGCCGGCATGCAGGAAGCGGACACGCTGAATATGGCCTTTGGCGAGCAGGAGGGTGAACCGCTGCAGTGGCCTGCCCCCCAGCATTTTCGCGAGCCTGAAATAATCGATCTGCGCGATGCCGCCGATCCGGCGGCGGCCGCACGGGCGCTGATGCAGCAGGATATGTCCGGCGATCTGCGGGTGCTGAGCGGTGCGCCGCTCTATCATCACAGCCTGCTTCGGCTGGGCGAGGATCACTGGTACTGGTATCAGCGCTACCATCATCTGGTGGTCGATGGTTTCAGCTTCACCGCCCTGACCCGCCGCATCGCCCATCTCTACAGCGCCTGGCAGCACGGCGACACGCCGGAGCCGAGCCCCTTTGTCCCGTTCAGCGAGGTCGTCGACGAGTATCAGCGCTATCAGCACTCTTCGACCTGGCAGCGCGATCGTCAGTTCTGGCTGGAAAAAGGGGCGCATTTACCTGCGCCCGCCTCGTTATCTACGCTGCCGCTGGCGGGGCAAAGTGCCAGCACCAACCTGCTGCGACACACATTTGCTGTGGAGCAACACACCTTTCAGGCGTTGCTGGCGCATACTCAGCAGCAGAATCTCAGCGCGGCGGACACCGCCTTTGCGCTGGTGGCGCTGTGGCTGGCGCGCCTCACCGGTCAGAACGACTTTGCCGCCGGTTTCATCTTTATGCGCCGCATCGGCTCGGCCGCGCTCTGCACCACCGGTCCGGTGATCAACGTATTGCCTATGGCGATCCATTACGATCCGGCGCAGCCGCTGACGGCACTGGCCGCGCAGCTGGCGGGTGAGGTCAGAAAAATGCGCCGTCATCAGCGTTACGACGCTGAGCAGGTGCAGCGCGATCTGGGGCGATTGGGTGACAGCGCTCCGCTCTATGGGCCGGTGATTAACCTGAAGATGTTCGATTATCAGCTCGATTTCGCCGGCATTGAAGGCATCACTCATCAGCTGGCATCAGGCCCGGTTCGCGATCTGGAGATTGCTATCTACCTCAGCGAACAGGGCGACCTGACGCTGGAACTACTGGCTAATGCAGAGCGCTACCGCGAAACCGTGCTGAAGCAACATGCCAGCCGCTTTGGTCTGCTGCTTCAGCAGCTTGCCGTCCGGCCAGCGTGCGCCTGTGGTGAGCTGGATATGCTGATGCCGGAAGAACATCAGCAGCTGGCAGCGGTCAATCAGACCGCCGTGATGCTGCCTGCAGAGACGCTAAGCAGCCTGCTGCTGCTGCAGGCGCAGCGGACGCCGGACGCCGTGGCGCTGGCGGATGAGGCGCATCAGCTTAATTATCAGCAGATGCAACAGCAGGTCGCCGCGCTGGGACAACAGCTGATTGCGCAGGGTGTGACGCGGGGTGACATCGTCGCCGTGGGGCTGCCGCGCTCGGTCTTTTTATCGCTGGCACTGCAGGCGATTGTCAGCACAGGCGCAACCTGGCTGCCGCTTGATACCGGCTACCCGGACGATCGGCTGAAGATGATGCTGGAAGATGCCGCGCCGAAAACGCTGATCACCTGCCGCGAACTGGCAGACCGGCTGGCGGCTCTCTCACCGGTTGCGCCGCTGTTTTACGACGCGCTGTTAACCCCGGTTGATCGCGTGCTGACACAGGCTCCGGGTCCGCATGATGGTGCTTACCTCATCTATACCTCTGGTTCGACCGGTCGGCCAAAAGGCGTGCTGGTCAGTCATGAGGCAATCGTCAACCGGCTGCTGTGGATGCAGGATCGCTATCCGCTCGGCGGTGATGATGTCGTGCTGCAGAAAACGCCGAGCAGCTTTGATGTCTCGGTGTGGGAGTTCTTCTGGCCCTTGATCGCTGGCGCACAGCTGGTGATGTCACCGCCTGATGCCCACCGCGACCCGGAAGCCCTGCAGCAGCTGTTTGCCCGCTACCGCGTGACCACCACCCATTTTGTTCCCTCGATGCTGGCGGCCTTTGTTGCCTCGCTGCAGGATGACAACGCGATAGCAAGGTGCACCACCCTGCGCCAGGTGTTCTGCAGCGGCGAAGCGCTGCCCGCTGAGCTGTCGCGCCAGTGGCAGACGCTGACCCGGGTACCCTTGCACAACCTGTATGGCCCGACCGAAGCGGCAGTGGATGTCAGCTTCTACCCGGCGTTCGGACCCGCGCTGGCGGCCGTCGACGGTGCCAGCGTGCCGATTGGCTTCCCGGTCTGGAACACCGGCTTACGGATTCTGGATGCGCGCCTGCAGCCGGTGCCGCCTGGCGTGGCGGGCGATCTCTGGCTGACCGGCGTGCAGCTGGCACAGGGTTATCTGGATCGTCCCGACCTCACGGCCAGCCGGTTTGTGGCCGATCCGTGGGGTCACGGCTCCCGCATGTACCGCACCGGCGATGTGGCGCGCTGGCTGCCGGATGGTGCGGTGGAGTATCTGGGCCGCAGCGACGATCAGCTTAAAATCCGCGGACAGCGCATCGAGCTGAATGAGATCGACTATGCCATGGCTGCGCTGCCTGGCATTGTGCAGGCCGTGACGCATGCAGTGGTCCTGGGCAGCAGCAGCGACCAGCAGGGTGATGCCCGCCAGCTGGTCGGCTATGTAGTGGCAGATGGCCCGATTGATGCCGACGTCATGCGCCAGACGCTGGCGACACAGTTGCCCGCGCATATGGTGCCGGTGGCGATTGTTCAGCTGGCGGCATTACCGCTCAGCAGCAACGGCAAGCTGGATCGTAAAGCGCTGCCGCTGCCACAGACCCGGACAGCAACTGCCGGTCGTGCGCCGCACCCTGGTCTGGAAACCACGCTGGCGCAGGCGTTCGCCACGCTGCTGGAACGTGAGTCCGTCAGCGCACAGGATGATTTTTTTGCGCTGGGTGGCCATTCGCTGCTGGCGATGCGGCTGGCGGCGCAGCTGCGGCGGACGCTGAATCAGTCGGTATCAGTGGGCCAGATTATGGTGGCAGCCACGGCAGAAAAGCTGGCCGCCCTGCTCAGTAGCGAATCCGCGGAGACAGCCCGCGCCGGATTTGAGGCGGTCTTGCCGCTGCGGCGCACTACCGGCCCGACCCTGTTCTGCTTCCATCCCGCCTCCGGTTTTGCCTGGCAGTTCAGCGTGTTGCAGCGCTATCTGGATGCCCGCTGGTCGCTGCTCGGTATTCAGTCACCCGACATCACCAGCCCGCTGAATCAGGCGCAGCACCTTGATGCGGTGTGTGACGCACATCTGGCCACGGTACGCCAGCAGCAGCCAGAGGGCCCCTACTATTTCCTGGGCTATTCACTGGGCGGCACGCTGGCACAGGGTATCGCTGCGCGGCTGGAGGCCGAAGGTGAAACGGTTGCCTTCCTCGGGCTGCTGGATACCTGGCCGCCAGAGACGCAGAACTGGGATGAACGGCGCGGCGAAAACGTGCTGGACCCGGCGGTGCTGGAAGAAGTGAATCGGGAGCGCGAGCAGTTTATCGCGGCACAGCGCGAGCAGGCCGGTGAAGGGATGGCGGCGCTGTTCACCACCATTGAAGCCAACTACGCCAGTTCGGTGCGCCTGCTGGCGACGGCACGCAGCACCCGCTTCGGGGGACACGCCACGCTATTCCTGGCGCAACAGACGCAGCAGCCCGGTCAGGATGCGCGTCGCGCCTGGGCGCCCTGGGTCGGTGAACTGACCGTCTGGCCGCTGGACTGCGCGCACGTCGAGATCATCTCACCCCGCATGTTCGGGCAGATTGGCCCACGACTGCAGCAGTGTCTGGCGGCTCTTAATCCCTGAGCCGTCCTGACCTCGCGCTTTCTTCACCGGAGAAGGCGCGGGTCAGCCTCTGCCCAGCGGCACAATCATCGGCGTACCGGCCACGGGATCGTTAATGATAACGCAGCGCAGGCCGTAGATCGCTTCTATCAGTTCCGGCGTCACAATCTCCGCCGGTTTCCCTTCGGCAACGATTTTCCCGTCGCGCATCGCTATCAGGTGGCTGGCGTAGCGGCACGCCTGATTGAGATCGTGCAGCACCACTACCAGCGTTCGGCCATGCTGCTGATTGAGATCCTGCATTAATTCCAGCAGTTCAATCTGATGGGCGATATCCAGCCAGGTGGTCGGTTCATCCAGCAGCAATAGCGGTGTCTGCTGAGCCAGCACCATCGCAATCCACACCCGCTGCCGCTGACCGCCAGAGAGCGTATCAACTTGCTGCTGCGCTAAATCGGCCACGCCGGTAGCCTGCATGGCCTGCTGCACCGCTGCCTCATCTTCCTGTCGCCAGCGCCCGAACAGCGACTGGTGCGGATAACGCCCGCGCGCCACCAGTTCGCTGACGCTAATACCCGCAGGCGCATTCGAGCTTTGCGGCAGCAGTCCCAGCCGACGTGCCACCTCTTTGGTGGCGTAGTGAGCAATGGTATTGCCATCCAGCAGCACCTCGCCCTGCAGCGGCGAGACCAGGCGGCTTAAGGTACGCAGCAGCGTCGATTTTCCGCAGGCGTTGGGACCGATGATCACGGTCAGCTCACCGTCAGGGATCGCTACAGAGAGATTCTCCGCCACGATTTTTTTGTCATAGCCCAGCGTCAGCGCGTCGCCCTGCAAACGTGTTGTCACTTTCATTGACGTCGTGCCTCCCGCACCAGTAGCGCAATCAGATAGAGTCCGCCCAGGCTGACCGTGATTACGCCAACCGGCAGCTGATAAGGCAGGAAAAAGTGCTGCGCGGCGTAATCCGCGGCGATTAACAGCAGCGCGCCACAAAAGGCCGCCAGCGGCAGCGCGCCTTTAGTACCACCACTGAGCCGCCGCGCAATCTGCGGTGCCAGCAACGCAATAAAGGAGATCGGACCGACCAGCGCCGTTGAGGCGGCGGTGAGGATAACGCCCGTCAGCATCAGCATGAGGCGGCTGCGCTCAACCGGAACGCCCAGCGCGCAGGCCGTGTCGTCACCCATCTCCAGCAGTCGCATGCGGCGGGCCAGCATGCCTGTTGCCAGCAGCGCCAGCAGCAGCACGGTGATCACCGGCGTGGTTTTCGCCCAGGTAATGCCGTTAAGTGAACCGGCGCTCCAGAGCCCGGCGCTCAGTGCCGCCTCCAGTGAAGCACTGATAATCAGCCAGCTGTTCAGCGCCATCAGCAGTGCCCGCACGCTGATGCCGACAATAATCAGCCGGAAGGTCTCCACGCCGTTGCGCCAGCTGAACAGCCAGACCACACCTGCAGTGAGCAGCCCGCCTGCCAGCGCCGCCAGCGTCATCCCTTCCATGTTTTGCTGGAACAGCACCAGCGCCACCAGCACACCGCTGTAAGCGCCGGTGTTAAAACCCAGAATATCGGGACTGCCCAGCGGGTTGCGCAGCAGCGACTGAAAAATCGCCCCGCTGACGCCCAGCGCTGCACCAATCAGCAGCGCCATCATGACGCGCGGCAGACGCCACTCCAGCACAATCAGCTGAACATTGCGCGCCGCCTCGCCGTTGAGAAGTGCCCATAACTGGCTGGCGGAGATCGGTAAGGTGCCACGCGTGACGCCCAGAAAAGCCAGCACCCCGCAGGCCATCAACAGCAGCAGCGTATTGATCATCATCCGTGTCATATCTGCCCTCTTCCCGGCTTACGGCGCACCAGCACAATCAGCATCGGCGCACCGAGAATGGCCGTGACAATTGACACGCGCAGTTCACCCGGCACCAGCAGCCGTCCCAGAATATCGGCCGCCAGCAGCAGACAGGGAGTGATCACCAGGGTTCCCGGCAGCATCCAGCGATGATCGTTGCCCAGCAGCCAGCGGGCCAGATGCGGTGTCATTAACCCGACAAAGGCGATGGGGCCGACTGCCGCCGTCGCCGCACCGCTCAGCAGGGCAATCGCCAGCAATCCCACCAGTTGAGTACGCATCACACGGGTGCCCAGCGCGGTTGCCATATCTCCGCCCATACTCAGGCTGTTGAGCGAACGTGCCAGCAGCAGCGCCAGCAGACTCCCGGCCACGACCGCCGGAAAGACAGTGCGCAGAATGGCAAAATTGCGGATATCCAGCGAGCCGCTGTGCCAGAAACGCAGATGATCGTAAATATCGGGATTAAGCAGCGACAGGCCAGACGTTAAGCCCTCCAGCACCGCACCCAGCGCCACACCTGCCAGCGTCAGACGCAGCGGATTCACGCGGCCGCCGCCGATCGCACCCGTCATGGCCACCAGCAGCGACGCCAGCAGTGCACCCGTAAAAGCAAAACCCAGCCATTCCGCAGGAGAATCGGCGCCAGAGAGGGCGATGCCAAGCACCACCGCAAAACCCGCTCCGGCATTCACACCAAGAATGCCTGGGTCAGCCAGGGGATTGCGCGTCAGGCTCTGCATCAGTGCGCCCGCCAGACCTAAACTGATCCCGGCCAGCAGTCCCGCCAGGGTTCGCGGCAGCCGGGCATCGCGCACGATCACGCAATCGATGCGGCTGCAGTCGGAGAGTAAGGCATGTGTGACATCATGAAAGGGGACAGGTCTGGCTCCCAGCATCAGGCTGAGCGCGATAAGCAACAATAGCAGCATACCTGAACCGGCTATTGCACGGAGTTGACGCATAACGTTTAAACCTTCACGAATTCAACATGGCCCGCAATTGCGAGTGTTTATGATAATGATACTTGTTATCGTTATTAACTATTTTTTGTATGTTACCATGACTCTCAGATTCAATAATGAGGAAAATGGGTGCAAAAAAGCGACGCTATGAACAAACCCTCCCATTTTATCGATCTCACTCTGCTGAGAACCCATCCCGCCTTTCGCGCCCTGTTTATCGCCCGCTTTATCTCGATTGTCGCTCTCGGCATGCTGGCGGTGGCGGTCCCGGTTCAGATTCAGCAGCTGACGCAATCACCATTGCTGGTAGGACTGGCGGTGACGCTGGCCGGAGCCGGTATGTTTATCGGTCTGCTGACCGGCGGCGTGCTGGCCGATCGCTATGAGCGTCGTCGTCTGATCCTGTTTGCCCGATCCACCTGTGGCCTGGGCTTTGCCGCGTTGTGCATAAATGCCCTGCTCCCTTCACCGTCGGTCATCGCCGTCTTCGTGCTGGGACTCTGGGATGGCTTTTTCGGCGCGATAGGCGTCACGGCGCTGCTGGCAGCCACCCCGGCACTGGTCGGGCGTGAGAATCTGATGAAAGCGGGTGCCATTACTTTGCTGACGGTGCGCTTTGGCGCGATTCTGTCACCCGCGATTGCGGGTATGGTGATTGCTCAGGGCGGTGTGGCGTGGAACTACGGGCTGGCCGCGTTCGGCACGCTGCTGACGGTGTTAACCCTGTTGCGATTGCCGCCGCTTGCGCCACCGCCGCAGCCGCGTGAACATCCCATAAAGGCACTAAGCAGCGGCGTCCGCTTCCTGTTCGATACGCCGATTGTAGGTATGGCGGCGCTGACTGGCGCGCTGGTGACGTTAGCCAGCGCGGTGCGCGTGCTCTATCCGGCGCTGGCCCCTCACTGGCAGGTCGGTCTGACGGAGCTGGGGCTGATGTACGCCGCCGTGCCGTTGGGTGCTGCGACAGGCGCGCTGACCAGCGGACGGCTGGCGCAGTCGCCGCAACCGGGCCGCCTGATTCTGGTCAGTGCCATCGCGGCATTCGTCGCACTGGCTCTGTTCAGCCTAATGCCGTTGTTCAGCCTGAGTCTGATCTGCCTCGTGGCCTTTGGTTATTTCAGTGCCATCAGCAGCCTGGTCCAGTACGCGCTAATTCAGACGCTGACGCCCGATGCACTGCTTGGCAGGATCAACAGCCTCTGGACAGCACAGAATGTCACCGGCGATGCGATAGGTGCAGCAATAATTGGCGCGATGGGTTCACTGCTATTGCCACAGCAGGCTGCCGCCCTCTCTGGCCTGGCAGCCACCGTGCTGGGTCTCATCATGTGGCTGCTGATGGCCCGCCTGCGACGCTATCAACGGCCTGCCCCCGACGAAGCCACATCATGATTTCACGAACAGCGCTTCCAGCCGTGTCAGTAAATGACTGGCGCTGTAGTAGTCGAGACGAAAGCTATCCAGCCCCAGCGCATAGACTGCTTTATCGCGCACCGCTGGGGTCTGCGCCAGAAAAGCATTGCTCATTACCTGCGCAGCCGTGTTATCCTCGGCGGCGAACAGCAGATAAGTCTGTCCATTCAGGCCTTCCGCCAGATTTTCGCCTGATAGCTGAAGAATATCTTTACGCTGTCCCATGCTGTGAGCGGACTGAAGCGTCGCCGGTGGCGTTGCCAGCGTGAAGCCCAGCGCCTGCAGTAACTTCCCCTGTGCTGATGCCTCCGTCCAGAGATTCACAGCCCGGCCATCTCCGTTCCACACCATCGCAGAAACCGGCTGCGGAGGCAGGGTCAGCTTTGCCTTCAGCGCCTTTTCACGCGCGTCGAACTCGCTTATCCGGGCAGCGGCATCCGCCTCATGCCCGGTCGCCTCACCCAGCAGCGTCACCAGCTGCTGCCAGCTTTTATCGTCATAGTTAACGACCAGTACCGGTGCAATCGCCGAGAGCTGATCGGCCAGTTTGATCGCTGAATCATTACCGGTGGCGCTGACCACAATCAGGTCTGGCGCTTCCGCAGCGATCGCTTCCGCATTGGGTTCGCCAATATAGAGCCGCTTTACGCCACGCTGTTTCGCCACATGCCCCCACTGCCGGAAGAATCCCTGCTCATCAGCCAGCCGGCTGCCGGGTGCGGTTGCGCCACTGGCAATTAATGGCGCATCAATCGCCAGCAGCGAGCCGGTCAGGGTGACACTGGTTGAGACAATGCGAGTCGGTGCCTGAGCCAGGGTAACCTGACCTTTTGCCCCCGCGAAGGTGCGCGGCCAGCCGGTCTGTGCAACAGCGGTCACGCTGAACAGAGTGATACTCAGCAAAAACAGCGCTAATGCCGACGTTACTCCCTGTTTAGTCATTTGTTTTCATCCTATTTATCTCCGGTAATCCGGGCGACAACTTGTGCTGATTTAACCAACAAAACCAGCTGAATCACCGCGTATTTATTGACACCTCCGGCTATTCGACGTAGGTTACTGCAACATAATACAAATGATAATCATTATTAGTTATCTTATCATTTATAGGTGAAATTATGGTGGAATCGCTGGCATTTGAACATCCCCTGCTGCAGGATTTTCCGGCACTCTGCCGTGGCTTCCTGTTTACTTCTCCCTGGCGAAGCCTGACGACTCAGGGCTGTTTTACGACACTCACTGCTCCGGTAAACCAGGGCGAGCAGCTGACCGGAGAGTTTCAGCAACAACTGCAGCATCATTTTGCCTCGGCAAGAAAACAGGGCATAGCCCATCCCATTCTGGTAGGTGCGATCCCGTTCGATGTGGATCAGCCCGCTGCACTGTTTATCCCTGAGTCGTATCAGACCTTTCAGCGTGACGATCTGAAAGCCCACGCCTCATCGGCTGAAAGCGATCTGCCAAAAGTTCGTCGCCGTACGGCGCTGCCGGATCACGACACCTTCACTGACATGGTTGCGCAGGCCGTGGCGGCCACGCAGCGCGGCGATCCGGATAAAGTGGTGCTGTCGCGGCTGATGGAGATCGTGGCGGAACAGCCGGTCGATACGGCCGCCCTGATGCAGCGCATCCTGGCGCAGAACCCTGACAGCTATCACTTTCATCTGCCGCTGCCCGATGGCGGCGCGCTGGTGGGTGCCAGCCCTGAACTGATGATCCGTAAGCAGGGCCGCCAGTTCAGCTCCTGTCCGCTGGCCGGTTCAGCGCCACGCAACAGCGATTCACAGCGTGACCAGGCCTCAGGTGACAGCCTGATGCGGTCAGCCAAAGACCGGCATGAACATAAACTGGTGACGGATGCGATGCGCATGACGCTGCAGCCGCGCAGTCGCCTGCTGTCGGTCCCGGAAATCCCTTCCCTGCTGACCACCCCGACACTGTGGCACCTCGCCACGCAGATTCGGGGTGAAGTGCTGGACGACCGCGAAAATGCGCTGTCACTGGCCTGCCTGCTGCATCCGACACCGGCGCTCAGCGGCTTTCCGCATCAGCGTGCTCAGGCGCTGATTCAGCAACTTGAACCGTTTGAGCGTCAGCTGTTTGGCGGCATCGTCGGCTGGTGTGACGATCAGGGCAACGGCGAATGGGTCGTCACCATTCGCTGCGGCACGGTGAATGGTCCGCGGGTCCGGCTGTTTGCTGGCGCGGGCATCGTGGCGGACTCACAACCTGAATCAGAGTGGCGCGAAACCGGCGTCAAACTCGACACCATGCTTCGCGCTTTTGGATTGCACTAAAGGAACCTGTATGACGATTTCTTACAGCCGCTGGCCGGACGATCTGGCCGCACGTTACCGTGAAAAAGGGTACTGGCTGGATCTGCCGATGACCGACATCCTGGAACGTCACCGCGACAGCGAATGCGTGGCGGTGATTGATGGCGACCGGCAATTTACCTATCGCCAGATGGCCTCACTGAGTGACAATCTGGCAGCGGCCCTGCAGCGTCGTGGCCTGAAACCCGGTGATACGGCGCTGGTGCAGCTTGGCAACGTGGCGGAATTTTATCTGACGCTGTTTGCGCTGTTCAAAATCGGCGTCGCCCCGGTTAACGCCCTGTTCAGCCATCAGCGTACCGAACTGGTCGCCTATGCCAGTCAGATCGCGCCGTGCCTGTTGATTGCCGATCGCAGCCATCCCCTGTTCGCCGATGACGCCTTTATCACGCAGCTTCGCCGGGAACAGCATTCACTGCAGCAGGTGATCCTGCGTAATGACGCTCATGCGGAAAACAGTCTCGACACCCTGCTGGCAGAACCCGCAGGTGACTTCAGGGCAACCCCGACCGCAGGCGATGACGTCGCTTTTTTCCAGCTGTCGGGCGGCAGTACCGGCACTCCGAAGCTGATCCCGCGTACCCACAATGATTACTACTACAGCATCCGGGAAAGTGACGTGATCTGCGGGGTCAACGAAGATACCCGTTACCTGATTGCCCTGCCCGCTGCGCATAATTTCCCGATGAGTTCTCCGGGCGCGCTGGGCGTCTTTTACGCGGGCGGCCAGGTGATCTTAGCGGCCGATCCCAGCGCGACCCTCTGTTTCCCGCTGATTGAAAAACATCAGGTTACTGATACCGGCCTGGTTCCACCCGCGGCCAGTCTCTGGCTACAGGCGATTCAGGAATGGGGCAGTAATGCCGCGCTGGCCTCACTGCAACGCATTCAGGTCGGTGGCGCAAAGCTGGGTGAAACGCTGGCTGCGCGCATTCAGAACGAGATGGGCTGTACCCTTCAGCAGGTGTTTGGGATGGCGGAAGGTCTGGTGAACTACACCCGGCTGGATGACGATGAACAGACCATTCTCACCACGCAGGGACGCCCTATTTCTCCGGATGACGAGGTGTGGGTTGCAGATGAACAGGGGCAACCGCTGCCGGTCGGTGCCATTGGGCGCCTGATGACCCGCGGTCCCTACACGTTCCGCGGCTACTACAACAGCCCGGAACATAACGCCGCCAGCTTTGATGACCAGGGCTTCTACTGCTCTGGCGATCTGGTTGAGATCACCCCCGCTGGCAACATCATTGTGCAGGGTCGGGAGAAAGATCAGATCAACCGGGGCGGCGAAAAGATCGCAGCTGAAGAGATTGAAAACCTGCTGCAGCGCCATGTGGATGTGATCCACGCGGCGCTGGTCTCTATGAGCGACGAACTGATGGGTGAAAAGAGCTGTGCGTTTATTGTCACCCGTCAGCCGGTGAAACCGGTGGCGCTGCGTCGTCACCTGCGTGAACTGGGCGTCGCCGAATTTAAGCTGCCCGACCGTATTACCTGCGTAGATGCCCTGCCGCTGACCGCGGTCGGCAAGGTGGACAAAAAACGTCTGCGCCAACAACTTGCCGATCAGCGTGCGCAAGCCTGATCTGTCCGGAGAATTTTAATGGCTATTCCACAACTGACCTCTTATCCGCTACCTGACGCCACTGAGTTGCCGAACAACAAGGTGAAATGGACGCTGGAGCCGGGCCGTGCTGCCCTGCTGATCCACGATATGCAGCGCTATTTCCTTAACTTCTGGGGCGATAACAGCCCGCTGGTTGAGCAGGTCGTTGACAATATTGTCCGCCTGCGACGCTACTGCAAAGCGCAGGGCATTCCGGTGTTTTATACCGCTCAGCCTAACGCGCAGAGCGATGAAGATCGTGCGCTGCTCAACGATATGTGGGGACCCGGCCTGAATAAACATCCCGATCAGCAGAAGATCGTGGAGGCGCTGGCACCGGATGAGCACGATCAGGTCCTGACCAAGTGGCGCTACAGTGCGTTTCACCGCTCGCCGCTGGAGGCGATCCTGCAGGAGATGGGCCGCGATCAGCTGATTATTACCGGCGTCTATGCCCATATCGGCTGCCTGACCACCGCCACGGATGCGTTTATGCGTAATATCCAGCCGTTTATGGTGGCCGATGCGCTGGCTGACTTCAGCCGTGAGGAACATATGATGGCGCTGACCTACACCGCGGGTCGCAGCGGAAAGGTGGTGATGACCGCCGATCTGATGCCTGTGCCGCTCAGCAAAGACGAACTACGCGCGCTGATCCTGCCGCTGCTGGAAGATGATGAGGTGCCGGGCGATGATGAAAACCTGATCGACTACGGGCTGGATTCGGTACGCGTGATGGCGCTGGCGGCACGCTGGCGTCAGGTACATCGTGATATCGATTTTGTCAGCCTGGCCAGAAATCCGAGCATCGACGGCTGGTGGGCGCTGCTGTCGCGGGAGCCCGCTGAATGAGCCATGTATCCGATTTCAGCGGTAAAATCGTCTGGGTGACCGGTGCCGGTCAGGGCATTGGCTACCACACAGCGCTGGCTTTTCACCAGGCGGGCGCGCAGGTAGAGGCCTTTGATCTGCAGTTCCAGGGTCATGACTATCCGTTTTCCTGTCACATCATGGATGTAGCCGATCCGGCGCAGGTAAAATCAGTGTGTCAGCGGATGCTGGCCGCCCAGCCGCGCATCGATGTGCTGGTCAACGCAGCCGGTATTCTGCGTACTGGTACCACCGATGCGCTCTCATTTGCTGACTGGCAGGCCTGTCTTAACGTCAATGCGGGCGGTGCGTTTAACCTGTTTCAGCAGACGCTGCCGCGCTTTCGCGAACAGCGCGCCGGTGCCATCGTTACTGTCGCATCGAATTCAGCGCATGCACCGCGCATTGGTATGTCCGCTTATGGTGCGTCAAAAGCCGCGCTGCGCAGCCTCTGTCTGACCGTGGGTCTGGAAATGGCGCCTTACGGTGTGCGCTGTAATATTGTTTCGCCTGGCTCCACTGACACCGATATGCAGCGCAGCCTGTGGCACACACCAGCCGGCGAGCAGGAGATGATTGCGGGCTTCCCGGATCAGTTTAAGCTGGGTATTCCGCTGGGCAAGATCGCGCAGCCGCAGGAAATTGCGGCCACCGTTCTGTTTCTCGCGTCGGATCTTGCCAGCCATGTGACGCTGCAGGATATTGTGGTCGATGGCGGCGCAACCCTGGGAGCCTGATAATGACAGCGATCTGGAAACGATCCCTTGATCTTCCTGCACTGAACAAGCTGGGTGAGCACTCACTGGTGGCGCATCTGGGGATCGTTTTTACCGCAATTGGTGACGATTATCTGGAAGCGACAATGCCGGTCGATGCCCGGACGCAGCAGCCGTTCGGGTTGCTGCATGGCGGCGCCTCCGTGGTGCTGGCGGAGTCGATGGGTTCAATTGCCGGGTATATGGCGGTGGAAGAAGGCAGCAGCGTGGTCGGTGTTGAAGTTAACGCCAGCCATCATCGCGCGGTGTCAGCGGGACGGGTGCGGGGGACCTGCCGTCCACTGCATCTGGGTAAACGCAGTCAGAGCTGGCAGATTGAGATTCGGAACAGTCGGGATCAGCTGTGCTGCACTGCGCGACTGAGCGTAGCGGTCATGAGCTAGCGGCAGAAAGAACGATGCCCCCTTTCATACTGAAAGAGGGCATCACATATTACGCTGTAGCAGGCGTTCTGTTAACGCTGATAGATAATTTCAACGCCTTCGTCGTCTTCATCATCCCAGTCGTCATCCCACTCTTCATCTTCCACTTCGACCGTGTTTTCAATGGTTTCTTTGTGGTAATCATCCCACATGAATTCCACTTTCTCCGGCTGCTTCTCTTCAAGCTCCGCTTCTTTCGGGTTAGCGTTGATGAAGCTCATCACGTCCCAGCAGAGTTCTTTGACGCCGATCTGGCTTGCGGCAGAGATCAGGTAATACTTATCTTCCCAGCCCAGCGCTTCAGCAACCGCTTTAGCCCGTGACTGCGCTTCTTCTTCACTGATCAGATCAATTTTGTTGAAGACCAGCCAGCGTGGTTTGTTGAACAGCTTCTCGCTGTATTTTTCCAGCTCGCCGAGGATGATACGGGCATTTTCAACCGGATCGCTTTCATCAATCGGGTCGATATCGATCAGGTGAAGCAATACGCGGCAGCGTTCAAGATGCTTCAGGAAGCGAATGCCGAGGCCTGCGCCCTCTGCTGCGCCTTCAATCAGACCCGGAATATCGGCCACGACGAAGCTTTGCTCGCTGTCCATACGCACCACGCCCAGGCTTGGCACCAGGGTGGTAAACGGATAGTCCGCTACTTTAGGTTTGGCTGCCGAGACGGCACGAATAAAGGTCGATTTACCGGCATTCGGTAAGCCCAGCATACCGACGTCCGCCAGCAGCATCAGCTCCAGCTGCAGGTCACGCTTTTCACCTGGGGTACCCATGGTTTTCTGGCGCGGACTGCGGTTCACTGACGATTTGAAACGGGTGTTGCCCAGGCCATGCCAGCCGCCTTTACCGACCATCAGTTTCTGGCCGTGGCGCGTCATGTCGCCGAGTGTCTCACCGGTACCCTGGTCGATAACCCGGGTGCCGACCGGCACTTTAACTTCGATATCTTTACCGCGTTTACCGGTACAGTCGCGGCTCTGGCCGTTCTGCCCACGTTCGGCGCGGAAAGATTTTTCGAAACGATAATCGATGAGGGTATTGAGGTTTTCATCAGCGATCAGATAAACGTCACCGCCGTCACCACCATCACCCCCATCAGGGCCGCCTCTCGGGATATATTTTTCGCGGCGGAAGCTGACGCAACCATTACCGCCATCACCGGCGACGACCAGAATTGTCGCTTCATCAACAAACTTCATTTTTAAATCTCCGTCACACAATCGCCTGCAGCACTCTGCAGACGGGTCCGCCAGGGTCTTCTGCGCTGACCAGCGGCGGATAAATCAGGATTGGCTTTCGCCAGTGCGTACACAAAGTGTACAGCAAACTTTTGTGATGCGTCGCTTTTACCGCGACAGACCGCAGAATGTAAAAAGCCCCGCAGGAGCTGCGGGGCCTTCAATTCGTGCGTTCAGACGTTAAACGTCTGCGTCACGACAACCTTACTCAGCAACGATGCTGATGTATTTACGGTTGTTCGGACCTTTAACTTCGAACTGTACTTTACCGTCTGCGGTAGCAAACAGGGTGTGGTCACGACCACAACCTACATTGGTACCGGCGTGGAATTTGGTGCCACGCTGACGAACGATGATGCTACCTGCCAGAACAGATTCGCCACCGAAACGTTTTACACCCAGACGTTTTGCATTGGAGTCACGACCATTTCGAGTCGAACCACCAGCCTTTTTATGTGCCATTTGTCAGATCTCCTCTTACGCCGTGATACCAGTGATTTTCACATCAGTGAACCACTGGCGATGGCCTGCTTGCTTACGGTAGTGCTTACGACGACGAAACTTAACAATCTTAATTTTCTCGCCACGACCGTGAGCAACAACTTCTGCCTTGATCATTCCGCCTGAAACCAGTGGCGCGCCGATTTTCACGTCTTCGCCATTAGCAATCATCAGAACCTGGTCAAACTCAATCGTTTCACCGGTTGCGATGTCCAGCTTTTCCAGGCGAACGGTCTGACCTTCGCTTACTCGGTGTTGTTTACCACCACTTTGGAAAACCGCGTACATATAAAACTCCGCTTCTGCGCTTGCCTTTTAGTTCATCAGGCGGCGCGCTAAATATTCACAATAGGGCGCGAATTCTACGCAAAACTCCAGAAGAAGACAAGAGCACTTTGCACACTCTTGCAGAAAAAAAACACAGGCTGAATGCAACCGTTTCTCAGGCACAAAATTCAAGTACAATCAGTAACAGATTACCTGAACGCTGGCTGGGTAAACCACTTACCATGGCAGAGATAACGAGTCATAGCTGAAAAGACGAATGAACTTAGAACAGATTAATGAATTAACCGCACAGGATATGGCTGCCGTTAACCAGACCATCCTCGACCAGCTGAATTCGGATGTCTCGCTCATCAACCAGTTGGGCTACTACATCATCAGTGGCGGGGGCAAGCGTATCCGTCCCATTATTGCCGTGCTATCTGCACGTGCCATGGGCTACAAGGGCGACCTGCACGTGACCAATGCGGCGCTGATCGAATTTATCCACACCGCCACGCTGCTGCATGACGATGTCGTGGATGAATCCGATATGCGTCGTGGCAAAGCGACCGCGAACGCGGCGTTTGGCAATGCGGCAAGCGTGCTGGTCGGTGATTTTATTTACACTCGCGCCTTCCAGATGATGACCAGCATGGGGTCGCTGCGTATCCTGGCGCTGATGTCAGAGGCGGTAAACGTGATTGCTGAAGGCGAAGTCCTGCAGCTGATGAACGTCAACGACCCGGACATCACCGAAGAGAGCTACATGCGCGTGATTTACAGTAAGACCGCGCGCCTGTTTGAAGCGGCCTCACAGGCCTCGGCGATACTGGCTGAAGCGACACCTGAAGAGGAAAAAGCGCTGCAGGATTATGGACGCTATCTGGGTACCGCTTTCCAGTTAATTGACGATTTGCTGGATTACAGTGCTGACGGCGAGACGCTGGGTAAAAATACCGGCGATGACCTGAGCGAAGGCAAACCGACGCTGCCGCTGCTGCATGCCATGCAGCACGGCTCGCCTGAACAGGCGAAGATGATCCGTGAAGCCATCGAGCAGGGAAATGGCCGCCATCTGCTGGAGCCGGTGCTGGAAGCGATGAATCAGTGTGGTTCGCTGGAATGGACGCGTAGCCGCGCGGAACAGGAAGCGGATAAAGCGATTGAAGCCTTGCGGATTCTGCCCGAATCCCCCTGGCGCAGCGCGCTGGAGTCGCTGGCACACATGTCAGTTCAGCGCGACTTCTGATCCCTCACGGAGCCTGCCGGGCTCCGTTTTTACGACCCTGCTCTCACTTCTTTTTGTTCCCTCTTAGCTATTGCACTCCTGTTGCGTGCCACCACACAGACCAGACGCGGGATCCAAATATTACTGGAAATTAACAGGAAATATTTGCTATAAAATTCTGGCTATTTCCAGATAATGGTAAAAGGAAAGCCAGCGTCTCGCTGGATGATGCAATGACAAGGAAAAGGAGAACAGGTTATGCAAAAAATAAAGGAAGACTGGCACCCGGCTGACATTATCGCGGCGCTGCATAAGCGTGGTATGACGCTGGCAGCGCTGTCACGCGCAGCAGGCCTGAGTTCATCCACGCTGGCGAATGCACTGACGCGTCCATGGCCCAAAGGTGAATGGCTGATCGCCGACGCGATCAAGGTTCATCCCTGTGAGATCTGGCCCAGCCGCTATTACGATCCCGATACAAACTGCCTGCTGGATCGCAGAAAACGTATCCGGACGCCTGCCGATCAGACGGATAACGCCTGAGATCTCTGGCGATCCTCAGGCCAAAAAAAACCAGCCCCCGCGGGGGCTGGCTATTTCAGCGCATCTGCAGGATTACTCTTCGCTGACGCGCTCGATGTTCGCGCCCATCGCTTTCAGCTTATCTTCGATGTGCTCATAGCCACGATCGATGTGATAAATGCGATCAACGAACGTCGTGCCTTCCGCAATGCAACCCGCCAGAACCAGACTGGCAGACGCACGCAAATCGGTCGCCATTACCTGCGCACCTGACAGGGTTTCAACCCCGTGACAGATCGCCGTGTTGCTCTCAATCTCAGCATGTCCGCCCATACGAATCAGTTCCGGGATATGCATGAAACGGTTTTCAAAGATGGTTTCGGTAATCACGCCCGTGCCTTCCGCAACCATGTTTAACAGGGTGAACTGCGCCTGCATATCGGTCGGGAACCCCGGATGCGGTGCGGTGCGCACGTTGACCGCTTTTGGTCGCTTGCCGTGCATATCCAGACTGATCCAGTCTTCACCGGTTTCGATATCGGCACCCGCATCACGCAGCTTCGCCAGCACAGCGTCCAGCGTATCAGGCTGGGTTTTATGACACATCACTTTGCCGCCCGAAATCGCGGCAGCCACCAGGAAGGTACCGGTTTCGATACGATCGGGCAGGACGGTATAGACACCGCCACCCAGACGCTCTACGCCTTCGATGGTGATTTTGTCGCTGCCTGCGCCACTGATTTTAGCGCCCAGGGTGTTAAGGAAGTTGGCGGTATCCACAATTTCCGGCTCACGCGCCGCATTTTCAATCACGGTAGTACCGGTCGCCAGCGTCGCAGCACTCATGATGGTCACGGTTGCGCCAACGCTGATTTTGTCCATGACAATCAGCGCGCCTTTCAGGCGGCCATTGACTGACGCTTTGACATAGCCCTCTTCCAGCTTGATCTCGGCACCCAGCTGTTCCAGACCGGTGATGTGCAGGTCAACCGGACGCGCGCCGATAGCACAGCCACCCGGCAGGGAAACCTGACCCTGACCAAAACGTGCCACCAGCGGGCCCAGCGCCCAGATTGAGGCACGCATGGTTTTAACCAGATCGTAAGGCGCACAAAAGACATCTACCGCGCTGGCATCGACATGCACAGAACCGTTGCGTTCCACCTTCGCACCCAGCTGGCTCAGCAGCTTCATGGTGGTATCAATGTCGCGCAGCTTTGGCACATTCTGGATCTCTACCGGCTCTTCGGCCAGCAGGGCAGCAAACAGAATAGGAAGTGCGGCATTCTTCGCCCCGGAAATGGTGACTTCACCACTTAAGCGGGTGGGGCCTTGCACACGAAATTTTTCCATTAACACGGCTCTCAATTAACTAGCTAAAAATTGGACTCGCCCACGGCGAGTTCACCACGCTGCGGGATCAGAAACCGTTGAGTTTACGGTCACGCGCCCATTCAGCGGGAGTATAGGTTTTGATAGAGACAGCATGCATGCGGTTATCCGCGATGAACTCCATCAGCGGCGCGTAGACAGCCTGCTGCTTTTTCACGCGGCTCAGTTCGCCAAACAGTTCGCCTACGGCGATCACCTGAAAATGGCTGCCATCGTTGCTCATCACATGAACTTCGTCTAAAGGCAATGCGGCCATCAGCACGGCCTGAATTTCACTGTTTTCCATTGGGCTTAACTTCACTTAATAATAATAAGGCTGACATAGTAGAGGAAAGCGGCTGACTCTTAAATACGCAAAAGCCCCTGTTGAAAACAGGGGCTTAGCATAACAACCGGAAATCAGGCGCTTTTATCCGCAGAAACAATAATCTGTTGCAGATTGTAAAGCGTAATCAGCGAGTGCAGTTTGTCACTGATACCCGTAAAGCGTGGAGTAATGCCCTGTGCCCGGGCGATTTCCCGCAGGTGCACCAGCAGGGCGAGACCGGAAGAATCAACACGCTCCAGCGCTGCAACGTCGATGGTATCGACATCTTTAATCAGCGTTTCACGTTGCTGCCACAGGCTCATTAACGTGTCGCGATCCAGTTCGCCTTTCAGCAATAGCGTGCTGGCTTCCCGCTCCCAGCGTAACGATTCGTGCATTATTTTTGTTTATCCAGCGTAATTGGCTGTGCCGCAGAGGATTTCAGTTGCGCTGTCAGACCGTCAATACCTTTAGTACGTAACAGATCGCTCCACTCATTTTGTTTGGTGGTGATCATGCTCACGCCTTCGGCGATCATGTCATAAGCCTGCCAGTTACCGGTCTGGCTGTTTTTACGCCACTGGAAGTCGAGACGAACTGGTGGACGGCCATTAGGATCGATGATGGAGACCCGAATAGCGACAATCTGAGCATCGCCCAATGGCTGCTCAGGCTGAATCTGGTAGCTCTGACCGTTATAGAGTGCCAGTGCCTGACCATAAGCCTGGGCCAGATAGTCACCAAAGGCGCTGAAGTAGGCTTCACGCTGCGCCGGCGTCGAATCACGATAGTAGCGGCCCAGCACTAACGCGCCCGCGTATTTGATCTGTACATAGGGCAGCAGCTCCTGACGCACAATCTGACGCAGGTAGTTTGGGTCCTGCTTGATTTTCGGCTGCTCATTTTTCAGACGGGTAAACGTCTTTTCCGCCGCTTCGTTCATCAGCTTGTAGGGATTGCTCTGATCGGCTGCTGTCGCCGTCAGCGGTACGGCAACCACCAGCATGGTAATCATCAGTAAACGTTTAAACATGGTATACCCTCTTCTTTAAGGTTGAGCCGGTGCCGCAGGCGCAGCACTGTCGCCTTCCTGCGCATCCTTGTTGTCACTGTTTTGCTTGTTATCGCCGCTCTTATAAAGGAACTGGCCAATCAGGTCTTCAAGCACCATCGCTGACTTGGTATCGCGCAGCGTATCGCCATCTTTCAGCATCGCCGAACCGAGTTCAGGATCGTCAAAGCCTAAGTTGAGCGCCAGGAACTGCTCACCCAGCAGTCCCTGCGTGCGAATCGCCAGCGAGCTGGTGTCTGAAATTTTATTCGCATACTGATCGCTGATCTCCATCGTGACACGTGGCAGCAGCGTTTTCGGTTCAAGCTCAATGTCCGTTACCCGGCCAATCACCACACCGCCGATTTTGACCGGCGAACTGGCTTTCAGGCCGCCGATATTGTCAAACGTGGCGTAGAGTTTCCATGTTGGCTCTGTGCCCATCGACTTTAAATCGGCGACGCGCAGACAGAGAAACAATGCGGCGATCAACGCCATAATCATAAAAATGCCAACCCAGATTTCGCTTTTTTTGCTTTGCATTGCATCAATTCCCAAACATCAGTGCTGTCAGCACAAAATCCAACCCGAGCACCGCCAGTGAAGCATGTACTACGGTACGCGTTGTCGCGCGACTGATCCCTTCAGAAGTGGGAATCGCGTCATAGCCATTAAAAAGAGCAATCCAGGTAACCGTCACGGCAAAGACGGCGCTTTTGATGATGCAGTTAACAACGTCGGTGCGGAAATCGACCGCGTTCTGCATGGCTGACCAGAAGAAACCAGGATCGATTCCCTTCCAGCTCACGCCAACCAGGGCACCGCCAGCAATGCCTACCGCGGTGAAGATCAGTGCGAGTAGCGGCATACTGATAAAACCGGCCCAGAAGCGCGGCGAAACGACGCGACGCAACGGATCCACCGCCATCATCTCCATACTGGAGAGCTGTTCAGTGGCTTTCATCAGACCGATTTCAGCCGTGAGGGCCGAGCCTGCCCGCCCGGCAAACAGCAGCGCGGTCACGACCGGCCCCAGCTCACGCAGCAACGACAGCGCCACCAGCATGCCCAGACTGGTTTCAGCACCGTAAGTGGTCAGTACCAGATAACCCTGCAGTCCCAGTACCATGCCGATAAACAGGCCCGACACCACAATAATCAGTAACGACAACACGCCAACACTATAGAGCTGTTTAATCAGTAGCGGCGAGTGTCTGCGGAACGCGGGTTTTCCTACCAGCGCGTGAAACAGCATTAATCCTGCGCGTCCAAAACTGGCGCACGTTTCAATTCCCTGACGACCGAATGACGCCAGCGCCTTCAAGACCATCTGTTTAGTTACTCCCTGAGCCGGTTAAATCAGCGAGATAGTCGCCGGCAGGAAAACGGAAGGGAACCGGACCATCCGCATCGCCATCAATAAACTGGCGGACGCGCGGGTCATTATTCTCTCGCAGTTCCGGCGTGGTGCCGTGTGCGATAATTTTTTGTCCGGCCACGATATAGGCATAGTCCGCAATACTCAGTACTTCCGGTACGTCGTGCGAGACCACAATACAGGTCAGGCCCAGAGCATGGTTCAGTTCATCAATGAGTTTGACCAGCACACCCATGGTGATGGGATCCTGACCGACAAAAGGCTCATCGAACATGATCAGTTCCGGCTCAAGCGCAATCGCGCGCGCCAGCGCCACACGACGCGCCATTCCGCCCGACAGCTCAGCCGGTTTCAGTTGAGCTGCGCCACGCAGCCCCACGGCTTCCAGCTTCATTAATACCGTGCTGTGCAGAATAGGTGCGGGAAGACGGGTATGTTCGCGCAGCGGCCAGGCGACATTTTCATAGACCGTTAAGTCAGTAAATAGCGCGCCAGACTGGAACAGCATGCTCATCTTCTTGCGCGCTTCATACAATTTAGCGCGCGACAATGACGGAATGTTTTCGCCACGGAAAAAGATGTCACCGCGGGTCGGCTGAAGTTGCCCCCCAATCAAGCGTAGCAGAGTGGTTTTCCCTATCCCCGACGGTCCCATTATCGCCGTCACTTTGCCTTTCGGCACGGTCAGCGAAATGTCGTCGAAGATGGTGCGATCTCCGCGCGAAAAACTCACGCCACGAACCTCAACCAGATTCGTTTGCTGCTGGATCATTATTACCTCTTGTAAGGATCGGGCGTAAACATGGGGTACGATGGTAGCCTGTTCGGTCCTGATTCACGATAGCTTTACAGAAACTTACCGCTAAGATTTGGCGAAAATGGTCATTAAATTTACTTTTGCCGTTCAGACGGTCAAAATCAGCGGCTGTCTCGCCAAACAGAACCTTAAACCGGTCGGTAAAGGCATTGCCGGCCCGGGTTTTTACGCAAGGATTTTTCATGTTCGTAGCTTCTGCACTGCTGATTATCGGTTTGCTTTTACTGGCATATGGTGCCGATCGTCTGGTGTTTAGCGCCTCTATATTGTGTCGTTCCTTTGGCATTCCGCCGCTGATCATTGGCATGACCGTTGTCAGCATCGGCACCTCGCTGCCAGAAATGATCCTCTCCTTTTCCGCGGCCCAGCATGGCCAGATGGATCTGGCAGTTGGCACCGCGCTCGGCTCGAATATTACCAACATTTTACTCATTTTGGGTGCCGCTGCGCTAATGCATCCACTCAGCGTTCATTCTAATCTGATACGCCGTGAACTGCCGTTGATGTTGCTGGTTACCCTGCTCAGCGGATTCATGCTGTTTGACAATCAGCTTAGTCGACTGGATGGAATTGGCCTGATTGCCATCGCCGCTATTTATCTGATGGTGGTGATTCGCATTGCGCGTAAAGCAGAACGGGACAACAACGACACCCTGACCCGCGAGCAGCTGGCCGAGCTGCCCCGTGAAGAGAGCGGAAACACGGTGGCCTTTCTCTGGCTGGCCGTCGCGCTGATAATTCTGCCGATGTCCACCCGCATGGTGATCGACAATGCCACCGCCTTTGCCGACTACTTTGGCGTCAGCGAACTGGTGATGGGCCTGACGCTCATCGCCGTGGGCACCAGCCTGCCTGAGCTGGCGACGGTGATTGCCGGGGCGCTGAAAGGTGAAGATGATATCGCGATCGGCAATCTGATCGGTGCCAACATTTATAATATTGCCATCGTGCTGGGCCTGCCGGCGCTGATTCACCCTGGCAGTATCGACTATCACGCCTTTGCTCGTGATTACTGGGTGATGCTGGGCGTCAGCGTGCTGTTTGCCCTGCTCTGCCTGCTGCGTCGCCGACGCGTTGGCCGCATCGCCGGCCTGATTTTACTCTGTGGTTTCTTCGTCTGGGTGACGCTGCTGTGGATGCAGCCGGCATTCATGGACGGCTAACAAGGACAGACTCACTATGTCATATCAGCAACCAACAGCATTTGATTTTCAGCAGGCGGGGAAAACCGTCCTGCGCATCGAGCGTGAAGGACTGGAACAGCTCGATCAATATATTAATGACGATTTCGCCCGCGCCTGCGCCCTGATCTACGCCTGTCAGGGTAAAGTGGTCGTGATGGGCATGGGTAAGTCTGGTCATATCGGCAAAAAAATGGCGGCGACCTTTGCCAGTACCGGTACGCCAGCCTTTTTTGTTCATCCGGCCGAAGCCAGCCATGGCGACCTGGGCATGGTGAGCAAAAATGATGTGGTGATCGCCATCTCTAACAGCGGTGAGTCGAATGAAATCCTCGCGCTGATTCCGGTGTTAAAACGTCAGCACATTGCGCTGATCTGCATGACAGGACGGCCTGACAGCGCGATGGGCCGGGTTGCCGATGTGCATCTGTGTGTCCATGTTCCGCAGGAAGCCTGCCCGTTAGGCCTTGCGCCAACCACCAGTACCACAGCCACACTGGTGATGGGCGATGCGCTGGCGGTTTCGCTGCTGGAAGCACGCGGATTCACGGCGGAAGATTTCGCCCTCTCCCACCCTGGCGGTGCGCTGGGCCGCAAACTGCTGCTGCATGTAGCAGATATCATGCACAGCGGCGATGAGCTGCCGCACGTAACCCGTGACGCCTCACTGCGTGATGCGCTGCTGGAGATTACCCGCAAAAATCTGGGCCTGACGGTCATCGTCGACGGTTTGATGAAAATTGAAGGTATCTTTACTGATGGTGACCTGCGCCGCATCTTTGATATGGGCATCGATTTTCAGCGCGCCACCATCGGGGAAGTGATGACGCCAGGTGGCATCCGCGTCCGGCCAAATATGCTGGCGGTTGAAGCCCTGAACCTGATGCAAACCAAAAACATTACCTCGATTCTGGTGGCCGATGACGACCATCTGCTCGGTGTGGTACATATGCATGACATGCTGCGCGCTGGCGTAGTCTGAACAGGAAAAGAAAATGCAACAGGTAACGCCCACGATTGACACCTGCTATGGACCTGTCAGTGCTGACGTCATGGCGCGCGCCAGCAACATTCGTCTGCTGATCTGCGACGTCGATGGCGTCATGTCCGACGGGGTGATCTACATGGGAAACAAGGGTGAAGAGCTGAAAGCCTTCAACGTGCGGGATGGTTACGGTGTACGCTGTTTGCTGACCGCTGATGTGGAAGTGGCTATTATTACCGGCCGCAATGCGCGTCTGATGGAAGATCGCTGCAAAACGCTCGGCATCCGTCATCTTTATCAGGGACAATCGGATAAGCTTTTGGCCTATCGTGAACTTCTGGATAAACTGTCTCTCTCTGATGATCAGGTCGCCTACATCGGTGACGACCTGATCGACTGGCCGGTTATGGCGAAAGTGGGATTAAGCGTGGCGGTGGCGGATGCACATCCGATCCTGTTGCCGCGCGCGCAGTATGTCACGCGGATTGCGGGTGGACGCGGCGCGGTTCGCGAAGTATGTGACCTGATCTTAATGGCGCAGAACAAATTTGAGGATGCCAAAGGGCAATCAGTATGAGTAAAAGCAGGCGTTGGATAACGCTGATTCTGACCTTGATTGCACTGGTTTTGATCGGCTGGAATCTTACCAACCAGGATGGCGATGGCACGCCAGTCGGGACGGATAGTCAGTCGCCGACCTATACCAGTGATGATTCTCACACTGTGGTGTATAACCCGCAGGGCGCGCTGTCATATAAACTGGTCTCTGACAAAGTGACCTATTTCTCGGATGACGAGCTGAGCTGGTTCGACAATCCGGTAATGACCACCTTTGATGAGAATAAAATTCCTACCTGGACGTTACGCGCAGATAAAGCAAAGCTCACCAAAGATCGTATGCTTTATCTGTATGGCCATGTTGAGCTGAATACGCTGACGCAGGATTCTCAGCTTGAGCGGATCAAAACCGATAATGCACAGATTAACCTTGTTACTCAGGACGTTACCTCTGATGACCAGGTGACATTGTATGGCCGCAGCTTTAACTCCACCGGCATGAAAATGCGCGGCAATTTACGGACAAAAAACGCCGAGTTAATCGAGAAGGTCAAAACCTCTTATGAAATTCAAAATGAACAAAAATAGCCTGAAGATTTTACTGGCCAGCATGTTACTGGCAACCAGCGTTCCGGCGCTGGCCCTGACCGGTGACTCGGACAAACCCGTCAATATTGACTCGCAGAATCAGGCGCTGGATTTGCAGGGCAATGTCGCGACCTTTACCGGCAATGTCATCGTGACGCAGGGCTCTATCAAAATCACGGCCGATAAAGTCGTGGTGACCCGTCCGGGCGGCGACAGTAAGAAAACCATCGTTGACGCCTACGGTAATCCCGCCACTTTCTATCAGATGCAGGACAGCGGCAAGCCGGTTCAGGGCCATGCCTCTAAACTGCACTACGAACTGGCCAACGATTTCGTTGAACTGACCGGCAATGCGTTCATTGAGCAGCAGGACAGCAACATCAAAGGCGATCGTATTACCTATCTGGTGAAAGAGCAGAAAATGCAGGCTTACAGCCAGGGCCAGAACAAGCGCGTCACGACCGTACTGGTGCCGTCGCAACTTCAGGATAAAGGTTCGTCCAACAGCGGAAAGAAGAGTAACTGATAGCTATGGCCACATTAATCGCAGAAAACCTGGCGAAGGCATATAAAGGCCGTCGCGTGGTAGAAGATGTCAGCCTGCAGGTAAAATCCGGCGAGATTGTCGGCCTGCTGGGTCCGAACGGAGCCGGTAAAACCACCACCTTTTACATGGTGGTGGGCATTGTGCCGCGTGACGCTGGCCGCATTGTCATTGATGATGAAGACATCAGCATCCTGCCGCTGCATGCGCGTGCGCGTCGCGGCATCGGTTATCTGCCGCAGGAGGCGTCGATTTTCCGTCGCCTCAGCGTCTACGATAACCTGATGGCGGTACTGCAGATCCGTGATGACCTCACCGAAGAGCAACGCCAGGATCGCGCCCGTGAGCTGATGGAAGAGTTCCACATCGAGCACCTGCGTGACAGCATGGGTCAGGCACTGTCGGGTGGTGAACGACGTCGTGTTGAGATTGCCCGCGCGCTGGCTGCCAATCCTAAGTTTATTCTGCTGGATGAACCTTTTGCCGGTGTTGACCCTATTTCCGTTATCGACATCAAGAAGATCATTGAGCATCTGCGTGACAGCGGCCTCGGCGTTTTGATTACCGACCACAACGTGCGCGAAACGTTAGCGGTCTGTGAGCGGGCCTATATCGTCAGCCAGGGCCACCTGATTGCGCATGGTACACCCAATGAAATTCTTGCGGATGAGCAGGTTAAGCGGGTTTATTTGGGTGAAGAGTTCAGACTCTGATAAGGTGTCGTTAATACCGATGTTTACCTGGGAACTACCATCCTGTCTATGAAGCAAGGTTTACAACTCAGGTTCAGCCAACAGCTGGCAATGACTCCACAATTGCAGCAGGCAATTCGTCTGCTGCAACTCTCCACGCTTGAACTCCAGCAGGAGTTACAGCTTGCACTGGAAAGTAATCCCCTGCTTGAGCAGACCGATCTGCATGACGAGATTGACTCCCGGGAATCGTCAGAAGCCGAAGCGCTGGATACCCGTGAAGCGCTCGAGCAGAAAGAGATGCCTGATGAGCTGCCGCTGGATGCCACCTGGGATGAAATCTACACCGCTGGCACCCCTTCCGGCACCGGTACCGATTATCAGGATGATGAGTTGCCGGTCTATCAGGGCGAAACCACGCAGTCACTGCAGGATTACCTGATGTGGCAGGTTGAATTGACGCCTTTCAGCGATACCGACCGCGCGATTGCGACCTCTATCGTCGATGCTATCGATGACACCGGATATCTCACCGTCTCGCTTGAGGAGATCCTCGACAGCATCGGCAACGATGAGCTTGAAGCGGATGAGGTTGAGGCGGTGCTGAAACGCATCCAGCGCTTTGACCCGATTGGTGTGGGCGCACGTGATTTGCGTGACTGTCTGCTGGTTCAGCTCTCCCAGTATGCGCCAGAAACGCCGATGCTGACTGAAGCACGCCTGATTGTCAGCGAACATCTCGACCTGCTGGCTAATCACGACTTCCGTAGCCTGATGCGCGTCACGCGCCTCAAAGAAGAGGTGCTGAAAGAGGCGATGCTGCTGATTCAGTCGCTGGACCCGCGTCCGGGTCAGTCCATCAACACCGGCGAGCCGGAATATGTTATCCCCGACGTGCTGGTGCGTAAGGTCGGCAACCGCTGGACGGTTGAGCTCAATGCCGACAGCGTGCCTCGTCTGAAGATCAACCAGCACTATGCGGCAATGGGCGGTGCAACGCGCAATGACAGCGACAGCCAGTTCATTCGCAGTAATCTGCAGGAAGCGCGCTGGCTGATTAAGAGTCTGGAAAGCCGCAATGACACGCTGCTTAAAGTCACGCGCTGTATCGTTGAGCAGCAGCAGGCGTTCTTTGAGCAGGGTGAAGAATTTATGCGTCCGATGGTGCTGGCCGATATCGCCCAGGCCGTTGAGATGCACGAATCGACCATTTCCCGTGTGACCACGCAGAAGTATCTGCACAGCCCGCGTGGCATTTTTGAACTGAAGTACTTTTTCTCCAGTCACGTTAATACGGAGGGTGGCGGTGAAGCCTCCTCTACCGCGATCCGTGCTCTGGTGAAGAAATTAATTTCGGCGGAAAATCCAGCCAAACCCTTGAGCGACAGTAAACTGACCTCCATGTTATCTGATCAGGGGATCATGGTGGCACGGCGTACCGTCGCCAAATATCGTGAGTCTTTATCCATCCCGCCATCGAACCAGCGTAAACAGCTGGTTTGAAAGAAATGAGAAGGAAGACCTATGCAGCTGAACCTGACCGGGCAACATGTTGAAATCACGCCACCTTTACGTGAATTCGTCAGCGGTAAATTTGCCAAACTGGAACACTATTTTGAACATATCAATCAGGTCTATATTGTCCTGAAGGTTGAGAAAGTCACACAGGTGGCTGACGCAACACTTCACGTGAACGGTGGCGAGCTGCACGCCACGTCGGAAGCGGAAGATATGTATGCGGCAATTGACGGGCTGATCGATAAACTCGCCCGTCAGCTGACCAAACACAAAGATAAACTGAAAAAACACTAACCTTCACGCTAGCTACGCGCGCATGGCGCGCAGAGCCGACAGGATGGGGCGGATAATCCGCCCCGTTTTGTCATCTGAGCAAGCGCCGTTTGTCGCACATATCAGGGCGCTGGCGGTGAATGGCCTGGTGAACACGCAAGTGAAACGATAATGAACAACGACCTTACACTGGAATTGAGCACAGTGCTTTCGCCAGACTGCACCCGCAGCGGCGTACACTGCCAGAGCAAAAAACGTGCGCTGGAAATCATCAGCGAACTGGCCGCTAAGCAGCTCAACCTGCCGCACCAGACGCTTTTCGAAGCGATTCTGACCCGCGAACGCATGGGCAGTACCGGTATTGGTAACGGAATAGCCATTCCTCACGGCAAGCTGGAAGAGGATACGCTGCGTGCGGTTGGGGTATTTATCAGCCTTGAGCAGCCGATTGCGTTTGATGCCGTCGACAACCAGCCGGTCGACCTGTTGTTTGCATTGCTGGTTCCGGCTGACCAGTGCAAAACACACCTGCACACCCTTTCACTGGTGGCAAAACGTCTGGCAGATAAAACGGTTTGCCGTCGTCTGCGTGCTGCGCAGAGTGATGAAGAGCTCTATGCCATTATTACGGAAGTCCAGACAGAGCAGTAACGCGTCTTTACCGGCCCGGTGCCGGTTTTAAAACGGGAGAGAAGGTCATGGTGCTGATGATCGTTAGCGGTCGTTCAGGCTCGGGGAAGTCAGTGGCGCTCCGTGCGCTGGAAGATATGGGATTCTACTGCGTTGATAACCTGCCGGTCGTGCTGCTGCCTGAATTGGCCAATTCGCTGGCGGAACGCAATATTTCGGCGGCGGTCAGCATCGACGTGCGTAACATGCCTGAATCCCCGGAAATTTTTGAAACCGCGCTGAATAATCTGCCTGACACATTTTCACCTCAGCTGCTGTTTCTAGACGCCGATCGCAATACCCTGATTCGTCGTTACAGCGATACACGCCGTCTGCATCCCCTCTCCAGCAAAAATCTGTCGCTGGAGAGCGCTATCGATGAAGAGAGCGATCTGCTGGAGCCGCTGCGTTCACGTGCCGATCTGATCATCGACACCTCAGAGATGTCGGTACATGAGCTGGCCGAGATGCTGCGTACCCGTCTGCTGGGCAAGCGTGAACGCGAACTGACCATGGTGTTTGAATCCTTTGGCTTCAAACATGGCATCCCGATTGACGCTGATTATGTCTTTGACGTGCGCTTTCTGCCTAATCCCCACTGGGATCCTAAGCTGCGTCCGATGACCGGCCTCGATCGTCCGGTGGCGGCCTTCCTTGACCGCCACACTGAAGTGCACAACTTTATCTACCAGACACGCAGCTATCTTGAACTTTGGCTGCCGATGCTGGAGACCAACAACCGTAGCTATCTTACCGTGGCGATTGGCTGTACCGGTGGCAAACACCGCTCAGTTTATATTGCAGAACAGCTGGCGGATTACTTCCGTTCGCGCGGTAAGAATGTACAGTCACGCCATCGCACGCTGGAAAAGCGCAAATCATGACCGTCAGACAAACTGTAGAAATCAAAAATAAGCTGGGCATGCATGCCCGTCCGGCAATGAAGTTGTTTGAGCTGGTGCAGAGCTTCGATGCCGAAGTGTTGCTGCGCAACGAAGCGGGCACGGAAGCTGAGGCCAGCAGCGTGATTGCGCTGCTGATGCTGGACTCGGCTAAAGGCGGACACATAGAGATTGAAGCCAGCGGCCCGGAGGAGATCCCGGCGCTGGCAGCGGTCATTGAGCTGTTTGAAGCAGGTTTTGATGAAGACTAAGTCTTAGTCGAGCTTATTACGCTGCAGGAAGCCTTCCCCGCCAAGCTGCCGCATCTGACGCAGTATCCACTGCTGTCGCTCTCTGACGTAGCCTGAAGGCGCAGCAGCACGATAACGGATAGGATTAGGCAGAACGGCCGCCAGTAAAGCTGCATCGGCAGCGGTAAGCCGGCTGGCTGGCTTGTGGAAGTAGCGCTGTGAAGCTGATTCAACGCCAAAGATACCCGGCCCAAACTCTGCAATATTAAGATAGACGGTCAGAATACGTCGTTTCGTCCAGACTGTCTCAATACCTACTGTCAGCCCCGCTTCCAGACCTTTACGCACCCAGCTGCGGCCATCCCAAAGAAACAGATTCTTTGCTGTCTGTTGTGACAGCGTGGAGGCACCACGCATCCGGCTATCGCTGTTATCCAGTACAGATTCAATCGCCGCGACATCGAACCCCCAGTGGTCCGGAAACTTTTGATCTTCTGAGGCGATAACGGCCAGCCCCATCCACGGCGAAATCTCATCATGTCCGACCCAGTCAGAATGGGCGACATAGCTAAAGTCACCGCGTAACCAGGCACCGATCTGTCGTTCAGCCATCACCGCTGAAAACGGTACCGGCAGGAACGAAAAGAGCAAAATTCCCGCAAGCCACACGCCCAACCACACCAGCAGGACACGACCAATAATACGTCTGATACGCTGTCCGACGCTTCCTTTATGCTTGTTCATGCAATCTTCCCACACCTGTTTCAGACGTTAATTAATCACTCATGTAATCACTGCCAGAAAAGCAGCTTTTTCACAAAAATCGCTGAAAACCTCACAGCGGTTTCCAGACTTTATTCAATCATTTTGCATCAAAATGCTGCAACAGTTCGAAATAGTTCAAGGACTTCCGGAAAAAAGGAATCGGTTCCATTCATTGTCACGGCTTAGCATCTTTCCAGATAAAGACTTAATAATGGGTGATAAGCGCCGGTTTAAATCATTCAATATTCTTAACTGTTATTTTTTTATGAATGATGAGCCGCCCAAAGCTTAAACAGAATCACGCTGATAACGTTTAAATAAACAGCGCTTAACCGCGTTGCTCAGAGTTATTATGGCCCTCTTTACTCTCATTAAGCGCAATGACGTCAGCGCAAGTTAAGGACAAAGTTTTAGATTCTTTTTTATCATTCCAAATCGTTTTGGATAATTCGTGTCATTTCAGGGTGGTCACTTGCAATATCAGCGCGTTAGCCTCCCTGAAGAGGCAGAGGTTACTGCCAGCTTAATTTACTGCTGCTCAGCCTTTGCTTTGCAGCTGAGCAGCGTCAAAACTATACCAAAAACCACAAATTTGATTAAAATAACAGCAATGCAGCAGAGAAAATGATTCCTTACTTGACTGTGTTGCCAAATTAATGTTTTCTGTATTTAAACGCTGCTCAATATCACAAATTTTAATGAATCTTGTCGCATGAGAAGATGAATTTGCTAAGGTGATGTCAGTGTTAACCAATACCCTGCGGCTGCATTAATTATTCAAATCATAGCGGCCGCAATGCTTTCCCTGGTGTTGGCGCAGTATTCGCGCACCCCGGCCTCGGCTGGGGTCATTTTTTTCCGGGATATGACTTATCCTGCTCTGCCACCCAGTCGCGCAATACCTGCACATCGTGTCGCCACTCATGCTTCAGCTCGTCAATCCATTCAACAACGTTGTCCCACCACGCCGGTAATTCAGGGCTCTGGATCTGTTTCGCCAGCATCTGCAAGCGCTGCAGCCCGACCGAACCCGCCGCCCCTTTGATCTTGTGCCCCTCTTCAGCAATGCCTTTCTGATCGCGCGCCATCAGATTCGATTCCAGCACCGCAAGATAGTCCGGCATCATCTTTTCAAACATCGTCAGGCTTTGGGTGATCAGACCGGGACCAACCAGCTCGATATACTGTTCAAGCATCGCGACATCCAGCAGCATCCGGGTTTTGTCATCGCTGACCTCTGCGGTTTCCTCTTCCGAATCTGCCTGATAATCCCAGTACTTTTTGATCATCGCGGTCAGCGCCGGCACTGCCAGCGGTTTGCTCAGGACATCATCCATTCCCGCGTCGAAATACTCTTTTTTGTCTTTAAGGACGTTGGCGGTCAGTGCCACCAGCGGTGGCAGATGCGTCCCCTGATACTGCTGGCGAATCGCACGCGAGACATCCAGCCCGGTCATATCGGGCAGCTGAATATCCAGCAGCACCAGATCAAATTCCAGCGGGTCGAATAGCGCCAGCGCTTCGCTGCCGGTCATGGCGACCTCGACGCTGCAGCCCAGCTTCTCAAGCACCGAGCGCGCCACAATCACATTCAGCTCAATATCTTCAACCAGCAGCACATGCAGCGCAGGGAGTGGCAGGCTGTCGTCCAGGCCTTCATCTTCCACCTCTTCAGCAATGCGTGGTGCCTTAATCTCTACGGTGAAGCATGAGCCCTGCCCTGGTGCACTGTGTACACGGATGTCACCGCCCATCGCCTGCGCCAGACGACGTGAAACCGCCAGCCCGATACCGGTGCCGGTCGCCGGTTTACCGCCATGCTGATCTTTGACCTGATAGTACATCGCAAAGATTTTATCCTGCTCCTCCTGACGAATACCCATACCGGAGTCCTGCACCTCAAAGCGCAGCGTTTCGTCCTGCTCATAGGCTACCCGCACCACGATTTCGCCCTGCTGAGTGAACTTCACGGCGTTACCAATCAGGTTCCACAGAATCTGACGCAGACGCGTTCCGTCCGTCGAAATCATATGCGGCAGCGGCAGTTGCGGCGCAAGCACAAACTTCAGCCCTTTTGGCTGGGCCAGCAGACCGGAAAGATTTTCTAAATCGGCGAGGAAACCGGTGAAGTCGAGCGGCTGATTGTCCAGCTGCACTTTGCGGCGCTCAATTTTGTCCACCTCAATCACATCATTGAAGATGTTGCCCAGCGTGATGGCAGAGACGTGGATGGTTTTCAGGTATTTCAGCTGTTCCTGATTAAGGTCGGTATCCAGCAGAATGCGACTCAGGCCGACAATGCCATTAAGCGGCGTACGAAGCTCGTGGCTGATTGTAGAGATAAAGGTGGTCTTCTCCCGGCTGGCGTTCTCTAACGCGTCCTGATAGCGCTTACGCTCCGTTATATCGCGGCCAAAGCCCATCAGCCCGCTGCGCTTACCGACGCGGTCGTAATAAGGCACTTTACGGATCTCGAAACAGGCTTTGCGCCCGTCGGGATATTGCAGCCATTGCTCATAGGTCAGCGAGACGTTATGACGGAACACCTTCTCGTCCGTTTCCAGCACCTTCGTTGCCGCTTCATCATCATAGATATCGCGTGGCGTCAGGCCAATCAGCTGTTTCTCGCTTTTGCCGGTCAGCAGTTCCATCGCCCGATTACAGCCGGAGAACTGCTTATCGATGTTGCGATAGAAAACCAGGTCAGGCGAAGCATCCAGGAATGAGCGCAGGAAGGAGGATTGCTGCTCCAGCTCAATCTGTGCCTGCTCGCGACGGGTCACCTCTTCACGCAGCTTGTCCATCACCTGCTCGCGAGCCAGCTCCGCCTTTTTACGGTCACTGATCTCCTGATTCAGCTGCGTGATGGTCTCTTTCATCTGCTGGTTCAGTTCCAGGTCGCGGGTGCGCATCTCTTCCAGCTTATCCACCAGCCGTGCCAGCCGTTGCCGCGATTCCTCCAGCTGATCGACTACCACCGACAGAAAATAGACCGCCCAGGGCGTAATCAGCAGCCCGAAGAAAACCGAACGCACCACATCAATGCTCTCGACATGACCCCGCAGTACCATCGTAACCGCCATCTGGACGATCATCGCCAGCACCACCAGCGCAGACGCCAGCAGCAGCGAGAACCTCACCAGTCCAAGCTTGACCATTAAATCAACGTAGTACTGCGCCAACAGACGAATTTGTTTCATAACAACTCCCTGGAAGAGAAACAGCCTCATAATAGCGCAGTTAGCCTGCTGACGTCCCGGCACGTCGCGTGGAGATGCGGGATCAAATGCGCTTTTATGGTGCATTCGCATAGCCAATCGGCGACGTTAAGGACAAAGCGGTTAAAACCCTTGACTGATTGTGCCAAATGAATAATCTGTAATGCCGCCTGCGAATTCGTGATTTCTCCGTATGGCCTGTTTTCAATATCCTGGCAACGTCCTGTTGCGCAGGCACACCCTGTTTACATGCATACCCATTCAACTTAAATGATATTTTAAGCACGCCCGTGTTGATTAATTTTTCTTATAACCAACCGCTGTTTCATTCAAATAGACGGACATAAGAAAAACAGATACATGCTATGCATCAACGGTTCTGAACAGCATTTAATGCTGTCTAACACCCCGTCACCAGCATGGTGCAGAGATCTGACGCCTGCACTACAGTGAGTCAGTTCACATTTATGGGCCGATCGGCAGGCAGCAGAGTGATACATTTTAAACCTTAAAAAACAATAAATTCATTAACTTACGCAGATAAAACACCTGTTAACCCTGTCTGACCACCTTATTTGACCTGATTACGCTTTCCCGATAAGTTGGAAATCCGCTGAAAGCTTTCCAGACGGGCCATTGTCTCGGCATATCTATGCAACAAGAAGACTCCCGCGCGGTTTAAGTCATCTCCTTTAAGAGACCGGAAATCAGAGAGCAGCTCAATTAAGGACGTTTTATCGATGTCTGGAGAGAAATGCTCAGGGCTATGACGCGCGCTCGACAGAGCATGGCGATGAAAATGATAGCGCTCGTTGCGCTCAGACCCTGAAACAGTGCAGGTAATGTCAAAGCAGTTAAGGAGACCCTCAATGTCCACTAAAAAACCTCAATCCTATGGCTTGTATGATCCGACAGCAGGCAGTGACAGCTGTGGTGTAGGTTTCATTACGCGCAAGGACGGCGAGCAGACCCACGAAATTCTGCAGATGGCGCACAGCGCCCTGTGCACGGTGCCTCACCGCGGCGGTATGTCAGCGGAAGGCGTCGGCGACGGCGCAGGGGTCAACGTTGACCTTTCCCTGCATTTCTTCCGCAAGATTACCGGCCAGCCGCTGGAAGCGGGCCGCTTTGGCGTCGGCAACTTCTTTGTGCCGAAAGATGCTGCGCTGCGCGCGAATGCCGAACGTCTGGTCGATGAAACACTCAACAGCTTTGGCCTGCCGGTGATCATGAAGCGTGACATGCCGCTCGACAGCAGCGTGACGCGTCCGGCCGCCGTACAGTTTCAGTTACCGATCCTGCAGTGGATTTTCACTGCGCCACAGGACGTGGTTGACCAGAACGACTTCGAGCAACGCATCTACCGCGCCCTGTTAACGATTGAAGCCCGCGCGTTTACCGAGAGCGAATTTGGCGGCCTCTATCCGCTGTCACTGTCGTCGCGCACCCAGGTGTTTAAAGCCCGTCTGAATTCCAATGAAGTGATCCCCTACTTCAAAGATCTGACCGATCCCGATCATCAGGTGCGTGGGCTGTTTTTCCATACCCGCTTCTCCACCAACACCGATCCGCATACCACGATGGCCCAGCCGTTCCGCCTGATGGCGCACAACGGTGAGCTGAATACCGATCGTAAAAACCGCATCGCTGAGTCCGCGCTGGCACTGGCCCGTGGCAAGAAAATCGTGCGGCCGAAAGGTCAGTCTGACAGCTCGCGTCTGGACCAGAGTATCCACAGCCGTCTGATGGAAGATGATCTCGACCTGATCACCGCCGTGGTTTCAATGATGCCGCCCGCCTGGGAAAACGACAGTTCGCTGTCGCCAGAAGTGCGTGACATGCTGGAATACTTCTCACTGTACGAAGAGAAGAACGACGGCCCGGCAGCATTAATTTTTGGCAATGGTGAAGTGATTGGCGCCCGTCTTGACCGTCTTGGCCTGCGTCCACTGCGCTCAGTCGAAACGGCTGAGTATATCGGTGCGATGTCAGAAGCCGGTCAGATCGCCTTCCCACCCGAAAGCGTCTTGCGTCGCGGCCGTATCGAAGCGGGCGGCATGCTCTATTTCGATCACCATGAAAAACGCAGCTACACCACGCTGCAGGCGCTGGAAAAACTGGCTGCAGAAAAAGATTATTCAGCGCTGCTGCGTGAAGCGCGCGTCGGTCTTGACGATCTGCCTGAGATCCCGGCAGAACAGCAGGGTTCACCGCTGCGTTATCGCGGCGATCTGAAAACCTATCAGCGCTTTGTGGCTTACTACTACAACCAGGAAAGCTTCAAGTTCATGATGGACCCGATGCTGAACACTGGCGCAGAGAAAATCTCCGCGATGGGTTACGGCAACGCCATTAACGGCTTATCCGATCATGAAGGCGGCATGGCGCACTACTTCTCTCAGCGCTTTGCTCAGGTCACCAACCCGCCGCTGGACTCAATCCGCGAAGTGGATGGCATGACGCTGCGTGTCGCGCTGGGTGCGAAACCGCATCTGGGCCGCAGCAAAGGTCGTCAGATTGTGGTGCCGACCCCAATCCTCAGCCACCTTGATATGCTGCGTTTGCGCGAGCAGACCATCGCCCCTTATGCCCGCTTTGAGATGCTCTATGAGCCGGTAATCGGCAAAGATCTGCTGAGCACCACCGCGAACGCAAATGCGCTGGAAAAAGCGATTGATGACCTGGCGCAACAGGTCGTGGATTTTGCCCGTTCGCAGGGTGGCATCGCCGTGCTTACTGACCGTCACATCTCGTCAACGCACGCCGCAATCCCGATGCTGCTGGTGGTTTCTGCCATTAACCAGCGCCTGGTGCAGGAAGGCCTGCGTCTGGATGTTTCTCTGGTCGTAGAAAGCGGCCAGAGCATCTCTTCGCACCACATTGCTGCCACCCTCGGCTTCGGGGCTTCCGCTATCTATCCGCTGGGCGTACAGATGCGTGCAGAGGAAAAATTTGGTGAAGGTGAAGAAGGTAACAAAGCCTTTAAGCGCTATGCCAAAGCCGCTGAAAAAGCGCTGATGAAAACCATGGGCAAAGTAGGCCTTTGTACCGTTGAAAGTTACAGCAGCGGCGAATTCTTTGAGCCTAACTTCCTCAACACTGACGATCCGGTGCTGAAAAAGTATTTCCCGAACATCAGAACTCCGGTGGGTGGCGCGGGCTTCGCAGCCATCGCAGCGATGGCCGTTGACTGGCACCAGAGCGCGCTCAGAATTCAGGGCGAATCTGAAGTACCGTTGCTGGGCCTGTTTAAAGAGCGTGCAGAAGGTGCAGGTCACTCCTACGGCACTATCGCCGTGCGCACCTTCATCGACATGACCGAAGAGCCGATTCGCTTTGCCGACAAGGCGCGCGAAGAGGACAACTTCATTCGTCTGATGACACTGGCAAAACTGGATAACGCTTTTGGCATCAAGCCAGAGACCTTCAAAGACAGCAGCTTCGAGCGCATTCCGGATGACGTGATCAACAATTTTACGATTACGGCCGATTATCGCCAGTTCTCAAGCCTGATGTATGAAGAGCGTAAACGTCGCCCGGCGGCGCTACGTGACATTCTGACATTCCCGGCTGATCTGACCCACATTGACAGCGAAGCGGAGTTCCGTCGCAAGCTGGGACGCTACTCGCTGACCAACAACGGCTTTGCTATTCGTGGCATGGAGTGTGAAGCGGTGGATGGCAGCCTGAATCACTTTATGCTGCGTCTGACCGATGCGATTGAGGGGCTGAAGCCTGAGAGTGAACGTCTGCAGAATCTGTCCCGCGCCCTGAAATCCCGCTTCGGCGATGATATCGAGAGCAGCGACGTGGTCACTGGCGCTTTGAAAGTGACCGCATACGGTAAAGCGGCAGATTATCTGTCACGTATCTTCACCACCCTGCCCTCACTGCCGCTGAGCGAAGTACAGCCAGCCTGTGAAATTACCCGTACCTTTGCTTCCGGGGCAATGAGCCACGGTGCACTGGTCGCGCCGGCTCATGAAGCGGTCGCACACGGCACCAATATGGTCGGCGGCATGAGCAACTGCGGTGAAGGCGGCGAGCATTACTCCCGTCACGGCACCATCCGTGCCTCGCGTATCAAACAGCTGGCTTCGGGTCGGTTCGGTGTCTGGGCTGCCTATCTGGCGGATCCGATGCTGGAAGAGCTGGAGATTAAAATTGGTCAGGGTGCGAAGCCTGGCGAAGGCGGTCAGTTACCGGCGGCCAAAGTGACCGTAGAGATTGCTGCGGCCCGTGGCGGTACGCCTGGCGTCGAGCTGGTCTCGCCGCCACCGCATCACGACACCTATTCCATCGAAGATCTGGCGCAGCTGATCCACGACTGCAAAGCTGCGCGGGTGCGCGTTATCGTCAAACTGGTGTCGTCAGAAGGGATCGGCACCATCGCAGTTGGCGTGGCTAAAGCCGGTGCTGACGTGATTAACGTTGCGGGTAACACCGGCGGTACCGGCGCGGCGTCGGTAACCAGCCTGAAATATACCGGACGCGTGGCCGAAATCGGCATCGCTGAAGTCCACCAGGCGCTGTGTGCCAACGGCCTGCGTGAGAAAGTGCTGCTGCGCTGCTCTGGCGCGCAGCAGACCGGCAGCGATGTGGTGAAATCAGCCCTGCTGGGCGGCGATAGCTTTGAGTTCGGTACCACCGCGCTGATGATGCTGAAATGCGTGATGGCAAAGAACTGCAACGTGAAGTGCCCGGCTGGCTTAACCACCAACGCCGAGGCCTTTGATGGCGACCCGCGTCAGCTGGCGCAGTATTTCCTCAACGTCGCGCATGAAGTACGTGAAATTCTGGCACGTATGGGCCTGCGCTCCCTGCGTGAGGCGCGTGGTCGCTCTGACCTGCTGCACCTGATGGATCATCCGCTGGAGGTCGGCAAACTCGACTTACGCGCCATGCTCACCGTGGTGCCAGAGCTGAAAATCGACAAGCCGGTTTACCTGGAAAAAGATTTTGAGCTGGATGACGGCTGGATTGAGCAGGTTAAGCAGTCTCTGGTTGAGCAGGGAAATCCTGCCGTCTCACTGGGCAACAGCATCGTCCTGAACAACCGCAACAAAAGCGTCGGCGGCCAGCTGGCCATCGACATTGAGCGCATGCTGAACCATCAGCTCAGCACACAGCAGTTGCAGGCGATGCCTGCAGTCATGACCGACGATCGCGGTCGACGCTATCTGGCCCCTGAGAGCGTAAAAATTTCCACCACCGGATCTGCCGGTCAGTCATTTGGCGCCTTCTGCAACGATGGCATGCAGCTGTCCCATTACGGCACCTGTAACGACGGTGTCGGCAAAGGACAGTGTGGCGGTGAGCTGATTGTGATGTCGCCTGGCGGCGGCGCGCAGGATGGCGATGGCAACGTGCTGATCGGTAACTTTGCCCTGTTTGGCGCGACTGGCGGACGACTGTTCGTGCAGGGCCAGGCTGGCGACCGCTTCGCAGTACGTAACTCCGGCGCAACGGCTGTGGTTGAAGGCGTGGGTGACTTCTGCTGCGAATATATGACTAACGGTGCCATCCTCAACCTCGGCACCTTTGGTAAAGGATTTGGCAACGGTATGAGCGGCGGCTTTGCTTACCAGTACGACCCGTATGGATCGCTGGCCAGCCACGCTGCAGGTGATTCAGTACGCTTCGGATCGATTGCGGATCAGGATGAGATGGCGCAGGTGCACAAGCAGGCCGTGCTGACCATGCTGAACTGGCACCTGGAGGCGACCCAGTCACCACGTGCCGCGTGGCTGCTGGAGAACTGGGAAACGGAGTGCCACCACTTTGTTTACGTGATGCCGCGCTCGCTGCTGCTCTATCAGGATGGCGGCGAGATCCTGAAAGCCAAGAGCCGCAAAGATTTGCTCGAAGAGCTGTCCACGGCGCTGGCAGGCCATCAGGTAGCGAAATTCAAAGCCGCGTGGCGTCAGGGTAAAACCATCGCCAACGGTGCCGTTCCGGCCTATGGCGCGACCGATACGCAGGAGATGTTTGTCCTGCTGAACAACTACACCGTGCTGAGCTTTGCCCAGCAGCTGGCACTGGCGAAGTTGCCAAAAGGCACGCCGGTTGAAGATGCTGCGGTGGAAAAAGCGGTCCGCAATCTGCTGATGACGGAAGACTTTTCACTGGTCAGCAAGCTGCAACGTCATGCCCGTTCTGCCATTGAGAGTTACAGCGATGATGAACTGGCCAGTCTGATTGGTACTAAACGCATGTCAGATTACAAAGCGGCACTGACGCAACGTAACATCCGCTCCATGGACAGTCTGGCGACCTACGGCTGGATCATGTATCAGGATGCCTGTAACCGGGAAGTGCTGGGCCACCTGCCTGACTTTGAAGAGCTGTTTGCACGTGCGGCATTGCCGGAAATTGCCGCTGCGGTGGGTAAACTCTCCTGACAGTGATACTGATCAGGCTGAACTGAATATTATTAATTGATCATTGCCCGGATTAATCGTTGTACCGGACAGAGGCAGAACCGCTTTCCCCTGCTGCACACGCTGCGGCGCGGGGAGGCGGGACCGCTTTCAGACCGGGGAACGCCACTGATATCGGGCGAGAACGGGATTGAGTAAAAGTACCCATGAAAATTCCTTATATTCCAGAAGATGCACCTTTTAATGGCGATCAGAAGTACTGGCTGGCTGGCTTTCTCGCAGGCCTTCACTCCCGTTTGCTGGTCTTAGAAGACAAGCAGCAACCAGCTGCAGGCACGGGCGCAGCCGCGACCACGCAACTGCATATTCTGTACGGCTCTCAGACCGGCAATGCCGAAGCGCTGGCGCAGACCGCTGCGAAATCTGCCCGTGCGAAAGGGCTGGTGCCGGTGGTTCAGGCGCTGGGCGATGTCGATCTCGACGTGTTTGCCACCATGCGCCATGTACTGATTGTCACCTCGACCTATGGTGAAGGTGAGATGCCGGACAACGCACAGCTGTTCTGGGATGCGATCTCTGCCAGTACCGCACCGCGTCTGGAGCAGATGCATTTCGCCGTGCTGGCGATTGGCGATACGGGTTACGATGGCTTCTGTCAGGCGGGCAAATTCATCGATATGCGCCTTGAGCAGTTGGGTGCAAAACGCGTGGTGGATCGCATTGACTGCGATATCGACTATGAAGAGCCGTCCAGCGAGTGGCTGAACAGCTCAATGCCACAGTTTGCCGCCAGCGCAGGCAGCAGCGGCACCGTGCTGGAGAGCGCGCCTGAAGCGCCGGTCATTCCAGGCAGCAACAAATCGAATCCGTATGCCGCCGCGCTGATCACGAATAAGCGCCTGTCAGGCGAGCAGTCAGCCAAAGATATTCGTCACTTCGAATTCGACCTGTCTGACAGCGGCCTGAAGTATGAAGCGGGCGATGCGCTGGGCGTGATTCCGGTCAACGAACCCTCACTGGTCAGCCTGCTGCTGACCCAGCTTAATGCTGATTACCAGACACCAGTACCTGGCTTTGACCGCAGCCTCGGCGACCTGCTGACCTATCAGTTTGAGATCTCTGAGCCGTCACGCAAGTTAATCGAGTGGGTTGGACAGAACACCACCAATCAGGAACTGCGTCATGTCTTACAGCATGATGATAAAGATGCGCTGGGCGTCTGGCTGTGGGGCAAAGATACCCTTGACCTGCTGCAACTCGAACTGACGCGCACGCTGACAGTGCCGGAGTTTGTTGCCCTGTTGCGCCCACTGCAGCATCGTGCTTACTCAATTTCATCCAGCTCTAAAGCCCATCCGAATCAGGTGCACCTGACCGTTGCCTCTGTGCGTTATCACAGTGGCGGCCGTAATCGCGGTGGCGTCTGCTCGACCTATCTGGCCGAACGCGTGCGTCGTGGTGAGAAGCCCGCCATCTTTATCTCACCCAATAAAGCGTTCCGCGTCCCTGCCAATAACAGCGCACCACTGATCATGGTGGGACCGGGCACAGGTATCGCACCGTTCCGCGCCTTCCTGCAGGAGCGCCAGGCAACCGGCGCGCAGGGAAAAAACTGGCTGTTCTTCGGCGATCAGCATCAGGAACATGACTTTATCTATCAGGATGAGCTGCTGGCCTGGCGGGATAACGGCTTGCTGACCCGTCTGGATCTGGCCTTCTCACGCGATCAGGAGAAGAAGATCTACGTGCAGAGCCGGATGCTGGAACAGGGCGCTGAGCTTTACGCCTGGCTGCAGGAAGGGGCTTACTTCTACGTCTGTGGCGATGCCTCGCGTATGGCGAAGGATGTGGATAATGCGCTGTATGAAGTGGTTCGCCAGTTTGGTGGTCTCTCCACCGAGCGCGCTGCCGACTATGTCGATCAGCTGAAGAAAGAGAAACGCTACCTGCGCGACGTCTACTAATCGCGAAGGTCTGCTGAAAAATCCGGCTTGCGCAGGCAGCCGGATTTTTTTATGGCTGACAGGCAAAAAAATACCCGCCGGATGGGCGGGTATTCACATTCACTGCTATTTCACGACGCGCAGTGAAGGCCGTCCGCCACGTGGCGGTGGATCGTCATCAGGCGGCGTCTCGTCATCGCTAGCGTCGTCAGGACGATCACCATCAATCACGGACATCATAGTCTCTTCCTGACCTTCTGACGCCTCCTGCATACCCAGCTCGTAAGCGGGTTCCGGTTCAAACATCGTGCCGGCACCGTTTTCACGTGCATAGATCGCCAGAATCGCCGCCATCGGCACGTTAACCTGGCGAGGAACGCCACCAAAGCGGGCGTTGAACGACACCTGATCATTGGCCAGGTCGAGGTTACCGACAGCGCGTGGCGCAATGTTCAGGACAATCTGACCATCACGCGCATACTCCAGCGGCACCTGCACACCCGGCAGATTAATGTCGACCACCAGATGCGGCGTCAGCTGGTTGTCGAGCAACCAGTCATAGAAGGCGCGCAGCAGATAGGGACGACGTGCAGTAAGTTGCGACATTTCCATACGTTAAGCCCGGGCTTGCAGGCGCATTTCACGTTCAGCTTCAGTTAATGAAGCAAGGAAAGAGTCACGCTCAAATACGCGGTTCATGTAACCTTTCAGCTCTTTTGAACCCGAGCCGATCAGATCGATGCCCATGGAAGGCAGACGCCATAACAGCGGCGCCAGGTAGCAATCGACCAGACTGAACTCTTCGCTCATGAAGTAAGGCGTACGGCCAAACAGTGGCGCGATGGCCAGCAGCTCTTCACGCAGTTGCTTGCGTGCGGCTTCGGCTTCCTGACCCGTGCTGTTCTCGACTTTCCGCATCAGGCTGTACCAGTCCTGTTCGATGCGATGCATCATCAGGCGGCTGTCACCACGGGCAACCGGATAAACCGGCATCAGTGGCGGATGCGGGAAGCGCTCATCCAGATATTCCATGATGATGCGTGATTCATACAGCGTCAGCTCACGATCTACCAGCGTTGGTACCGTGCGATACGGATTGAGGTCAATCAGATCCTGCGGCAGGTTATCCATTTCGACCTGCTCGATCTCTACGCTGACACCCTTCTCCGCCAGGACGATACGAACCTGATGGCTGAAAATGTCAGTAGGACCAGAAAACAGCGTCATTACCGAACGTTTGTTGGCAGCGACAGCCATGAAAACCTCCAAGTTTGTTCACAAAAAGATACTGCGAATAGCCAACCACACGGCGATTCACCAGCTTATCGAACTCGCACGCAACCTGGTTAGCCGCGTCACAGATACTGACGCCCCGACAGAGGGAAGGCGCATAACGCACCGGCCTGCGGGCGCAAAGTGACACAGAGTTTACCAGATTTTAGGCTGCTTGTGGGCGTGTAATGAATCTTTGCAGGTAAATTGAGCGCGATGTTACGGTTTTCGCGGGAAGTCGTGGGAAGCCAGAAAATAAAAAACCCGCCGAAGCGGGTTTTTTGAGCCAATTGCTGCAGCCGGAGCTGCAAACAATTAACGCTTGGAGAACTGAGGACGACGACGTGCTTTACGCAGGCCGACTTTCTTACGTTCAACCTGACGCGCATCACGAGTAACGAAGCCTGCTTTACGCAGTTCGCCACGCAATGATTCGTCGTATTCCATCAGAGCGCGGGTGATACCGTGACGGATCGCACCAGCCTGACCAGAAATACCGCCACCTTTAACAGTGACATAGAGATCGAATTTACCAACCAGGTCCAGCAGTTCAAGCGGCTGACGAACTACCATGCGGGCAGTTTCGCGACCGAAGTACTGTTCCAGAGAACGTTGGTTAATTACGATGTTACCGCTACCCGGCTTGATGAATACGCGAGCGGTAGAGCTTTTGCGGCGACCAGTGCCGTAGTTTTGAGTTTCAGCCATTGCCTTTAATCCCGATTAAATGTCAAGAACTTGCGGTTGCTGTGCCGCATGGGTGTGCTCGTTGCCTGCGTAAACTTTCAGTTTACGGTACATAGCACGACCCAGCGGGCCCTTCGGCAGCATGCCTTTAACCGCGATCTCAATCACACGCTCAGGACGGCGAGCAATCATCTCTTCAAAGGTCGCCTGTTTGATACCACCGATGTGGCCGGTGTGGTGATAGTAGATCTTGTCAGTACGCTTGTTGCCGGTTACAGCAACTTTTTCTGCGTTCAGAACGATGATGTAATCACCCGTATCAACGTGCGGAGTGTATTCCGCTTTATGCTTACCACGCAGACGGCGCGCCAGTTCAGTCGCCAGGCGACCCAAAGTTTTGCCCGTTGCGTCAACTACAAACCAGTCACGTTGGACGGTTTCTGGTTTAGCTGTAAAAGTTTTCATCGAAAAGCTTACCCAAATTAAGTTACACGTTGGTGAAATCCCAAACGCTTAAGTAAACGAATGAGGCTCACACGACCATTTTGACCAGCAAGCCACCCCTTCGGATAGAGTTACTGGAACACAGAGGATTTGGGAAAAAAATCCTTTGCTGTAACGTGGGGTCGCAAGATTATAGAGAAGTCGATTACAAAAATCGAACCCTATTTCGGTATTTATCCTGTTTATTCTCACGGCAGGTGCGGCAAACGCAGATACTCTTCGCTCTGCATCTCCTGGAGTCGGGATAAACAGCGCTGGTATTCAAACTTCAGTCGCGTGCCCTGATAAATCTCGGTCAGTGACGTTTCCGCCGCGACCACCAGCTTCACATGACGTTCATAGAACTCATCGACCAGCGCCAGGAAACGGCGCGCCTGATCTTCGGTTTTGTAGATCATCACCGGCACGTCATAGAGCAGCACGCTGTGAAAACGGCGCGACAGCGCAATGTAGTCATGCTGACTGCGTCCCTCACCGCACAGGGTCGTGAAATTAATCGCCAGCACGCCTTCGCTCACGCCCAGCGTCGGCATCTGGCGATGATTAATTTCCAGAACCGGTGCCGCTTCAGGCTGGCTGCCTGACAATGCTTTGAACATCCGGCCCATCTCGGCATGTGTCTCGGCGTTGAGCGGAAAGTTCCACAGATGCGCGGAAGTCAGCGTGCGTAACCGGTAGTCGATACCCGCATCCACGTTCATCACATCACAGTGCCGTTTTATCTGCTCAATCGCAGGCAGGAAGCGCGCACGCTGCAGACCATTGCGATAGAGATCGTCCGGCGGAATGTTCGAGGTGGCGACCAGCGCGATGCCGCGTTCAAACAACGCTTCCATCAGCGTGCCCAGCAGCATGGCATCGGTGATATCGGAGACAAAAAACTCATCAAAACAGAGGATGTCGGTTTCGGCTTTGAATTTGTCCGCCACGATCAGTAACGGATCGCTCTGGCCCTGAAGCTGCGTAAGTTCTTCGTGTACCCGCAGCATAAAGCGGTGGAAGTGCAGACGCAGTTTGCGATCGCCAGGAATAGACTGAAAAAAGAGATCCATGACCCAGGTCTTACCGCGACCGACACCGCCCCACATATAGAGCCCGCGTACCGGTTGTGCCGTCTCGTTTTTCTCTTTGCCCATCAATTTAGAGAGGCGTCCCAGCAGGCCGGATGAGGAAGGCACGGCGGATTGTTGCCGGGCAACCAGCGCCTGCTGCAGCGCGTCTAAACGGGTAATCGCTTCACGTTGTACGTCATCGGGCCTGAATTCGCCCTGCGACAGCGCCTGCTCATAGCGTGCAAGCGGAGTTGAGGTTTGCATTATTGTTTCAAAGTCCCTGAATGGTGTCTGATTGATACCACGGTTGCTGAAAAAAAGGCCGTTCTACACTAAGCCATGCTGCTCCGGAGTTCCACATCCATAAGATTAACGGGTATAGTGACTATTATTGAATATGGTGTAACGCCCTACGGAACAATGGAAATAACACGGGAGTCATTATGACCTGGGAATACGGGCTAATTGGTTTAGTGGTAGGTATTATTGTCGGCGCAGTCGCCATGCGTTTTGGCAACAAAAAGCTGCGTGAGCAGCGCAGCATGCAGTATGAGCTGGAAAAATCGAAAGCGGAGCTGGCTGATTATCGCGAAGAGCTGACCAACCACTTCGCGCAGAGCGCGGAGCTGCTGGACAACATGGCGCGTGACTATCGTCAGCTCTATCAGCATATGGCAAAAGGCTCGAATGACCTGCTGCCAAATCTGCCTGGCCAGAAAAATCCGTTTGCCTATCAGCTGACTGAAGCTGAAGCGGACAACGATCAGGTGCCAGTGCAGATGCCACGCGACTACTCTGAAGGCGCATCCGGTTTACTGCGTGGCGAGCGCCCTGCCCGCGACTAATCTTTTTGGGGCGCAGCCTGTCTGCGCCCACTGTTTTTGCGAACCCTGACCGCAAACGACTGTCACACTCATTAATTCCTCCCACCTTTTGCAGCGAGAGCGTTGTAGCAATGAAAAAACAAGCACGCCTGTTTAGCGCATTAGCCCTGAGTATTGGGATGAGCCTTGCCGCCGCGCCAGACGCGATGGCAACGCTGCCAGCACAAATTGCGGGCCAGCCGCTGCCAAGTCTGGCACCGATGCTGGAAAAAGTGTTACCTGCCGTGGTCAGTGTTCACGTGGAAGGCACTGATTCCGGTGCGCAGGCTCAGGATATTCCTGAACCCCTGAAGCGTTTTTTCGGCCAGATGCCTGGCGGAAACAGTCAGCCGCAGCCATTTGAAGGCTTAGGTTCTGGCGTCATCATTGACGCCGCTAAAGGCTATGTGCTGACTAACAATCACGTGGTTAACGGTGCGGATAAGATCAACGTACAGCTTGGCGACGGCAGCGAATATGAAGCCAAACTGATCGGCCATGATGAGCAGACCGATATCGCGCTGATTCAGATTCAGGGTGCAAAAAACCTCACCCAGGTGAAAGTCGCAGACTCCGATCAGCTGAAAGTGGGTGATTTCGCGGTGGCGATCGGTAACCCGTTTGGTCTGGGACAGACCGCCACCTCCGGGATTATCTCGGCGCTGGGCCGCAGCGGCCTGAACCTGGAAGGGCTGGAAAACTTTATTCAGACCGATGCGGCCATTAACCGCGGTAACTCGGGCGGCGCGCTGGTTAACCTTAACGGTGAGCTGATTGGTATCAATACTGCGATTCTGGCCTCCAGCGGCGGCAACATCGGCATCGGCTTTGCGATTCCGAGCGATATGGCGATGAACCTCGCGCAGCAGCTAATCAAATTTGGTGAAGTGAAGCGCGGTCAGCTCGGCATCAAAGGCACTGAAATGACGGCCGATATGGCTAAAGCGTTCAATGTCGATGCGCAGCGCGGCGCCTTTGTTTCAGAAGTCTTACCGCAGTCTGCCGCACAGAAAGCAGGCGTGAAGTCAGGCGATATCATTACGTCGATTAACGATAAGCCAATTACCAGCTTCGCAGAGCTGCGCGTCAAAGTGGGCACCACGCCGCCAGGCGAGCAGGTTAAACTTGGCCTGCTGCGCGAAGGTAAGCCGCTAACCGTTACCGTCACGCTGGAACAGAGCGCCCAGAGTACCGCCAGCGCTCAGCTGATGTCACCTGCACTTCAGGGCGCAACCCTGAGTGATGGACAGACCAAAACCGGTGATAAAGGCGTGAAGGTCGATACCATCGAAAAAGGTACGCCAGCCGAACAGGTTGGTCTGCAGAAAGATGATGTGATTATCGGCGTTAACCGCAATCGCGTTCAGACCATTGCAGAAATGCGTAAAATTCTGGAAGGAAAACCGCCGGTACTGGCACTGAATGTGGTGCGCGGCGATGAAAGTATCTATCTGTTGTTGAGATAAACCTCGCATTACGGCGGACACAAGCGCGTGTGTGTCCGCCGCTCTCATGTTATTCTCCCCTGCGATCTCCCCTGGCGTGATTTAACACCATGTTTCTTAAACTTTTGCGTGCCGTGGTGCTGGGCCTGATTGTGGCGGGTATTTTGCTCGCAGCACTGCCTGCACTGCGTATGGGCAGCGACGCCCTCTATAACCACGAAAATATTACCGACGAAACGCCCTTTAGCTTCAATCAGGGGGTGCGCCGCGCCGTGCCTGCCGTTGTGAACGTTTACAACCGCAGCGCCCACGGCAACAACAATCGTGGCATCACCACCCTGGGTTCAGGGGTGATCATGAATACGAAAGGCTACATCCTCACCAACAAGCATGTGATCAACAATGCCGATCAGATTATCGTGGCATTGCAGGATGGCCGCTTCTTTGAAGCGACGCTGGTGGGTTCCGATGGTATGACCGATCTGGCGGTGCTGAAGATTACCGCTTCAGGCCTGCCCGTTATCCCGATTAATCCCAACCGGCAGCCGCATATCGGCGATGTGGTAATGGCAATCGGTAACCCCTATAACCTCGGTCAGACGGTAACGCAGGGCATTATCAGCGCCACAGGCCGCGTAGGTCTGAGTTCGTCAGGCCGGCAGAACTTCCTGCAGACCGATGCCTCAATCAACCAGGGTAACTCCGGCGGTGCGCTGATTAACTCGCTTGGCGAACTGATGGGCATTAACACCCTGACGTTTGATAAGAGTAATGATGGTGAAACCCCGGAAGGCATCGGTTTCGCCATTCCAACTGTCTTAGCGTCGAAAATCATGGATAAGCTGATTCGTGATGGTCGGGTCATCCGCGGCTATATCGGCATTACCGGGCGTGAGTTGCCGCCGCTGCACGGACAGGGCAGCAATCTGGATCGGGTTCAGGGGATTATTGTCAGTGTGGTCACGCCAGATGGACCCGCAGATAAAGCCGGGATTCAGGCCAATGATGTATTGCTCAGCGTCAACGGCAAGCCAGCCATCTCCGCGCAGGAGACCATGGATCAGGTGGCCGAAATTCGTCCGGGTTCAGTAATTGATGTACAGGTGCTGCGAAACGACCAGAAGCTGACGCTGCCGGTAACCATTCAGGAGTTTCCGGATAGCAGCAGCTGATTGGCGGGATTTTAGACTAACAGCAATGCCTTAGCCTGACGGGCAGGGGTGGCCCATCTGAAGAGCAAAGCGTCCGAGCCAGGATGGCGAGGCCGACCTGCAGGGATGCAGGTTTCCTTTGCGATCAGATGGGCCATCCCTGCCCTTTTAACCCGGACTTTTAACAACGATCCACCGGAAACGCGATCACTTCACTCAATGACTCCGCTTTCAACGCCAGCATGATCAGGCGATCGATACCCAGCGCGACCCCGGAACAGGCTGGCATGCCATGCGCCAGCGCATCCAAAAGATAGGTATCAATCGGATGCACAGGCAGGCCGCGCGCTGCACGGCGACGGTTATCCTGCTCAAAGCGCTGACGCTGCTCACGGCTGTCGGTCAGTTCACGGAAGCCGTTCGCCAGCTCAATGCCCTTGTAATAGACCTCGAAACGCTCGGCCACACGATGATCTTCCGTACTGATCTCCGCCAGTGCTGCCTGGCTGGCCGGGAAGTGATAAACGAAGCAGGGTTTATCCTGACCAATCTTTGGTTCCACACCCAGCATAAACAGCAGCATCAGTAAGGTGTCGCGATCTTCTTCTGCGCGCGCCAGCTCACCTTCACCCAGCTTCTCGGCCGCTTCACGCAACTGCGCTTTGTCCGCTGACAGCGGATCCAGATCCAGATGGCGGATAAATGCCTGCTGATAAGAGAGCGACTCGGCGCTGTCACACTCCAGCACCTGCTGCATCAGATCGTCGACTTCGTTCATCAGACGGTACATGTCGTAATGCGGACGATACCACTCCAGCATGGTAAATTCGGGGTTATGGTGCCGTCCCGCCTCTTCATTGCGGAAGCTGCGCGCCATCTGGTAGATCGGGCCACTGCCCGCCGCCAGCAGGCGTTTCATATGATATTCCGGGCTGGTCATCAGCCAGAGATCGCGCCCCTGCGCCGCACCAGGCCCGACAAAGCGCGTCTGGAAGGGCACCAGATGGATATCGGTAATCGTTGCCTGGCTCATCGCCGGCGTATCGACTTCCAGCACGCCGCGATCGGCAAAGAAACGACGCACTTCGGCTAAAATAGCGGCACGTTTTAACAAATTGGCGATGGATGCGCTTGGTTGCCAGCTTGCCGTTTCGCTCATGGTGATGACTCCTGATACAAATTAGGGGGGGAAGTCTACCTGCAATGCCTGCGGCAAACAATCTCGTGCCCGCGCTGCCAAAAACAGCGTTTCGGCTTCTATACTTAAGCGGTTAAATCACAAAGGAATCCCACTATGTCTCCATGGAAAACAGTTGTTGCCAGCCTGAGTGCTTTTCTCTCAGTTGCCTGTAGCACCACGCCGCCAAAGAACGTCACGGTCATTGATAACTTTGACAGTCAGCGCTATCTCGGTCAGTGGTATGAGATTGCCCGCCTCAACCATCCCTTTGAGCGTGGCCTTGAGCAGGTGACGGCAAACTACAGCCCGCGTGAAGATGGCGGCCTGAAGGTGATTAATCGTGGCTATAACGTCAAAAAGCAGCGCTGGCAGGAGAGCGTCGGTAAAGCCTACTTCACTGGTGAACCCCAGCGTGCGTCGCTGAAAGTCTCTTTCTTTGGTCCCTTCTACGGCGGCTATAACGTTATCGCACTGGATCCCGACTATCGCTATGCGCTGGTGTGCGGCCCAAATCGCCACTATCTCTGGATACTGTCACGGACACCCCAACTGGAGCCGGGCGTAAAAGAGAAACTGGTTGAGCAGGCGCGTCGGGATGGTTTCCCGGTCGAGGAGCTAATCTGGGTAAAACAGTAATAGTGCAGATTATGACAAGCCGGTACGAAAAGCTTTTCGTACCGGTTGGAATAACAGGTTACTTCGTGCTGTTCTGAATCGCCTGGCCGCCCGCCTCGACATCTTCACCGACACCGCGCGTGGTATTACACGCCGTCAGCAGAGAAGAGAGCACCAGTACAGAGAAGATTGCAGCAATACTTTTCTTTAACATAACAATGTCCTTTTTGATGGATGTAAAGTACAGCGCTTTAAGCATAGCCGGATTTCAGGCAGTTGCTGCGGGCGGGACTCTAAAAAGGACAATCAGTTAAGGTCATTTTGCCGCACGCGAAATGGCACCGCCTAAGTGGGAGACATCTTCGCCAAAACCGTGGAATGTGTTGCAGGCGCTAAGCGCAGAAGAGACCAGCAACGCGAATGCGATTAATTTTGCCAGCTTGATCATTTTTTTCTCTCAGACAAGAAAAAGGCGCACCAGAAGATGCGCCTGCGAATCTTATTTCACGCGTGACACGTATTCGCCAGAGCGGGTGTCAACTTTGACCACTTCGCCCTCTTGCACGAACAATGGCACTTTCACCACGGCGCCGGTAGACAGCTTGGCTGGCTTGCCGCCAGTACCCGCAGTATCACCTTTCAGGCCTGGATCGGTTTCGATAACTTCCGCTTCGATAAAGTTCGGCGGCTGAACGGCGATTGGACGACCATTCCACAGCGTAACGATACATTCAGCGTTATCCTGCAGCCATTTCGCTGCATCGCTTACCGTCTTCTCTTCAACCTGGAACTGCTCAAAGCTTTCCGGGTGCATGAAGTGGTAGAACTCGCCGTCGTTGTACAGGTAGTTCAGGTTGGTATCTACAACGTCTGCGCCTTCAGCGGAGTCGGTAGATTTAAAAGTTTTCTCAACGCGAGAACCCGTCAGCAGGCGACGCATTTTAACGCGTGCGAATGCCTGACCTTTACCCGGTTTAACGAACTCACTGGATTCGATGGCATACGGCTCGCCTTCGAACATGATTTTAAGACCGGGACGGAAATCGTTGCTAGAATAAGTCGCCATGAAGGCCCTCTACGAAAATTGACACTGGTACTAAGCCAAAAAAATGGCACACATTGTAACCCTAAAAACACCTTCCAGAGAAGATTGGTTGCAGCAACTTGCGGATGTTGTCACTGAACCTGATGAATTACTGCGGATTTTAGCCCTTGATCAGCACACCGAGCTGGCTGAAGGTGCGGATGCGCGGCGTCTTTTCGCCCTGCGTGTTCCGCATGCGTTCATCCGCCGGATGAAAAAAGGCGATGCGCACGATCCACTGCTGCTTCAGGTACTGACCCGCCGCCAGGAATTCATCGATGCGCCAGGTTATAGCACCGATCCACTCGATGAACAAAGCAACGTTGTACCTGGATTGCTGCATAAATACCGAAACCGGGCATTATTGCTGGTAAAAGGCGGCTGCGCCGTCAATTGCCGCTACTGCTTCCGTCGTCATTTCCCCTATCAGGACAATCCCGGCAACAAGCGTAGCTGGCAGGCTGCACTGGACTATATCGCCGATCATCCCGAGCTGGATGAGATCATTTTTTCCGGCGGCGATCCCTTGATGGCGAAAGATCATGAGCTCGCCTGGCTGATCGCGGCGCTGGAACAGATCCCGCACCTGAAGCGTCTGCGCATCCACAGCCGCTTACCGGTCGTGATCCCGGCGCGCATCACCGATCAGCTCTGTCAGATGCTCAGCGAAACCCGCCTGCAGGTGCTGATGGTGACGCACATCAACCATGCGCAGGAGATCGATGATGAATTGCGTGAGGCGATGAGCAGCCTGAAGCGTGCCGGTGTCACCCTGCTGAATCAGAGCGTGCTGTTGCGTGGTATCAACGATAATGCCCGGACGCTGGCCACCCTGAGCAATGCGCTGTTTGATGCCGGTATTCTGCCCTACTATCTGCATGTGCTTGATAAGGTACAGGGTGCCGCGCACTTCTTTGTGTCAGATGAGGAAGCCCGTCAACTGGTGCGTGCGCTGTTGTCACAGGTCTCGGGTTATCTGGTGCCAAAGCTGGCGCGTGAAATTGGTGGAGAGCCAAGTAAAACACCGTTAGATTTACAGTTACGTCAGGAATAAAAACGGCCAGCAAAAAGCTGGCCGATTACATAAAGCAGACGCCCGATTCACATTATGGGCACTTATAAACCTGGCCGGTCATTTTGCTGTCGAGTGGCGCGAACGCGGACAACAGATTCTGCGTCGGGCTGGTTGCCCCATAAATGACGTTGCCGCCCATCTCCGCTGCACGATTGCGCAGGTCATTGGCTGCACCGCGCAGTGCGCTGGTTTCGCCGCCTGCACCGCTCAGCCAGTTGCTCTGTGAGCCGGTGATATTGCCCAGAAGCTGGCAGTTATTGCCAGGCTGCTGATCGGTAAACGTTACACGCTGTCCTGCTGAAGAGAGTTGCGTAGAGCTGCTGCAGCCCGCCAGCAATAACGCGCCAGCCGTCAGTCCGAGCAAGAGGTTAATCCGCATTGTAATCCCCATTTATTATCATCAGAGTCGGGTGGCAGCGTAGCAGAAAAAGATCACTTTTTTCTGAACATTCATTGCCTTAATCCCGTTATATCACCTCAATATTTCATACTGAGTTCAGGCTGGCAGATTGGCGCATCCCGATAAACTTACAGCAGTAAGTCAATCCGGCAGGGCGGCAACAGTCAGCGCGCAGACAGCGGGAGATATCAAGAGGAAAGACGAACGATTGCGCCACTACTTATACTATTTTCCTGCCCAAAAGAAAAACCCCCGACCGTTTCCGATCGGGGGTTCTGTGATGACTTAAGCAGTCAACGGCAATTACATCATGCCGCCCATACCGCCCATGCCACCCATACCGCCAGCGCCGCCGCCTAAATCAGGAGCGTCGCCTTTTGGCAGGTCAGTGACCATACATTCGGTGGTGATCATCAGACCCGCAACAGAGGCCGCGTACTGCAGAGCAGAACGGGTCACTTTGGTTGGGTCCAGGATACCGAAGTCGATCATGTTGCCGTACTCTTCAGTCTGCGCGTTGTAACCGTAGTTACCGTCGCCCGCTTTCACGTTGTTAGCAACAACGGATGGCTCTTCACCGGCGTTAGAGACGATCTGACGCAGTGGAGATTCCATTGCGCGCAGCGCAACTTTGATACCGACGTTCTGATCTTCGTTCTGACCACGCAGATCGGCCAGCTGTGCGGCAACGCGAACCAGCGCCACACCACCACCTGCAACCACGCCTTCTTCGACAGCAGCACGGGTTGCGTGCAGCGCATCTTCAACGCGGGCTTTCTTCTCTTTCATTTCAACTTCAGTTGCTGCGCCTACTTTCAGAACGGCTACACCGCCTGCCAGTTTCGCTACGCGCTCCTGCAGTTTTTCTTTGTCGTAGTCAGAGGTTGCTTCTTCGATCTGCTGACGAATCTGGGTCACACGGCCCTGGATTGTCGCCTCTTCACCCACACCGTCGATGATGGTGGTGGTGTCTTTGTTGATCACAACGCGTTTAGCCTGGCCCAGATCTTCCAGCGCCGCTTTTTCCAGTTCCATACCGATCTCTTCAGAGATCACGGTACCACCGGTCAGGATAGCGATATCCTGCAGCATAGCTTTACGACGGTCGCCGAAGCCTGGTGCTTTAACCGCAGCCACTTTCACGATGCCGCGCATGGTGTTAACCACCAGCGTTGCCAGCGCTTCGCCTTCAACATCTTCCGCGATGATCAGCAGTGGTTTGCCTGCTTTCGCAACGGCTTCCAGCACTGGCAGCATTTCACGGATGTTAGAAATTTTCTTGTCAGCCAGCAGGATGAACGGAGATTCCAGTTCAATCGCGCCAGTTTCTGGCTTGTTGATGAAGTAAGGAGAGAGGTAGCCACGATCGAACTGCATACCTTCAACCACATCCAGCTCGTCCTGCAGGCCGGTGCCTTCTTCAACGGTGATCACGCCTTCTTTACCGACTTTTTCCATCGCCTGAGCAATCAGCTGGCCTACGGTTTCATCGGAGTTAGCAGAGATAGTACCAACCTGCGCAATCGCTTTAGAGTCTGAGCAAGGCACAGACAGCGCTTTCAGTTTCTCAACCGCAGCGATAACTGCCTGGTCGATACCGCGCTTCAGGTCCATCGGGTTCATACCCGCTGCGACCGCTTTCAGGCCTTCGGTGATGATTGACTGTGCCAGTACGGTTGCAGTGGTGGTACCGTCGCCCGCAGCGTCGTTCGCTTTAGAGGCTACTTCTTTCACCATCTGCGCGCCCATGTTCTCGAACTTGTCTTCCAGCTCGATTTCACGTGCCACAGAAACACCATCTTTAGTGATGGTCGGTGCACCAAAAGATTTATCCAGAACCACGTTACGGCCTTTCGGGCCCAGGGTAACTTTTACTGCATCTGCCAGTACGTTCACGCCACGCAGCATTTTTACGCGAGCGTCATTACCGAATTTTACGTCTTTAGCTGCCATTTCAATTGTCCCTTAAATTCGTTTCGTTCAGTGAGTTACGCGAAAAAATTACGCTTCAACAATCGCCAGAATGTCGCTTTCAGAGATGATCAGCACTTCTTCGTTGTCGATTTTCTCGGTTTTAGCACCGTAACCTTCGTTGAAGATCACGACGTCACCAACCCTCACGTCCAGCGGCTTAACGTCGCCACTCTCAAGGATGCGGCCATTGCCGACAGCCAGAACTTCACCACGGGTGGATTTACCGGCTGCGGAACCGGTCAGCACGATGCCGCCAGCTGATTTAGCTTCAACTTCTTTACGCTTGACGATAACGCGATCGTGCAATGGACGAATTTTCATTTGATAGCTCTCCTTTGAGAAGTCCAATCATTCAGTTTTGGGGTTGAACACCGGGCTGCATGGCTTCCGGCCTCGTGACCAGAGAGATAGGGCCATACCCACCTGCTTTCAAGGGGGCGGACAACAAATTTTTTACGCGAACGTGATAAGTGGCGGCTTTTTGAACAGAAGGCGCGACAAATAAAAAACGCAGCCCGGAGGCTGCGCTTTCAAAGGTGACCGCTGCGATTAACGATCCTTGTGATCGTCATGGTGCTCAAGGCGATCGCTGTTTTTACGTTCGAACTCGCCATCCATGGTGTAACCGCTGTCCGGTCCGGCACCCGGTCCGCGCCAGACGCGCAGATGAGGCATCAGCTTCAGCGTCAGATGCTTCTGCACCGGTGGCAGCAGCAATAACAGGCCGAGCAGGTCAGTAAAGAAGCCCGGCAACAGCAGCAGGAAACCGGCGATGATCAGCGATACGCTTTTGATCATCTCACTGGCCGGACTTTCGTTACGCGCCAGCTTCTCCTGCATCAGCATGAAGTTCTTCATGCCCTGATTTTTGACCAGTGACACCCCGATGCACGAGGTGAAGACCACCAGCAGCATGGTCAGCAGCACGCCCATGACGTGCGCAACCTGAATGAAGAGCGAAATCTCGATCCAGGCCAGAACAAAAAAGACTAATAACGGTATCCAGCGCACCGTACTCTCCTGTAAGTAGGGGCTGAACGGCAGCGTGCCGGTCAGCAGAAAGCGTTCATCCTGAGGATGATAAGAAAAGAGATGGGCACCCGCGCCGCCATTTTCAACCGATCCTGTCAAATTTATCCTGCGGGGTTAATTTTGTAACCAACTTCACATATCGTTAACCAGACGGCAGCATTAAGTGATCTGCATGCGTGCTTTTCTTATGCATCAGAATATGATCGCACATGCCACGGTGAAGACGGATAATATGTCGGCACGGGCACACCACAACAAAATAAACACATCCTTTGTGATGGTTAGCGGCAACAACAAGAAGGTTATCATGGCGAACAACATTCGTATCGAAGAAGACCTGTTAGGTATGCGCGAAGTTCCGGCGGATGCCTATTATGGCGTTCATACTCTGCGTGCGATTGAAAATTTTTATATCAGCAACAGCAAAATCAGCGACATACCTGAATTTGTCCGCGGTATGGTGATGGTAAAAAAAGCGGCAGCGATGGCCAATAAAGAGCTGCAGACCATCCCGCGTAACATTGCCGATACCATCATTAAGGCCTGCGACGAAGTGCTGAACAACGGTCGCTGTATGGACCAGTTCCCCGTGGATGTCTATCAGGGCGGTGCCGGGACCTCGGTCAATATGAACACCAATGAGGTACTGGCAAACATCGGCCTGGAGCTGATGGGCCACCAGAAAGGGGAATATCAGTACCTTAACCCCAACGATCATGTTAACAAATGCCAGTCCACTAACGACGCCTACCCGACCGGTTTTCGCATCGCCGTTTACAGCTCGCTGTTGAAGCTGCTTGATGGCATCAGCCAGCTGGCCGAAGGCTTCCAGCACAAAGCCGATGAATTCCAGACCATCCTGAAAATGGGCCGCACCCAGCTGCAGGATGCCGTGCCAATGACCCTCGGTCAGGAGTTTCACGCTTTCAGCGTGCTGCTGAATGAAGAGACCAAAAGCATTCTGCGCACTGCTGAACTGCTGCTGGAAGTGAACCTGGGCGCGACCGCCATCGGCACCCGCCTCAATACGCCGGAAGGCTACCAGCACCTGGCGGTTCAGCGTCTGGCGGAAGTCAGTAACCTGCCAGTGGTGCCAGCAGAAGATTTGATTGAAGCGACCTCTGACTGCGGTGCCTATGTGATGGTCCATTCATCGCTGAAACGTCTGGCGGTGAAGCTCTCTAAAATCTGTAATGACCTGCGCCTGCTCTCCTCCGGTCCGCGCGCTGGCCTGAACGAAATTAACCTGCCAGAGCTGCAGGCGGGTTCCTCTATCATGCCGGCCAAGGTCAATCCGGTCGTGCCAGAGGTCGTTAACCAGGTCTGCTTCAAGGTGATCGGCAACGACATTACTGTGACGATGGCCTCTGAAGCGGGCCAGTTGCAGCTTAACGTGATGGAGCCGGTAATTGGCCAGGCGCTGTTTGAGTCGATCAGCATCCTGACTAACGCCTGCTACAACCTGCTGGAGAAGTGCGTCAACGGCATTACTGCTAACCGCGCGGTGTGCGAAGCCTACGTCTTCAACTCGATTGGTATCGTCACTTATCTCAACCCGTACATCGGCCACCACAACGGCGATATCGTTGGCAAAATCTGTGCGGAGACCGGTAAAAGCGTGCGTGAGGTGGTGCTGGAGCGCGGCCTGCTGACGGAAAGTGAGCTGGACGATATCTTCTCGGTGCAGAACCTGATGTACCCGGTTTATAAAGCCAAACGTTATACCGATGAAAACGAACAGTAAGGCTTAACCGACGCTGGTTAACCAAAGGCACACCGCGATCAACATGGTGTGCCTTTTTTTTTGTTACACAGCACACCCAGGTTTTACCGGTTTACTTTACAGGAGTGATTCATGTTTGTGGTTGAGCTGCTTATCGTCTTAATGGCGATCTGGTTGGGCGCGCGTCTTGGCGGCATTGGCATCGGGTTCGCCGGCGGCATGGGCGTGCTGGTGCTGACGCTGGGATTTGGCATGGCACCCGGTGCTATCCCGTTCGATGTGATCGAAATCATCATGGCGGTGATCGCCGCGATCGCCGCCATGCAGGTGGCGGGCGGCATGGATTATCTGGTGAGCCTGGCGGAACGCCTGCTGCGCCGTCATCCGCGCCATGTCACGCTGCTGGCCCCGCTCGTGACCTATCTGATGACGCTGCTGGCCGGAACCGGGCACACCGCGTTTTCGACGTTGCCGGTAATTGCCGAAGTCGCGAAGGAGCAAGGCGTTCGCCCTTCCCGACCGCTGTCGATTGCGGTGGTGGCTTCGCAGATCGCGATTACCGCGTCACCGATTTCAGCCGCGGTGGTCTTCTTCGCCACCCTGCTTGAACCGCGCGGCGTCAGCTATATCACGCTGCTGGCGATTGCCATCCCCTCAACTATGGTGGGTCTCTTCCTGGCGGCACTGGTGACCAACTTCCTGGGCCGTGAGCTGAAAGATGATGAGGTCTATCAGGCGCGTCTCGCCAAAGGCGAAGTCACGCTGCGCGGTGCCAGCGTCTTCCAGGCAAAACCGGGCGCGAAAAAGTCGGTGCTGCTGTTTCTGACAGGGATTGTGGCCGTGGTGCTCTATGCCACCGCGACCAGCGCCAGCGTCGGCCTGATCGCCAATCCGCCGCTGCCACGTAACGAAGCGATTGTGGTATTTATGCTGACCATCGCCACGCTGATCAGTCTGACCTGCAAACTCGACACCAGCGAAATCCTCAGTGCCAGTACCTTTAAATCCGGCATGAGCGCCTGTATCTGCGTGATGGGCGTCGCCTGGCTGGGCGATACCTTTGTCAAAGCGCATCTGGCGGAGATCCAGATGCTGGCGGGCGACGCGCTGAAAACCTATCCATGGATGCTGGCGCTGGTGCTGTTTTTCGCCTCCATGCTGCTCTACTCACAGGCCGCCACCACCAAAGCACTGATGCCCGCCGCGCTGCTGCTGGGCGTGACGCCGCTGACGGCCATCGCGTCATTCGCGGCGGTTTCGGCGCTGTTTGTGCTGCCGACCTACCCGACCCTGCTGGCCGCCGTGGAGATGGATGACACCGGCTCAACCCGGATTGGCAAGTTTGTCTTTAACCATGCCTTTATTATTCCCGGCGTGATCGCCATTGCGCTGTCGGTACTATCCGGCTTCGTCTTTGGCGGCTTGCTGTTATAGCGCCGTCATCGTGTTACGGATGGAGCGTGCTATCATCGGCGCTCTTTTCAACAGGAGTCACAGGATGAACGCTGTCGTGATCCTCTGCACCGTGCCCGATCAGGCCACGGCAGAAAAACTTGCTGCCCTGGCGCTGGAAGCCCGACTGGCGGCCTGCGTCACCCTGCTGCCAGGCGCGACCTCCTGGTATCTCTGGCAGGGCAAAATGGAGCAGAGCAGCGAAGTCCAGATGCTGCTGAAGTGCGACAGCGATCATCAACAGGCGCTGTGCGATCTGCTCAAAGAATCACATCCTTACGACGTACCCGAACTGCTGGCGCTGCCGGTTCAATATGGAGACAGTGAATACTTGTCATGGCTGCACGCATCTCTCGCTTAATTACGCTTCTGCTAACGCTGTTTATCTGTCTGCAGGCGCACGCATCCCTCTTTTCAAATCCGGCGACCAGCCGCTTTGTGCCGGTCGATCAGGCGTTTACGTTTGACTTTGACCAGCAGGGCGCGCAGCTCAACCTGCACTGGAAAGTGAAATCGGGTTACTACCTTTATCGCCAGCAGATCCACATCACGCCGCAGAACGCGACCATTGCGCCGCTGACGCTGCCCGCCGGTCAGCCGCATGAAGATGAATTCTTCGGCAAAAGTGAGATCTATCCGCAGGACCTGACGCTGCCGGTGACGCTGAAACAGGCAGGCCCTGATGCCACGCTCAGCGTCACGTATCAGGGCTGTGCCGCCGCCGGGTTCTGTTACCCGCCTGAGATACGCAGCGTGCCGGTAAGTGAGATTGCAGCCAGCAGCGCGCCAGCGCCGGTCAGTGCTCAGCCCGCGCCTGCCAGTCCGCTGCCCTTTTCTCCGCTCTGGGCGTTATTAATCGGCATCGGCGTGGCGTTTACGCCCTGCGTACTGCCGATGTATCCACTGATCTCCGGCATCATCCTTGGCGGCAAGCGCCACTATTCGCTGGGCCGACTGTTTGCGCTGGCGATGGTCTATGTCCAGGGGATGGCGCTGACCTATACGTTATTGGGGATGGTGGTCGCGGCCGCGGGGCTGCGCTTCCAGGCTGCGTTGCAGCACCCCTACGTGCTGTTCACGCTCTCCCTGCTGTTCATCGTGCTGGCGCTGTCGATGTTCGGCCTGTTTACGCTGCAACTGCCCGCCAGCCTGCAAACCCGTCTGACCCTGTGGAGCAATCGCCAGCAGGGCGGATCGCTGCCCGGCGTCTTCCTGATGGGTGCGCTGGCCGGTTTGATCTGTTCGCCCTGCACCACGGCCCCGCTCAGTGCCATTCTGCTTTACATCGCGCAGAGCGGAAATCTGTGGGCCGGTGCCGGAACGCTGTGGCTCTATGCGGTCGGCATGGGCTTACCATTGATTGCCGTGACCCTGTTTGGTAACCGGCTGCTGCCGAAAAGCGGCCCGTGGATGCAAACCGTTAAAGAGGGCTTTGGCTTTGTCATCCTGGCGTTGCCCGTGTTCCTGCTGGAGCGGGTGCTGGGTGACGCGTGGGGAGTGCGGCTCTGGAGCCTGCTCGGCGTGGCCTTCTTCGGCTGGGCGTTCAGCGTCAGCCTGCGCGCCAGCAGCGGTAAGTGGCGCGTGGTGCAGATTATCATGCTGGCCGCTGCGCTGATCAGCGCGCGTCCGTTACAGGACTGGGCCTTTGGCAGTCAGGCCGCGCAGCATGCTGTAGCTCCGCTGCCGTTCCAGACGCTTCAGACTCCGCAACAGCTCAATAGCGCGCTGCAGCAGGCCCGCGGCCGCATCACCATGGTCGATCTCTACGCCGACTGGTGCGTCGCCTGCAAAGAGTTTGAAAAATATACCTTTAGTGATAGCGCCGTGCGCGATAGCCTGAGCAAGGTACAGCTGCTACAGGCCAACGTCACCGCCAACAGCGCCAGCGACAACGCGCTGTTGCAGCATCTTCAGGTTCTGGGCTTACCGACAATTTTGTTCTTCGATGCGCAGGGCCATGAAATCCCCGGCTCGCGCATCACCGGGTTTCTCAATGCAGCCGACTTCATAGCGCATTTGCAGAAACTTACCCCGTAAACAACACTGGAGTCAGGTCATTGCCCGGTGAAATTGCCGGGCCTGCATACCAGAGGAGAGTCACTTGCAGCGTGAACAGATACTTGAGCATGCATTGAATGTGCTTGAACAGAACGGCCTCGCCGCCACCCTCTCATTGGAAACCCTGGCGGGACAGACTGAATTAACCCTTGAGCAGCTTCAGCTATTCTGGCCCGATCGTGACGCTCTGCTCTATGATGCGCTGCGCTATCACGGCCAGCAGATCGAAACCTGGCGCCGCCAGATCCTGCTGGATGAGTCGATGTCACCCGATCAGAAGCTGATGGCGCGCTATGAAGTACTGAGTGAGCAGGTCAGTAAGGGACGCTTTCCGGGCTGCCTGTTTATCGCCGCCTGCAGCTTCTACCCGCAGCCCGATCAGCCCATTCATCAGCTGGCTGAGCAGCAGAAACGCGGCTCATGGCAGTTCACCCATGAGATTCTGGTAGAGCAGGCGCTGGATAATCCCAGTATGGTCGCCGATCAGATGGAGCTGATCCTTGAAGGCTGCCTGAGCAAACTGCTGGTGAAGCGTAATGTGCAGGATGTCGCCACTGCCCAGCGACTGGCGGAAGATGTTTACAGCATCGCGCTGTGCCGTAAAAATGGCGCGCTGGCGTGAGGTTTTGCCCGCTTTGACTGAAAATCAGGCAATCAGTCACGTTTCCAGGGGTTTTTTAGTGAAAGCCGTTGACGACCCGCGGCCTTTACGGTTTAATGCGCCCCGTTGCCCGAATAGCTCAGTCGGTAGAGCAGGGGATTGAAAATCCCCGTGTCCCTGGTTCGATTCCGGGTTCGGGCACCAAAATTTAAAAAAACCCGCCTCTGGCGGGTTTTTTGCGTTCTGAGGCGAACCCGATATCGAAGGTTCGATACACTCGCCACATCGTGTGGCTCGCCCTCCGGGTCGCGCTAACGCGCGATGCAAAAATGCTCCCGGCATTTTTGTCCGGGTTCGGGCACCAAAATTTAAAGAAACCCGCCTCTGGCGGGTTTTTTGCGTTCTGAGGCGAACCCGATATCGAATGTTCGATACACTCGCCAAATCGTGTGGCTCGCCCTTAGGGTCGCGCAAATGCTCCGGGCATTTTCGGGTTCGGGCTCGAAATTAAAGAAACCCGCCTCTGGCGGGTTTCTTGCGTTCTGCATCTTACGTTTTCATCAATGATGATGTCTGTCCTGCCTTACCCTTCCACCCACACCGCCCCGGCATCTGCGGATTTCACGCACTGCGCCACCCAGCGCACGCCCGCTAATCCGGCATGCACATCGGGATACCAGAAATCCTCCAGGAAAGCGGTGTCACGGCGATCGGTGGCATCCATCGCCAGCGCGAAGCGGCGATAGAGATTCGACCAGGCTTCAAATAACCCTTCCGGATGCCCGCCGCCAATACGATCCTCTTCCAGCGCGCGCGGGTTAAGGTAGCCCATGCCGCGCTCCAGAATGCGAACCGGCTCGCCCTGCACTTCGAAACGCAGCTGGTTTGGCTGCTCATCCCACCACTCCAGACTGGCTTTCGATCCGACCACGCGAATCTTCTGTCCGTGCATGGAACCCGCATTCACCGCCGAGGCCCAGAGCGTACCCACCGCGCCGTTGTCATACTCCATCATCACAAAGGCGTTATCCTCCAGCGGCGCACGCGAGGCGACAAAACTCTGGCGCGAACAGAGCAGACGCGTCACCTTCAACTGCGGCAACATCGTTTCGGCGATAAACAGCGGATGCGTTGCCAGATCGCCTAACACGTAGCTCGGGCCGACAAAGCGCGGATCTACCCGCCAGCGGGTGCTTTCACTCTGCAACTCCACCGCCTCATTATGGAAGCCGTGAGCAAACTGCATATTTACAATGCGGATCTCACCCAGTATGCCTTCAGCGATCATCTCTCTGGCCTGATGAATCAGCTGATGCCCGGCATAGCCGTAAGTGACGCCGACAATCTTCTGCTTCTCCCGGCTCAGCTGCTCCAGCTCATCGGCCTCTTCGACCGTAAAACAGAGCGGCTTCTCACACACCACATGCAGCCCGGCATTCAGCGCCGCACGGCAAATGGCGAAATGGGTATTGTTTGGCGTGGCGATCGACACCGCTTCAATGCCATCTTCGCGCGCCGCTTCTCCGGCGAACAGGCTGGCGTAGTCGGGATAGCAGCGTTCAGGTGCCACACCCAGCGCCTGACCAAACTCGCGGCCGCGCGCCGCGTCGATATCAAACGCCCCCGCCAGCAATGCAAAATTGCCGTCACGCTGCGCCGCTGAACGATGGATATAGCCAATCTGGCTGGTGCCGCCGCCGCCGATCATGCCCCAGCGCAGCGAGCGGTTAACTGCTTTTTTACCGTTAATCATGCTGTTGTCCTCAGAATCCTGTTGATCGGAGATAGTCCAGGCTGGCTTTCACATCCTGCAGGCTGGTGTCGGCATGGCGCGGATCGCGCTCCTGTTCGATGGTGATCCAGCCCTGATAATGACGTTCAGTCAGCAAGCTGCGCACCGCCGGATAGTCGATCGCGCCCTGCCCCAGCGGACACATCACCCCCTGCGCGCAGGCAGTGAAAAAGTCGAGTCCCTGCGAGAGGGCATCACGCCAGACCGGCTGATTAACGTCTTTGAAATGGAGATAGTCGATACGGTCCCAGTACTGTTCCAGCGAAGCGACCGGGTCCATGCCGGCGTAATAGAGATGACCAGTGTCCAGACACAAACCGGCGACCTGATGCGGAATATCACTGACCAGCTGCGCCAGCTCATCGGCAAACTCAATGCAGCCGCCCGCATGCGGATGGATAACCGGCCGCACGCCATACTCCTGCCAGGCGATCTCACTCAGAACGGTGATGTGCTGCATCATGCGTTGCCAGTCGTCAGCGGAAAGCCGTGGCGCTTTTTCAGACTGACTGGCATATTTCGCCCGCTCCGGATTGCCGAAATCAATAATCACCAGATAAGGCGCGCTGGCACCGGGCGTTTTAGTCGCGACAGGTACGCTGGACAGCGTGCGGCATAGATTGTGGGTCAGCGTCACCAGCGTCGGAAAATGCGCTTCACTGACTAAATCATCGAAAATCGTGCCTGCCACCAGCGAAAGCTGATGCGCATTAAGCTGCCGGGTCAGTTCGGCGGCATCGGTTGGCAGATAGCCCCAGGGGCCGAGTTCAATACTGGGATAGCCGGCCTGCGCGGCTTCGGTCAGGACTTTCTGCCACGGCGGCAGAAAGGGATTAGCGGGATCATCCACGCCCCAGCTACAGGGGGCATTTGCAATATGAAAGGTCATGATATCTGCCTGTGCAGTGAAAACTGCTGGCAGTATCAAATAAAAATTTCATCTCACACAACAATGAAAGTTTCATTTTTTGATAGAGATCGCGTTTAAAAATCCCATTAAATGATAGATTATTATCAAGTATTTGCTAACCTGTTCTTTCTACAGGTTTTCACGCGTTACGATCTCAAACGGTACGGTCACCTGTGCAAAATGGTCAGGCTGATCCATCCGGCTGCTAAGACAGGTAGCGATCACCGCCTCCGCCATCGCATCAATACGGTGCCGCACCATCAGCGTGATGGTGCCGTCAATCAGCGCCAGTTCATCGCCGGGCAGCGGGCCGTGGCACAGCAAATCAATCTGCGTGCGACCGCTTTCACGCAGCGCCTTTATCACACCCTCTATACCGCCACAGGGCGCATAAATCATGACCAGATCGTCGTGGGCTTCCAGCAGTTGCCGGGTCGCCTGATAGCCTCCTTCACCCGACTCATGCGTTTTTAACGGTTCCAGTACCCGCTGACTGATGCCCGACTCGCGCAGGTAGGAGCGGAAACTGATTTCGCTGCTCTCCTGGCAGGTGAAACGGTGGTCGCCCAGCAGCACACCCACACATCCCGGCTTACGCAGGAGATGCTGTGCCATCCAGGCAGCAGTGCGTCCTGCTTTCTGATTATCGATGCCAATAAACCCGGCATGGTCACAGGGCGAAAAATCGGAGAACAGCGCGTAAACCCGCACACCCAGCCGTGAAACATCCTGGATTGCGTGACGGATCAGCGGGTGATCCAGCGCCACCAGAGCAATCACATCGCTGCGCTGTGCCAGCTGACGCAAGGAATGCGCGACGGCTTCAACCTCGTGAATATCATGCCAGCAGAATTCAGGCTCGCTGCCCTGTGGCTGCTGCGCCCTGAGCTGCTGTTTCAGCGCCTCGCCCAGCTGCTGATAAAACGAATAGCGGGCAGGCAGCAGGATAAAGCTCACGCGGAGTGCGGCTGCAGCCAGTGGCGCGCTGGTCTGGCTGTGCGCCTGGGTCAGGCGATAGCCCAGTTCGCGGGCCGCAGCCAGCACCTTCTGCTCGGTCACACTGCGTACCGGCGCTCGGCGGTTCAGCACCCTGTCTACCGTCGCCACACCCACGCCCGCCGCCTGCGCAATGGCCGTCATCGTCACTTTTGACATCACCCTTCTCCTGCTTTTCCTGTTCCCGTTAACTGACGGCTACGTCTTTATGTTCTGTTGTTTAAAACAGCGCTACTTTATCGCGACAGGGCCATTTCCTCTCATTTATTTGATAGAAAATCAGAGCTAATTTTGATCTTCCTCTCAAAATGAAACATTCATTTCTTTCTGTGTTCTCTTTAAAACGTCTGTTTGCTAAAACGGGTAAAAATCCCGCGTCGATCCGGTTGATGGGATCACATCATTAAAAGGTTAGAGCGGTGACGGTGAGCTTTTTATAGTGGAGTCCTGAGCACCCCCAGCCTGCACGTAAAAAAGGAAAAGTAATGTTCCCATCAACGCTTCCGGCTCCACGCATAACCGATGCCCGCCAGGTTCCGCAACTGCGCTGGGGCATTATCGGGCCAGGCTGGATCGCCGACCATTTTGCCCATGCGCTGCGCCAGCATACCCACCAGCAGATCACGGCGGTGGCTGCGCGCGACCCGGCAAAAGCACAGGCCTTTGCTGACAAATGGTCAATCGGCCATGCCACAGGCGACCTCAATACGATGCTGGCGCGGGATGATGTGGATGCGGTCTATATTGCGACACCCCACAATCACCATTTTCCCGATGGCCTGCGCGCGATTGCCGCCGGAAAGCATCTGCTGATCGAAAAACCGCTGGCGCTGAATGCGCAGCAGGCGACTCAGCTTAAACAGGCCACTTCTGCCGCGAACCGGCTCTGTATGGAGGCGATGTGGTGCAACTTTGCGCCGAAGTATGACGTCATCCGTCAGCTGCTGGAGGATGGCGCACTCGGGGACGTCCACACCCTGATTGCCGATCACGGTGAGTTTTTCACTCCGGATCACCGCATCTTCAATGCCGATCTGGCGGGCGGTCCGATGCTCGATCTCGGCAGTTATCTGGTGGCGCTTAGCGTGTTTGTTGGCGGCGGTGCGCCTGACACGATCGTCGCCCGTGGTCAGCCCGTCCCGGATGGCCGCGTCAACGGTCAGACGTCGATGCTGTTTACCCATCAGCACGGCATGCAGTCGGTGCTGAATACCACCCTGTTCAGCAACACGCCCGGCTGCGCGGTGATTGCCGGTCGCGACGCCACGCTGGAGCTGGCGGGCCAGTTCTATGCACCCGGTAACTTCACGCTCACTTCCAGCGATCGGCGTCACCGCCTGCAGTGGCAGGAACCCACTAACCGCTATGAACAACTCTGTCATGAAATTAACCACTTCGCCTGGTGTGTCGGCCAGAACCTGATCGATTCCCCTGTCCACTCGCTTGATCAGGCAATCATCACCCTGGCCGCAATGGACAACGTCAGGCAGCAGATCGGCGTGACCTTCAACGAAGAACAGCAACCTTAATGTGCCCGGAGCAGAAAGATGAAAATCGCTTTTGATGTGGATGTGATTAAAGACTTAGGCATCACCCGAATGGTTCATCAGGTGGCCGACTGGGGCTACAAATATATCGAGCAGTCGCCGCATCCGCAGATCAACCCGTTTTATAAACATCCCAAAGCCAGCCGTGAGATCATCACCGAGTATAAGAATGCATTGAGCGCCACCGGGCTGGAAATCTCCTCTTTTATCGTGGTCTATCGCTGGTCCGGCCCGGATGAGTTGCGCCGTCAGGCGGCGGTAAAGAACTGGAAGCGGATGATTGAGATTGCGGTTGAGATGGGTGTGCAGGTCATTAACACCGAACTCTCCGGCACGCCTAACGAGCCGGAAATCTGTGAAGAGATGTTCTATCGCTCCATGGAAGAGTTGCTGCCAATAATCGAACGTGAAGGTATCCGCGTCGAAATTCAGGCGCATCCGTGGGATTTCTGCGAAGAGAACAATGAAACCGTGGATATCGTGAAGTCGTTCCGCAGTGATAACGTGAAGTATATCTACAGCGCGCCGCACACCTTCTTCTATGATAAAGGCAAAGGCGATGTGAAACCGATGCTGGAGTATGCGGGTGACGATCTGTCGCACATGCTGATCGCCGACACCATGAACCATACGAAGCACTGTCGCTATATCGTTAACCCGCCAGGCGTGGATGCGACCATCCACCAGCATGTCGGCGTGGGCGAAGGTGAAGTCGACTTCGATACCCTGTTTAAAACCCTGCGCGACACTGGCTTTGCTACCCGCACGCATAAAGTGGGCGGTGAACCGATTATCGCGGCGTCACTGTTTGGCTACCCGGAAAAGATGAAGGTGCAGGCGATTGAAACCCGCGAACTGATTGAGCGCGAACTGCTGTAACCCTGCCTGCCGTGCAGTCGTTGCTGGCTGCACGGTTATGTCCGTGCAGGAAAAACATCGTCCCGTCTGACACACTTTTAAGCACTTTTCCCCTGAGCCGCTCTCCGCCTGACATCGGCCCGTCACAGCACGCTCTCGCGCAGCCAGCAGAGTTAAACCGCCTTCGCAGCACCTGCTACACTCCAGACCAATACCACACCATAAGGCGAACTTTCATTATGTCGGAAAATGCATATCAGCCCGCAAAAGTCTGGACCTGGGATCCTGAAGCCAAAGGTAACGGCGCTAAAACTAATCGTCCGTTCGCTGGTCCCACCCATGAGAAAGCGTTGCCGGTCGGCAAACACCCTCTGCAGCTCTATTCGCTCGGCACGCCTAACGGCCAGAAAGTCACCATCCTGCTGGAAGAGCTGCTGGCGCTTAACGTCAAAGATGCCGAGTATGATGCCTGGCTGATTCGTATCGGCGACGGCGATCAGTTCTCGAGTGGTTTTGTCGACGTGAACCCGAACTCAAAAATCCCGGCGCTGAGCGACCACTCGGCAACACCGCCGATTCGGGTATTTGAATCAGGCAATATCCTGCTCTATCTGGCGGAAAAATATGGTTACTTCCTGCCGAAAGATATCGCTGGCCGCACTGAAACGCTGAACTGGCTGTTCTGGCTGCAGGGCTCAGCGCCTTACCTGGGTGGTGGTTTCGGCCATTTCTATCACTACGCGCCAGAAAAAATTGAGTACGCCATTAACCGCTTCACGCTCGAAGCGAAGCGTCAGTTTGACGTGCTGGATCGCCAACTGGCTGATAACCGCTATCTGGCCGGTGATGACTACACTATCGCCGACATCGCCACATGGCCGTGGTACGGCAACATGGTGCTCAACGATCAGTATGGCGCGGCCGAATTCCTGGATGTGCAGTCCTATAAAAACGTGGTGCGCTGGGCGAAAGAGATCGCACAGCGTCCTGCCGTTATCCGTGGCCGCAAGGTTAACCGCGTTATGGGTGACCCGGCCGATCAGCTGCATGAGCGTCATGATGCAGCCGATTTTGACATTAACACTGAAGATAAACGCCAGGCGTAAAGGAGCCCACAATGAGCGCATATGTAATCTTTATTCGCGACAAAATTACTAACCCTGAGGAATTCGCTATTTACGGCGAGAAAGCGGGCAAAGCGCGCGGCGACCATCCCATTACGCCACTGGCGTTTTATGGACAGCTTGAGACGCTGGAAGGACCGGAAGCGGACGGCGTTGTCGTGCTGGAGTTTCCGACGGCTGAAGCAGCACACGGCTGGTATGACAGCCCGGAATATCAGGAAGCGAAACAGCATCGACTGAAAGGTGCGGAATACCGCGTGGTGCTGGTCCAGGGTGTGGATAAGTAACTGAACAGGCGGCAGCAATGCCGCCTTTTTTTATTGCAGCGTAATACGCGCCACGCCATCCAGCCCCTGACTGCTGTGATCGTCGTTAAAGCCCTGCTTCAATGTCACAAACAGCGTCTGCCCGTCGGGTGAGACCAGCAGGCTGTTCGGATGACTATCAAATGACCAGCTGTTTTTCACCTCATAGGTCGTGCCATCCAGTTGCAGCACCTTTTTCGAGTCGCGCTGGCTGATATAAATCTCATTGCGCTTGCCGTTAAACTTAATCCCCATCGAATCGCCCAGACCCAGACGCTTAATCACCTTGCCGCTGCGCTCATCAAACACCAGGGTGTTTTTCGCCTTAGAATTATCCGTGACAAACAGGCGCCCCGTCGCCGGATCTTCGGCCATGTTCAGGAACAGAGTGTCCTGCCCGTCACCGGCTGTCAGACGCTGCTCGATCCTGTGATTGCGTGGATTGATTACCAGGATTTCACCGCTGCCGTTCGCCGCGTAAATCCGGTCGCTGACCGGCGAGAAGATAATGCCTGTGACCCACTTCCCGGCATTTTTAATCCGGGTTTTCAGGGTCAGCGTTTTGGCATCGACCACCCAGATCACACCCGGATCGCCTGTGCCGCCGACATAGAGCAGCCCGTCATGCAGAAAGATTTCACGCGTGCCAACCGGTAACCCTTTCTCGTTTTTGTCGTCAAACATCAGGCGCTTCAGCACCTTTCCGTTCTCCGGATCGATTTTAGAGACACCGCCGTCCAGTGAGTTGGTGGCGTAGAGTGCGCTGCCGTCCGGCTCGCTAATCAGCCCAAAGTTTTTCAGATCGAAGTGACCTGCGCCAGTGCTCTGCAGCGTGGTGGCATCAAGACGATAGATCATCCCGCCGCTGACATCTTTGAAGCCCTGGGCGCTGGCGACATAGAGCGCGTTTTTCGCGGGCAGATAAGCCATCTCATACAAACCTTCGCCCAGCTCGCGCTCAATCAGGTTATCGGGGCTGGAGGGCTGCATCACTACGGCACCGCCATCCACTTTTTTCACCGCGGTCTGGCATGCCGTCAGGCTGAAGGTGATGACCATCGCCAGTGCGAGTGCCGTTTTACGCGGGCTGAACAACGCTTTCATGCTTAACTCCTTCTGCGACCTGCTGCTCCCGGCTGGCCGCAGTACGGTGGCAGGCCCGGAATAAAAAGAATGAGAATCATACGCATCAGCAAAAACGCTGTAAACGCAGCTGCGTCCTGAAACGACCGAATCAGTTTAGTCCGGTATGTTTATTACCCACAGGCATTCGTTTGCCACCGACTCGCCGCAGAATGTCACTATTCAGCCGAGTGCAGCGTGTTCTGCAAAAACGCCACAAATGCGGTAATGCGCGCCGGAAGCTGGCGCTGCGCCTGCCAGACCGCAAAAATATCGCCATCAGGTGCCTGCCAGTCGGGTAAGACATGCAGCAACTCGCCTGTTGCGAGGCTGTGCTGCGCGTCCCACCAGGAACGTAGCAGAATGCCATGCCCATCCATCGCCAGCCGCATCGCCACTTCACCATCGTTGGTGATCAGGCTGCCGCGTACTTTCTGGCTGATGCTCTGTTCGCCGCTGGTCAGCCGCCATAGGGTAAAATCGCTGTCGTGCTGGCGCAGCAGAATACAGTTGTGCTGCGCCAGATCGCGCACCGTAACGGGCAGGCCGTGGCGGGCAGCATAGGCGGGTGAGCAGCAGAGGATGCGCGGATTCGTGCGCAGTTTACGCGCCACCAGCCGCGAGTCCGGCGGTTCGCCGACGCGGATATCAATGTCCATATGCGCATCCAGAAAATTAAGCGGCTGACTGCTGAGCGACAGCGACAGCGAGAGCTGCGGATGCAGCGCGGCAAAGGCCGAGACGCAGGGCGCAATATGGCGACGACCAAAACCAAATGAGGCGTTGATGTTAAGCGTGCCGCGCAACTGAGCCGTTTCACCGCTGACTGCCTCCTCCAGCGCCGCCAGCTGATCCAGCAACGGGCGCGCGCCCGCCAGATAACGGCGGCCTTCCGGCGTCAGCTCCAGCCGTCGCGTAGTGCGGCGCAGCAGTTGCACGCCAAGGCGCTGCTCCAGCTGGCTCAGACGCTTGCTGACTGCTGCCAGCGACAGGCCCAGTTCACGCGCCGCCGCAGTCAGACTATCCAGCGCGGCCAGGCGAACAAAGAACGCTAAGTCATCGGTGGAGGTGCGGGATTCTCTACTTTGATTCAACAATGGATTGCCTTTGAGGCTCATTATTTCCCCGGAATCGACAGTTATACTGCGTACACAATTCGAACATCAACCGGAAAGGTGCCCTGTGACTGACAAAATCCACCGCATTGCTGTGATCCCTGGCGACGGCATTGGCAAAGAAGTGATGCCAGAGGGCGTCCGCGTAATGAATGCGGCCGCAGAGAAATTTAACATTCCGCTGCGCTGGGAGTGGTTCGATTACGCCAGCGCCGACTACTGGCAGCAGCATGGCAAAATGCTGCCTGACGACTGGTTCCCGCAGCTGAAAGCCTTTGATGCGATCTACTTTGGTGCGGTCGGCTGGCCCGATGTGGTGCCCGACCATGTTTCGCTGTGGGGTTCGCTGCTGCAGTTCCGCCGGGAGTTCGATCAATACGTCAATCTGCGCCCGGTACGACTGATGCCAGGCGTCAAAGCGCCGCTGGCGAATCGTCAGCCCGGCGATATCGACTTCTATGTGGTACGCGAAAACACCGAGGGTGAATACTCCAGCGTCGGCGGCACCATGTTCCCTGGCACCGAGCGTGAAGTGGTGATTCAGGAGACGGTGATGACACGCACCGGCGTCGATCGTATCCTGAAGTTTGCGTATCAGCTGGCGCAGAGCCGTCCAAAGAAACACCTGACCTCCGCCACCAAATCCAACGGCATCGCCATCACCATGCCTTACTGGGACAGCCGCGTCGAAGCGATGTCCGGCCAGTTCCCCGAGGTTCGCGTCGACAAATATCACATCGATATTCTCACCGCCAACTTCGTGCTGCACCCGGACTGGTTTGATGTGGTGGTCGCCAGCAACCTGTTTGGCGATATCCTCTCCGACCTCGGCCCGGCCTGTACCGGCACCATCGGCATTGCGCCGTCCGCCAATATCAACCCGGAAGGCCTGTTCCCCAGCCTGTTTGAGCCGGTGCACGGTTCTGCGCCCGACATCGCTGGCAAAGGTGTCGCCAATCCCATCGGTCAGATCTGGTGCGGGGCGATGATGCTGGAACACCTCGGCTACAAAGCGGCGGGTGATGCGGTGTTAGATGCGATTGAACGCACGCTGGCGGCGGGACAGCATCTGACGCGTGATCTCGGCGGCAGCGCCAGCACCGAACAGCTCGGTGCCGCCATCGCCGCCGCGCTCTGAATCAATCCGGCAACTGCACCACGCACTCAGGGTGCCAGCCTGGCGGTAGCGGCTCCGGACGTGTTATCACCAGGCTGTGCAGTTGCAGGTTCTCTACCCCACGCGCGAACAGGCCCGGCAGCCCGCCGGGATAGCGCTCGACGCCAAAGGCTTCGCCGGTTTTCGGGTCAAGCCTGTAGGCGTTATCCAGCCCCATGCCGGTCGGTGAGTCCGGGTTACAGGGCGGCCGCACATCATAGTGTCCCTGTGTCATCGGCGAAACGGTCTGCCGCATCTGAAGCTGGCTGATCACCACATCACGTATCCAGCCGGGTTCTGCCGCATGCAGGTTAATCGCCCCTTCTGCCACCCCCGTCAGATTACTGAACTGCACCTGCTCCACGATGCCGGGCGTGATGGCGGGATCGCGGCGGCGCACCGAAATATGCAGCGGATCGGCTTTGCCCCAGTGACAGGGCGGCGCGTGGTGACAGGCGAAGGTCAGGTTGCTGAACAGAAGACGCCGCATCGCGCCGCCGTCACGCGACAGAATGCCAATGCCCCGGTTGGAATCAAAAATGGTGCAGCCGGTTACCGTGACATCTTCGACGTCATCCCAGGTTTCGGTGCCAATCTTAAAGGCGCAGCTGTAGCTGCGCAGCAGGCAGTTAGTGATCATAATCTGCCGCGCCGGACGCCGCAGCGCGGCCGGTTTATGGGTGGTTTTAATGCAGATAGCGTCATCGGCGGCGCTGAGGTAGCTGTTACTGACAAACACCGCTTCGCAGCTGTCGATGTCGAGCGCATCGGTATTCGGCATGGTCATCGCATTGTCGATGGTGAGGTGGTCGATATGCACATGGCGACAGCTCACCAGATGCACTGTCCACATCGGTGCCTGCACAATGGTAAAGGCAGTGAGCGTCACCTGCTCGCAATCCTCAAACACAATAATACGTGGCCGGTCGGCACGCGGCAAACGATAGCCCTGCTCATCCCGCTCAGCGGCAAACCAGGCTTCACCCTCGCCATCGATGCGGCCGGTGCCGCTGATGGTGATATTGCGCTGCCCCAGCGCATAGAGCAGCACGTTGTGGGACTTTTCCGCGCAGCTCAGCGCCTGCACCGCCTGGTAGTCGGCCAGCCGCGGACTGGCGATCAGCACCGCACCCGCTTCAAGGTGCAGCTCAAAATCAGAAGGGAGATTCAGGCAGCCGCTGCGATAACGTCCGGCAGGCAGCGTCAGACGGCCACCGCCTGCCGCCGCAATCTGATCCATCGCGCGTTGCAACACGGCCGTGTCCGGGGTTTCGCCATCGGCGACAGGGTGAAAATCAGCAAGGGAAAGGTGCATCATGCGTCTCCCGCAGGGTTGAGGAGGAGGAATTGCAGCACGACACGGCGCAGCAAACCTTTGTCTGGTCGCCAGTGCGCCGTTTCGTGCGGAACTTCACAAATTACTTCACGGCCCCTTCGGTGACGCCGCTGATAAACTTGCGCTGGAAAATCAGGAACACCACGATCAGCGGCATAATCACAATCATCGCGCCTGCCATCAGTACCGGAATGTCGATGGTGTTTTTGTTCTGGAAAAACATCATGCCAATCGGCAGCGTGCGCAGCTCATCCTTGTTAACCAGAATCAGCGGGATCAGGAACTCGTTCCAGGTCCAGATAAACAGCAGCAGCCCCAGCGTCGACAGGGTCGGCCAGATAGCGGGCACCAGAATGCCCCACAGAATTTTAACGCGCGACGCGCCATCCATCACCGCCGCTTCTACCAGCTCTTTCGGCACCTGCTGAAACGCGCTAGCGATCATCAGCGTGGTAAAGGGCAGCGACAGGGCGATTTGCGGCAGGATCAGCGCCAGGTAGGTATTAGTCAGCCCCATCCAGCGCAGCTCGTGATAAAGCGGAATGATAAAGGCTTCACTCGGCAGCACCATCCCCAGCGCCAGCATCGCCCCAATGACTTTTTTACCGGGGATTTTCAGCCAGGCGAACCCGAACCCGGCCAGAATGCCGAGCAGCACGCTGAACAGCACCACCGGAATGACCACCAGCACGGAGTTCAGGAAGTAAACATTGAAGTGTCCCTGCTGCCAGGCGGTCACGTAGTTTTTGAAATTCAGTGAGGCGGGCAGCGTGAAAACACCCTGAAACAGCTCCATCTGGGTTTTAAACGAGGTCATGAGTGCCATCAGAAACGGCAGAATCGTCATCAGCGCCACGATCCAGATCAGCGCGCGTGAAATTACCGGCGTGCTTCGCATCAGTAACGCTCCTTCAGGGCCAGATGGATCAGATAGTTAATCCCTAAAACAATAATCATGCTGAACACCGCTACCGACGAGGCGTAGCCAAAGTAGTGCAGGTCAAAGCCCTGCTTATACATAAAGATGTTGGTGACCATGGTGGAGGTGCCCGGCCCGCCCTGGGTCATCACATAGACCAGATCAAAGGCTTTCAGGCTGGCGATCACCGTCAGCAGCAGGGCAATCCGCAGCTCAGGCCGCAGGCCAGGCAGCGTAATACGCATAAACTTCTGGCGACGCGATGAGCCATCCAGGTCGGCGGCTTCCAGCAGTGAAGGGTCCATGCGCTGCAGGCCCGCCATAAACAGCACCAGACAGAAGCCAAAGAAGTACCAGGTGGCGACCAGCCCCACGGCGGGCAGCGCCCAGGTAAAATCACCCAGCCAGGAGAGCGCCAGCTGTGGCAGGCCAATCGCGCGTAATATCTGGTCGATCGGGCCAAACGCCGGGTTATAGAGCCAGCGCCACACCACGCCCAGTACCGCCATCGGCATAATGTAGGGCAGGAAAAAGAGAATGCGCAGCACGCTGCGTTCGCTGTTGTTGCGCGTGTCATAGAGAAAGCTGCAGAGCAGCAGGCCGACACCAATCGGCAACAGGGTATAGAACAGCATCAGAATGGCGTTGTTGCCCAGCGCAATCCAGAACACCGGATCGCTGAACATCCGCAGGTAGTTGCTGACGCCGCTAAACACCGGCAGCGAGGTGCCGTCCCATTCGGTAAAACTGATGCCCAGCGAGGCCAGCAGCGGGAACAGCAGAAACACCGCATAGACCAGCACCGCAGGCAGAACATAGAGAAAATTACGCCAGCTGCTTAAATTCAACATAACCCTACTCGTGGTTCAGAACGATGCTCAGGCCCGGCTGTGCGCCGGGCCTCCGGCTTAATGCTTCAGGGTTTTCAGGTAACGCTGATAGTTGTTATCAAAATTCACCACCATCTGATCGGCAGTCTGACGACCCGCCAGCAGCAGCTGGACGTTCTGATTCAGCTCGGCATTCATGGTCGGCGTGGCCCAGTCTACATAGTGACCTAAACCGTCATAGTCGTTGAGCGTCAGCCAGACCTGATACGCCTCTGCCAGCAGCGGATTGTCCGCTGGCATTTTGGCCGCTTTGTTGGTGCTGGCCGGCAGGAAGCCCACTTTCAGCCAGCGGTTCGCCATGGCATCCGAGACCATATAGTTGATGAACTTCGCCGCCCCATCCTGCTGATCTTTGCCTTTAGCGGTGCTGGTAATCGAGAACGCCAGATCGGTTCCGCCTACCATCAGCGGCTGCTTCACGCCTTCACCGGCAGGCATCGCAGCAAAGTGAATATCCTTGTTGTCTTTAAACTGGCCGAGATACCAGGTGCCGCTGACCAGGAACGCCGCCTGGCCGTTCTGGAACAGTGTCGCCGCATCGTCGTGACCAATACCCTGGAAACCCGGGAAGAAGTACCCTTTGTCGGTCCAGCTCTTCATCATCGTGGCAGCATTGACCAGCTTGCTGTCTTTGAAGGTGCCGCCCACATCGTAAATCAGATTATCCAGCGTCTTGCGGTCGTGGCTCTCAATCTGCGCCTGCCACAGGGTGCTGAGCAGCTGCTGGCCCATGTTGCCATCCAGCAGGCCCAGCATCATCGGTGCGGTGCCCTGCTGTTTCAGCTTCGCCATGGCACTTTCCAGCTCGGCCAGGGTTTTTGGCACCGCGATGCCCGCTTTATCCAGCAGCGCTTTGTTGTAATAGAGGCCGACCATTTCGCCCAGGCTGGCGACGCCGTAAAGCTTGCCGCTGCCGAACTCGCCACTGTCTGACCAGCGGTTACGTTTCAGAATCGAGTCCGGGAAGCGGGTCGTCCAGCCATAGCTGGCGGCGTAACTGTCGAGCGGCAGCAGCAGCTTATCTTTGACCAGCGAACCCATATCACCGCCGCCCTGATTGACCTGCGCGATCTGCGGGCCATCACCGGCGGTCAGTGCCAGCTTCAGCGGAATACGGGTATCTTCAAAGGAGTGAACCGAGCGGTTAATCACGATGCCGGGATTCTGCTGTGAGAACTCTTTAATCCCTTCATCCACCGCAGCAGTCTGCTCCGGGTAGTTGTAGATATCCCACTCATTCAGAGTAACGGCGGCGTGAGCGGCATGAGAAACGCTGCCCGCCAGCAGGCCCGCTGCCAGCAGCCGACCCACATTGCGAATTCGGAACGAACGAACGGAGGAAACAGACATTATGCTCACCTTCTTCAGACCAGGATCGGCATCCTTTCATCTCACCGCCTGACATCCTGCAGGCTGCAGCCGCACACAAACGCACTCACTCATACTTACTTTAATAAAAAAATAAAGTCAAACAGCCTGCCGGGGGAATTGCAACGCTGTGAGCACGCGCAAATAAACAGCGACATGGCGTGAATTTCAGCACACTGCGCTGGCTTTCACACAATTAACCGTAGCGGCACGTCGCCAGCCGCTTTTTCTTCAGCAGGAGATACCAGCCTGATAATCGCAAAATAACGTCCTGATAAAACATATGAAAATCCTATCACGCTCACACTTTTCTCTTTTGATCGGCCGTGAATCTGCCGCCAGCCGCCCTGTTCCGGGCGTGTTGGCGATCACAGTTGTGCATCCTGACGCCGGTAAACGTTGCCGAACCGCCCATGTTAGTGCGATAAGGTAATTATTCTATCTTGAAAACTAAGTCCACTTTCATTAACGTAACTTTCACCTGCGGATCTGTTCAATCCCTGACCGGTTCCCTCACTCACGAGAACTCACCATGGCGAATCAAGGTGTCATTCGTCCGGCCACGCTGGCGGACTATCCGGCGCTCTACCGCATCTGCCTGGAAACAGCCGATGCGGGCGGCGATGCCCGCGCGCTCTACTCCGATCCTGACTATCCCGGCCAGCGTTTTGCCGTGCCCTATGCGCGCTTCGCGCCTGACTTTGCTTTTGTGCTGGAGCGGGACAATGAGGTGCAGGGATATGTGGTGGCAACACCCGATACCCGCGCGTTCGAAGCACAGCTTGAGGCCGAATGGTGGCCGCAGCTTCAGGAGAAGTATCGCGATCGCAGCGCCAGCGCCCCGCTCGACAGCAAAGTGCTCGACGCGATCCGCCATCCCGACCAGGCCGCAGAAACGCTGGTGACACAGTGGCCCGCGCATCTGCACATCAACCTGCTGCCGGCAGCGCAGAAAGGCGGCTGGGGTCGCCGGATGATTGAGCATGAGCTGGCGGCGCTGCGCGCTGCCGGTGTGAGCGGTGTCCATCTTGGCGTGAGCCTGCAGAACGAGCAGGTCTGTGCCTTCTATGCGCGCATGGGGTTTACCCCCATCCTGCGCAGTAATGCCATCTACATGGGCCAGTTACTCTGAGTGAGGTAGCCGATGACCAGCCTGCGCTTGCAGAATGTGAAGAAGTCGTATGAACACGTGAATGTCATTCATGGCATCGATCTGACGATCAATAGCGGCGAATTTGTAGTGTTTGTCGGGCCATCCGGCTGCGGCAAATCGACGCTGCTGCGGATGATTGCCGGGCTGGAGGAGATCAGCAGCGGACAGTTGCTGATTGAGGAGCAGGACATGACGCAGCAGCCCGCCACCGAGCGCGGTATCGCGATGGTGTTTCAGTCCTATGCGCTCTACCCCAACATGACGGTGCGCGGCAATCTGGCCTATCCGCTGGAGGTGATGAAAAAGTCCAAAGCGGAGATCAACCAGGCGATCACTCAGACGGCCGCCCGCCTGCATCTCACCGAACTGCTCGATCGCCTGCCGCGCGCACTCTCGGGCGGACAACGGCAGCGCGTGGCGATTGGCCGGGCGATTATCCGTCATCCGCGTATCTTCCTGTTCGATGAACCGCTCTCTAACCTTGATGCCGAGCTGCGCCTGCAGATGCGGATTGAGATCGCCCGGCTGCACGCCTCGCTCGGTAACACGATGATTTATGTCACCCACGATCAGCTGGAGGCGATGACGCTGGCTGACCGCATTGTGGTGCTGCGTCAGGGCCGCATTGAGCAGGTCGGCGCGCCGCTGACGCTCTATCACGACCCGGATAATCTGTTTGTCGCCGGTTTTATCGGCTCACCAAAAATGAATTTTCTGCGGGCGGAGATCAGCGCCACCGGCGAAGGTGAAGTGCAACTGCGGGTGCCGGAACTGAAGATTGAGGGGCTGGTGCTGAAAATCGCCGCTGACTGCCGCGAGGGCCAGACCGTGACGCTGGGCATTCGTCCTGAGCATTTCCAGCCTGCCGCGCAGACGCCGGAAGCACAGCGCTTTCACGGCGAGCTGGCCTATGGCGAGATGCTGGGCCACACCAACTATCTCTACCTGGATATCGGGCGCGAGCAGATGCTGGTGGTGGAAGAGCGCGAGGCAACCACGCGCGATCTGGGTACGCAGGTTGAACTGGGCTTTTCTGCCGCGCACTGCCTGCTGTTTGATGAGCAGGGAATGCGTCTGCGCTAAGGGAAATGGAGAAACAAAAACGGGCGCCGAAACGCCCGTTTTTTATTTGAGGGCTCAATCAGGTGACCGGCTCTTCGTCGGCCTGCGCTGCCAGCAGATCCAGCAGCCGGTTGACGGCAAAACCCGCCGCGCCCAGCGCCCACATCCGGTTCGACTCCGTCAGGAACTGCAACGGCGTCATGTGTGGCGTTAGTTTAAGCCGGTAGGCCTGGAAGCTCTGGGTGATGTGATCGAGCAGAATGCGTGACGCCATGTGCGGCTCCATCGCCAGATAAACCACATCCGGATCGTAGGCCACCGACAGGTTTGCCAGCGAAATTCCCAGCTCGCGCCCTGCCTCTTCCAGCACCGCCAGAACCTCAGGCGTTGGCCGCTGATCCAGCGCCTGCAGCGTGAGGCCATCCACCGGTTCCTGCTCCGCCAGCTGCTGCAGAATGGCGCGCGATGAGGCGACATCCTCCAGCAGACGCAGCGAGCCGTCGCCCACCAACCCGTTGCCAATCTCCCCTGCCTTGCCGTGACGACCGCGGTAGAGCTGACGATTCAGGATGATGCCCGCCCCGATCCCTTTACCGTAGGTCGCGATCACCGCCGACTGGGCGTTGCCGAGCTGACCAAACACCAGCGCCGCCATTGCCATGGCGTTGGCGTCGTTCTCGATAAACACCGGCAGCGAGAAGCGTTCTTCCAGCAGGCGTGCAATCGGGACGTTATCCCAGTCGAGCACTTTAGAGCGGATGCAGTAGCCATTTTCGGCATCGACCAGGCCCGACAGCGCCAGGCCAATCGCCCCGACCCGCTTCTCCTCCACGCCGCGCAGGAACTTCGCCAGCGCATCGCCAAGCTGACGTGGTGTCAGCGTACCTTTTGGCATCTGCTGTTCGCCCAGCAGATTGCCGCTGAGATCGGTCATGACGATCAGGTTACGTTCCGCATTGAGCTGAATGCCAATCACGCTGGCGCGATCGGGATTGAGGCCCAGCAGGGTTTTTGGCCGCCCCATCGACACGCGACGCAGCCCCAGCTCCTGCACAATCTCCTGCGCCAGCAGCCGATTAGTGGCCTGCGACACGGTCGACATGCTCAGTCCGCTGCGGACTTTCAGGTCTGACTGGCTGATCGGCGCATTTTCAACAATCAACCGCAGAATACGCGCGGTTACGTTGGGAGCGGTCATAAATTCCTCGGGTTATCTGGCTGAGAAAGCTCAGCCAGTTTCAGATCGGTAATCGGACAGAGGTCAGCTGCTGCGCCAGTATCAGCGCCCCGCTCAGGGCATCGCCCTGTGGCGTCACCAGCCGGGCCTGAATATCGTTGTCCAGCCAGCGCTGTATTGGCGTGGCCAGGCCACCCATCAGCGCCACCCGTCCGCTGCTCAGCGCAATCAGACTGCGCACCATCATGCCGATATCGGCGGCAGTCTGATGCAGCAGATCCTGAGCGTGACCATCGCCCGCGTCGGCGGCTGCGAAAATCTGTGGCACCACGCGCGCCCAGTCGGCAGGCGTCGCGGACCGCGTCCAGAGCAGCATCGTTTCCGGGCTGTCACCGAACTGTGCCATCAGCTGACGGGAAAAGGCGGTCGGCGTAATAATGAACTCATGGGCCAGCAGCGCCAGACGCAGCGCACGACGGCCCAGCTCCGCGCCCGATCCCTGATCGGACAGGGCAAAGCCCCAGCCGCCAAGCAGCGTAAAGCGTTCGCCATTCCAGGCAGCGCCCTGACTGCCGGTGCCGATGATAAAGACGGCGCCAGGAGCGCCAGCATGCGCGCCCGCACAGGCGATTTCCACATCGCTGACCACCTGTAACGCCGCGCAGGCAGGCTGCCAGCTGGCGAGCCGCGCCTGCACCGAAGCGACATTGGCACCCGCTAATCCGGCCACCAGCGCGGTCTGCGCCAGCGCCTCCGGCGCTAATCCCGCCAGTGACAATACCCGGTCAATCAGCTGTCCGACGCAGGCCAGCGCCGCATCATAGTCTGACCAGACGTTGGCAGGCCCGCCGGTGGCTTCCGCCAGCACGCGGCCCTGCAGGTCGGTTAACCGCGCGCGACACTGTGTACCGCCGCCATCAATGCCAAGAAGATAGTGTGGTTGCACGCGCTTCCTTCCCTTATTAAGGGTTATAGCCATAATGAGCGAACGATAGGATAAAAAAACTTAAATCGCAATAACAAATAAATATGGTAAAAACATATCTAAACTTTTTGTTTATTTTACATGATGATAACAAAAAGTACGCCGCAAAACGCGCAGTGCGTTATTGACATTACTTTTTCTGTCGTAATAAGTTGGTGGTCAGATTATCAACAGGCGCGCCCGATCGCAGGCGAGCTATGCATCATCCGATTTCAGGAGCAGGGGTTTAACATGAAAGTAGGCATTATCGGTCTCGGCTTTCGTCTGTCCCACGTGATCAAAGAGTTCAGCAAAGCCGACGACGCCTTCTCGGTAGTGGGTTATTACGATCCGGCCCCGGCCGGACTGCCTAATCTGCACAGCTTTGGTATCGCGCCCGGCCAGGCCTTTGAATCCATCGACGCGCTGCTGGAACACGGCGGCATGGATGTGGTGCTGGTTGGCTCCCCTAACTTCCTGCATCTGGAGCATGTGGGTCAGGCGCTGGCGGCGGGCTACACGGTCTTTACCGAAAAGCCGGTAGTGATCAATGAAGAGCAGACCATGAAGATGGCGAAGCTGGTGCGTCAGTATGGCGAGGCACGCATTCTGGTCGGCCTGGTGCTGCGCTACTCCCCGCTCTATCACGATCTGCTGGCGGCACGCGATGCCGGTCAACTGGGTGAAATCACCTCGATTGAGGCGACGGAACATATCAAGCCTTACCACGGCGCCTTCTTCCAGCGCGACTGGCGACGTCTGGAGAAGTATGCCGGTCCTTACATTCTGGAGAAGTGCTGCCACGACATCGACCTCTATCAGGGCCTGTTGCAGGAGCGTCCAATCCGTGTCGCCAGCTTTGGTGGCCGCAAATCCTTTACGCCTGCTCATGCGCCGCAGGGAGCGATCACCGCTGAGTCAGCGCTCTATCACGAGAAGCCCAGCGGCTGGTCGAGCACCGATGCGGTCTTCGACAGCGACGCCGATATAGTCGACTATCAGACTGCCCTGATTGAGTACGAAGGCGGGGCGACGCTTGCTTTCCATGCCAACCTCAACGTCCCGGATGAGTTCCGCCGTTTCTGTGTCATGGGCACCGACGGCATGGCCGAAGGTGACTTCGTACGAAATTACTTCCGCGTACACAACGCGCGCAGCGGTGAGAAAGAGGTCGATACCGCCTACAGCGGCAATGCGTATGATGGCCACTACGGCGCTGATGCGCTGATGGCAGAAGAGATCGTTAAACATATTAAACAGGGAACACCGCTGAAAGTTTCAGTTGTGGACGCGCTGGAAGCGGGTCTCACCGCCATAAAAATCGATGAGGCGCGCAAAACCCGCAGCGTAGTGGACATGCGTGAAAGCTGGCTAACATTTGACGCCAACCTGGGAAAAACCGGGGCCTGATGGTCCCAGCCTGCAAGTCAGTCTCCCCCTCTGACTCCGGGTTTTGAATGGCAGTATGACTGGTAACTTCCTGTACTGGCCTTCGGGCCAGTTACATTATTGATGTTGATCGCCACCTTAATAGCTCTTCCCAACTCTCAAACACCACTCTGAAGGTTCAGGCCGCTTACATTCTCTAAGCGATGGGGACATACGCCTGCACGCAATTCAACAACTGCACAAATTCCCTCAACTAACCCAATAATCCTTACCCACCTGCTCCAAAGCCTGAGGCAACGATCAGACTCAAAGCGATGGGGACATACGCCTGTAGCAAAGCATAGCGGGCCAGGGATGGCCCGCGCTGAGCCTGCCAGGGATGGCGTTTTTTGCGTCTTTGCGAAAGGCGTATGTTCCCTGAGCCTGCACCTAATCCAGACCCACTCTCTACAACCAGCCCTCAGCCCGCATTAATCTCATTCTCCAGCTTCTGACGCCGCCGAAGATGCGGAAACAGCTTCATCCACAACGCCACCACAATCAGTGTACCGATGCCGCCAATCGCTGCCGCGGGTGCCGCCCCCATCCAGGCTGCCAGCAATCCCGACTCAAACTCGCCCAGCTGATTCGACGTATTGATAAAAATCGCGTTAACCGCATTCACCCGCCCGCGCATGGCATCCGGCGTATCCAGCTGTACCAGCGCACCCCGGATCACCATACTCACCATATCAAAGCCGCCCAGCGCACAGAGCGCAATCAGCGACAGCCACAGCTGCGTGGACAGCGCAAATACCAGCGTGGCCACGCCAAAGCCCGCTACTGAGCCAAACATAATCATCCCAACATGCTTGTCCAGCTTGTGACGGCTCAGCCAGATGCCCACCAGTAATGCGCCTGCCGAGGGCGCACCGCGCAGCATCCCTAACCCCCACGGCCCGGTATGCAGAATATCTTTGGCAAAAATCGGCAGCAGCGCCGTTGCGCCACCGAGCAGCACCGCAAACAGATCGAGCGAAATTACCCCAAGGACATCTTTGCGCTCACGGATAAAGTGAATCCCGGCAAACAGATTCTTCATATTCATCGGCAGACGGGTCTGCACCGGACGCTCATAACGCAGCAGACTCACCAGCGTCAGCGAAATCAGATAAAACAGCCCGGAAACGCCATACACAACATGCGGCCCGGCAACATACAGCAAGCCGCCTATCGTTGGCCCGACAATCACCGCCGCCTGGCCCCCTACCGAGTTCATCGCCATCGCGCGTGCCAGAATCGAGGGCGGCACCAGCGACGGCAACATTGAGGACATCGCGGGCCACTCCAGCGCCTTCGCCACCGCAATCATAAACACCAGCCCCCACAGCGCGGTCTTATCGGCGGTATGGAATAAGGTAAGCACCACTAATGCCACCAGTGCAGCAAATTCCACCAGTTGCCCCAGCAGCACAATGCGCCGCCGGTCATATTGATCCGCAAGATGACCTGCAGGTAGCGCCAGCAATACCGACGGCAGAAACTGCATCAGGCCAATCATCCCTAACGCCATTGCGCTGTTGGTCAGCGCATAGATCTGCCAGCTGATCGCTACCGAGAACATCTGAAAACCAAATGATGAGCAGGTACGCGCCAGCCAGAACGCGACAAATGTCCGATGTCGCCACAGCGACTCTTCCGCTGTTGATGCCATAAATCCCATGTCTTATCCCAAATCAGGTGAGGAAGCCCGCATCGTTGCGCGGTGTTATTGGTGTGGTGATTGATGATGTTAAATTAACAGACCGGATGAGACCTGAATGGCTTTGGCTCCAGCCCTGGCTCTCTGCCCAACAAAACGCATACCTGTCCGGCACAGGCACGTCCGACCTCTCCTGACTATTACCAGCCTATTGGTCCCGACTATTGAATATATTCCAGCACATCATCAGACGCCAAAGGAATTATCATCTCTTTGCTAATGGGTTTATTTACTTTCTCAGGCAACAAAAGGATGATTTGGATTAAGCATGTGATCTATATTTATTCACGCGTTTAAAAAAATGCGACTTTTTATATGATTAATTATCAACAAATCCTTTTTTATTGCATTTCATAGAGATAATGAAAAACAGTTTATATAACCCCTATGTTACTGAACCTATCCATCACGTTAAGCGTAATGTCTCTGGCATTTGCTATAGCGTGCCTTATCTTCAGCAAAACCAGGAAAGCAGAAATACACTTAATACAAACAACATTATTTCATTACACAATCAAATTGCCACTGAAGCAGCATTAATGATTATCCCAATCGATGATATGCGATTACGCGGAATGATTGCTGTACCGGACGCTTATTCACATTTACAGAATGCACGTATCCGGATTGGAATCAATTATTCCAGTTTAGCGGCACATTATGCGCCACTGCTTGAATTAACTAAGAAATTTGATTTCTGGCTTTATGATTTTGCGCCGCCGGGAGCAGACTGGCGACTGCTGGAATCCTTTCCTTTTTCAGGAATTGTTTTAAACGAAGCGTTCTTTAATGACAATTATGAAAAATTTACCTTTCCCTTTTTTATGGCGACATTTCGTGAAAAAGGGGCAGAGGTCATCGTGCGAAGTCATACGCCGACTTTAACGGCTGAGCAGTTTGCTGAGATAAATATCAGCGGCTGGCAACAGCAACGCTCGGACGGCGATCTTATTAGCTGCTGATTCACAAATCCTGCCTTCCGGCGTTAAGGGCACACGGCGGTGCGCTTAACGTCCTTTAATCCCTCATAAAATGTCGCATTACTGCATTTGTTAAGCGCTTTAAGCTAAAAAAATCAAACCTCGATCTGATTTTGCTATAACATTTAACACAAAGGGATCGTCTGTCTTAGCGGAAGAGATACTCAAGAACACCCTTAATCATTTGTACTTGATAACTGGAAGCAACCTATCTGGTTGTTTTCGTGTGTTTTATGGTAACGAAACGAGGTCGATATTATGGGGAAAAACTCCTCATCATTTGGCGTAATTCGTTTTCTGACAGTGCTGTTCGCAGCGCTGACGGGCGCGTTTATGCTGATTGGCGGTGGCTGGTTAGCCGCCATTGGTGGTTCCTGGTATTACGTTTTCGGCGGTGTGGTGATGCTTATCACCGCTTATCTGCTTTCCCGTCGTAAAAGCACCGCGCTGGTTCTCTATGCGCTGCTGTTGATCGCCACCCTGATCTGGGGTGTATGGGAAGTGGGTACGGACTTCTGGGCACTGGCACCGCGCACCGATGTGCTGGTGATCTTTGGTGTCTGGCTGATCCTGCCGTTTGTTTATCGCAGTGTTAACGCGGGCAGTAAAGCCGCGCTGGGTACGATGGCTGTGGCGCTGGTTGCCAGTGCTATCGTGCTGGCCTATGCGGTGTTTAACGACCCGCAGGTGATAAACGGTTCAGTGCCAGAAACCGCTGACAACGCCCCGCAGGCTGCGCCGCTGAGCAACATCCCGGATGCTGACTGGCCCGCTTATGCGCGCGATCAGCAGGGAACCCGTTTCTCGCCGCTGAAGCAGATCAATCACCAGAACGTGAAAGAGTTGCAGGTTGCCTGGCAGTTCCAGACGGGCGACATGAAAACCCCTAACGATCCGGGTGAAATCACCGACGAAGTTACCCCGATTAAAATCCGCGACACGCTTTACCTTTGTTCGCCACACCAGATCCTGTTTGCTCTGGATGCGGCCACCGGTAAGCAGAAGTGGAAATTTGATCCGGGCATGAAGGTTAACCCAACCTTCCAGCATGTGACCTGTCGTGGTGTTTCTTATCACGAAGTGTCGGCAGCCGCCGATGCGGCAAACACGCAGCCTGCGCTTTGCTCACGTCGTATCTATCTGCCTGTCAACGATGGTCGCCTGTTTGCCCTCGACGCAGAGACCGGCGAACGCTGCCCGTCATTTGGCGTCAACGGCGAGCTGGATCTGCAGCACAAACAGCCTGTCACGACTGCGGGTATGTATGAGCCGACCTCGCCACCGATCATTACCAACACCACCATCGTTATGGCGGGTGCGGTTACCGATAACTTCTCAACCCGCGAGCCATCAGGCGTGATTCGTGGTTTTGATGTGAATACCGGCAAACTGCTGTGGGTGTTTGATCCAGGCGCGAAAGACCCGAATGCCATTCCGGCTGATGAACACACCTTCACCATGAATTCACCGAACTCATGGGCACCGGCAGTGTACGATCCGAAACTGGATACCGTTTATCTGCCAATGGGTGTGACCACACCGGATATCTGGGGCGGTAACCGCACACCAGAGCAGGAGCGTTATGCGAGCAGCGTGCTGGCTCTGAACGCCACCACCGGTAAGCTGGTCTGGTCTTATCAGACCGTGCATCACGACCTGTGGGATATGGATCTGCCGTCGCAGCCAACGCTGGCTGACATCACCGATAAAGATGGCAACACGGTACCGGTGGTTTATGCGCCAGCGAAAACCGGCAACATCTTTGTCCTGGATCGCCGCACTGGCAAGCCAGTGGTACCTGCGCCAGAAACGCCAGTGCCACAGGGTGCTGCCAAGGGCGATCACGTTGCCGCTACTCAGCCCTACTCTGAGCTGACCTTCCGTCCGAAGCAAAACCTGACGGACAAGGATATGTGGGGCGCAACGATGTTTGACCAGCTGGTGTGCCGCGTGATCTTCAAGCGCCTGCGCTATGAAGGTCCGTTCACTCCACCTTCTGAGCAGGGTACGCTGGTGTTCCCGGGTAACCTCGGTATGTTCGAATGGGGCGGTATTGCCGTCGATCCACATCGTCAGATTGCGATTGCTAACCCAATGGCGCTGCCGTTTGTCTCGAAGCTGGTTCCACGTGGCCCGGGCAACCCGATTGAGCCGCCGAAAGGCGCAGAGGGTGGTTCAGGTACGGAAACCGGTATTCAGCCACAGTATGGCGTGCCGTATGGCGTCGAGCTGAATCCGTTCCTGTCACCGTTTGGTCTGCCATGTAAACAGCCTGCCTGGGGTTACATCTCCGCGGTGGATCTGAAGACCAATGACGTGGTGTGGAAACAGCGTATCGGTACCGTTCGCGATAGCGCACCGGTTCCGCTGCCGTTCAAAATGGGTATGCCGATGCTGGGTGGTCCTATCACCACCGCGGGTAAGGTGTTCTTCATTGGCGCGACCGCCGATAACTACCTGCGTGCGTTCAGCACCGATACCGGTGAGCTGTTATGGCAGGCACGTCTGCCAGCAGGCGGCCAGGCGACCCCAATGACCTATGAAGTGAATGGCAAGCAGTACGTTGTCATCGCAGCAGGTGGGCACGGTTCGTTTGGTACGAAGCTGGGCGATTATGTGATTGCCTACGCCCTGCCAGACCAGAAATAATTCACGACGCTGTGAATAAACTAAGGCGGACTCCGGTCCGCCTTTTTTGATCGCGTTATTTACGCATCCCGCGCCAGTTGAGCCAGGCGCAAAACAGCATTACCACGCAGGTCGCCAGAAATACTGGCCGCATCCCGAATGTCCCACCCACCAGCCCACCAAACAGCGGGCCGCTGACCTGACCGATATACTGCGCCGAGGTTGAATATCCCAGCATCCGTCCGACCTGGGAACCGGGCACGTTATGGCGGATAATCGCTGTAATGCACGGCATCAATCCGCCCAGCGCCATCCCCATCAGAAAACGCAGCAGGATCAGTTGCCAGGCCGCGGTAATAAACGCCTGCGGAATCAGCAGCAGCCCACTGACCAGTAGTCCGCCGGTCAGAACCCGCCAGTGCCCTACCCGATCGGCCAGACGACCCAGCCGGGGTGCCGCCAGCACCGTACCCAGCGCCGCCGCAGACATCACCAGTCCGGCGATCATCGTGATTTGATGGTCGCCCTGCACGAACTCGCCCACGTAGAGCGTGATAATGGGTTCAATCGACATGCTGGCGAAGATCAGCAACATGCCGGAGAGCCACATCAGCCGCACCAGGGTGTGATTCACCGGCTCGTCTGCGGACTGCGCTTGCTGGCTGGCATGCGACCTCGCAGCAGCACGCGGCTGCTCTTTGAGTAAAAAGGTGGTGGCGAGGAAGGCAAGAAAGATTGCCGCGCCGGTCAGCCAGAACGTCTGACGGATGCCGATCAGCGGCGGTAACACTCCACCCAGCAGCGGCCCGACCACATTGCCCGCCATAATGCCGGAAGACAATACGCCCAGCGCCCAGCCGGTCTGCGCTTTTGGCGTCTGCGCTGCCACCAGAATGGTCGATCCCGATGCGTAGCCACCCAGCAGCCCGGCCAGCAGCCGCAGCGCCACCAGCTGCCAGGGCGCGGTCGCCATGCCGATCAGCGACATTGCAATCGCCATCCCCAGGCTGGCCCGAATCAGCATCAGCTTACGACCATAGCGATCAGCCAGCCTGCCCCACAGCGGCGCAGTCAGCGCGGCGCTGAAAAAGGTCGCGCCATAGGCTATCCCGGACCAGCGGGCGATGGCTGCCGGCTGCTCAACGCCCAGTTGCTGCACATAGAGTGGCAGAAACGGCAGCAGCAGCGTCATCGCCACGATGGTGGTAAAAGAGCCGACGACGCAGACCGCTAAGTTACGTCGCCAGTGCTGAAACTCTGCCGTTTCGGGTGACTGTTGCATGATGATATCCGTTGAATGATCAGGGATACAGGCTAACCGGAGTCGCGAAGTAACAACAGTCGTGGCGGAATAGTTACTCTGTGGCGCTGATTGTTGTCAGCAGGCAACAATCAGCCCGGATTCAGCGCCGTAATCATGGCATCGCACAGCAGTGTCACCGGCGACGCCGGTTCAGGCGTGTTGTGCAGCAGCAGATAGCTTTGCAGGCGATCCATCTGCCACTCCGGCAGCAGTTGCTGGATATCACCACGTGCCATCGCCTCCTGCGCCATGTAGGAGGGAAGATAAGCGATGCCGCTGCCTGCCAGTGCGGCATTGAGCAGCGCCATGCTGTTATTGGCGCGAAAGCGGCTGCGCACGTCCAGTGCCAGCCGCTGTTTATCACGGCGGAATGGCAGCGCAGCGGTGTGCGCCGGACCATGAAACAACAGCAAGTCATGGCGCGGCAGCATTTCAGGATGGGTGATTACGGGTCGCTGCGCCAGATAAGCCGGCGCGGCATAAAGCCCCCACTCGATATCGCTCAGTACCCGGAAATTGCCCTGCTGCGGCGAGCGGGATCGGATCACAATCGCCAGATCAACCTGATCGTCCAGCCGATCGTGATTGCGATCGGTCAGTTCGAGATCGACGTTAATATGCAGATGGCGGCGCAGGAAACGATTGAGAACGGGAACCACGCACTGGCAGCCGAAGGTGACGGGCGCCTGTAGCCTGACATGGCCAGCGGGCTGCTGATGCACCTGCTGCACAAACGCCTCGGCGCGCTGCACTTCAGCCAGCATCCGCACACAGTAGGGATAATAAGCCTGGCCCAGCTCAGTCAGCGCCAGCCGCCGGGTGGTGCGCTGTAGCAACCGGATACCGAGCCGCAGCTCCAGACGGGCAATTTCCCGGCTGACGTGAGATTTGGACAGGCCAAGTGCGCGTGCCGCCTCGCTGAAACTTTGTAATTCCACAACCCGTGCAAATACCAGCATGGCGGTTAAGTTCGCGCCATTTTCCATGTTTCCCGACTCCGACAGTAAAAGGGGCTGGCAACAAACTAACACGTTCGGGTAGGGTCACTGTGGCTGACGGGCAAAAAAGGCGAGGCAAAGTTCAGGAGGAGAGCGGCGCAGAACGCGGACTGACCTTCCCGTCTGCATCTGTGACGGGAAGGTCTTATCAGGCATCAGCTGGCCATCGCCAGGGGAAACAGCAGCCGATCCGGCTCAACGCGACGCTGACGGCGCAACTGGCCTGGCGTCATCATAAAGTAGTTTTTAAAGGTGCGGGTATAGGCCTGCTGGGTATCGAAGCCGTAGTTCATCGCCACCTGCAGTATCGCTTCGTTGCTGCTTAGCAGACTGAGTGCAGACTCGGTTAAGCGACGCTGGCGGATATATTCTGCCAGTGAAAAGCCGGTGTGCTGGCGAAACAGGCGTTGCAGATGCCAGCGCGAATAGCCCGAGCGGCGTGCCACCTCATCCAGATGCAGATCGTGTCCTAAGTTGTTCTCAATCCAGTCCAGCAAACTCCGAATAAACTCGCGCTGATTCATGGTTCCTCCTGTTGATGCTGATGTGCAGTGGAGCCACTCTACCCGCTAAAATTTATCCCTTAATTAGCAGAAAATTAGCGCAGAATTAGCAAGGCGGGAATGGGCGCGAAATGGGGGGATTTAGCGGGAACGGCAGCAGCCAGAAAGTCGCTGAAAAGAGCAAGGAGGGATAAAACAGCTGAGTCAGTCAGGAGCACTTTTTGCGCGCGTTCTATTGGAGGTGGCTGAGTCTTGCCTGACTTCAACCATTCTGAGGTACCGCTGATATTCCTGAGTCAGGAAATCCACTTTTCGGGATAATTCTTCCTGATAAAATTCGGGTGGCACCTCGTGCTCTGGATCCTGTTCCAGCTCAGCGACCAGTTGTTCAACAATACGGAATAAGGGGATCCTGTGTTCTGCCTGAAAACGTCTGAATGACCTATCCCAGATAAACGAAATAAAATAATCAACGTAACGCCTTCCCTGCCGGAAAGGTAATGTTTGTAACTTCTCAAGTAAAAAGTTAAAAACTGGCAGAGCCAGTACCCGAATTCGCTCAGCTTCAGTCAGCCTGTCTTTGCCCATAGGCACAATGGCGTTCGACAGACGGGAGCGGATACAGGCAACAGGGTTCAGCACCCGCACGAATTCATGACTCATGGCTGCGCCATGTCGATCAGGCATAACCAGAAAGGGTTCCGTATTAAGTGCGAGTTTATCACCGACAAAATCCCCAACGTCAAAGCCTGTGGGGCGATCGATAATATCGACAATATTTGCCTCATTAAGCGGCTCATTGAGGAACTGCCCCTGAGCATCTTCCTTGACCCTGCCTGTATCTTTATCGATAAGACTGAGAACCGCAATCGAGGGCGGATTAAAAATTCCCTGAACCTGAGCTGAGACATTAAAAATTTTTGCTATCACATCAACGCCTTCCTTTCGCGTGACATAGTCGACATCAATTGAGGTGATGGATGTTATGTCATGCTGATCAGGATAAAAATGCAGATAAGTCAGATACCAGTACATAACAGCCTGACCACCAACAGTGATAACCGGGGATGGCAGTTGTACGGCGTTATCGATCAGATAACGATTGAGTTTGAGGATTTGCTCTTCTGGAGGAATAGCGTGCGATGTCATAAAAAAACCCACCTGGATGATGAGCTTATTTTATCACTTAGCCGATTTCAGCAGGGCATGATGTCAGAAAAATGCGAGGCTGCGTCCATCTTTTGCAGGCACAATACCGTCAGGACGTTTTTCAAGAACGCGGCCCGGAGCCTGACCCTTTCGGACGGCTTCAACACGCTCCTGATACTCGCGCTGATGTCTGATTTTTGCTTCCTGAGCTGACATACTTTTCACCGCTGAAATGTCTGGTATGAATCTATTGTTCAAATATACGTCACCCCATTTACGCTTGCAATCACGGGTATCTCAGTGGGTATGGAGAAGGACGCTAAGCCACCGGTTAATTCTGTAAAATATCGGTGATGGCGGTCCGCCAAAATAATTCGTGCTGTGGCAAGGCGGCAAAGGCGCGAAGCCCCAGGAGCTGACATTGGTCAGTGACTGGGGTGAGCAAAAGCAGCCAACGCTGCGACAGTGCGAAGTATGACGGCGGAAGGATAATTCTGGGCTAACAATTGGTAAGTAAACTCTCTCTTATCTTTACGAAGGAGATCAGCCATGCGCGTGTTACTGGTTGAAGATGATGAAATGATCGGCGCGAACCTGCAACAGGCACTGCAGGGCGCGGGCTGGTCAGTAGATTGGGTACGCGATGGCGTTTATGCCCAGAATGCCTGGAGCGAAGGCGGCTACAGCTGTGTACTGCTCGATCTCGGCTTACCGCGCGATGATGGCCTTCAGGTCCTGCGCCGGGCGCGCGGGCGCGGCGACGCGACGCCGGTACTGATTCTTACCGCACGCGACACCGTGGCGCAGCGGATACAGGGACTCGACAGCGGTGCGGACGACTACCTGCTTAAACCGTTCGATCTCCAGGAAGTGATGGCCCGGATGCGCGCCATTACGCGACGCAGCCACGGCGCAGCAGACTCGGTGCTGGGCAGCGGCGATGTGCAGCTGGATATGATGACCCGCGAGGTACGCTACAAAGGCCAGCGCGAGCAGCTGACGGCGCGGGAATATGCCCTGCTCTACGCGCTGCTGGAGCGGCCGGGTGCTATTCTGTCGCGTGAACAGCTGGAAAACCGTATCTACGGCTGGGGCGATGAAGTCAGCAGCAATGCGGTCGATGTGCTGATCCACGGCATGCGTCGCAAGCTCGACAACGACGTGATCCGTAACGTACGCGGACTGGGCTGGCGGGTTCCGGCCATATGAAACCTTTCCGCTTTATGCGCTCACTGCGCAACAAACTTCTCTCGACGCTGCTGATTATTCACCTGCTGATGATCGGCGGCGTCACCTGGTATTTCTTCAGCTGTTATGGCGATATGGTCGGCACAATGAAGGATGATCAGCTGGCGAAAATCGCTGATGCCTGGTCCACCAATAAACAGATGCCCGCCCTGATGCCGATGCTTATCGCGCCGGACAAAGCAAAGAGCGCCTTTGTGGTTCAGCTCTGGGACGATGAGGGCCAGTTGCGGGCCAGCTCATGGCCGGAGTTGCAGGCCCCGCTGCAAAATCAGCGCGGGTATCACGATGTGCATGTGGGTCAGTGCGACGACTGTGAATGGCGCATTTTTACCCGGCCCGGCATGCCCGGCAGCGAGATCAAAACCATCCAGGTGATGCACAACCTCAGCTACATGAAAGCCTCGATGGTTAAGCGGGCGCTGTCTGCGATCATTCCGATGATCCTGATGATGCCGCTGTCGCTGCTGGTGATCTGGCTGGTGGTGCGTAAGATCACCCGCGATCTGCAGGTCGCTTCGCGTCAGATTGCGGCACAGGAAACCCATCATCCACACAATGTCTCACCGGAGGGCTTACCGGATGAGATCCTGCCGCTGGTAGCCGCTTACAACTCACTGCTGAGTAAGCTGCGTGACGCCTGGTCGTCGCAGCGTCAGTTCCTGGAAGATGCCGCCCATGAGCTGCGTACGCCGGTAACAGCGGTGACGTTACAGCTGGAAAATCTGCGTCAGCATATTCAGCCGGGTGAAGCGAGCCGTCAGTTCAGCCAGCTGGAAGCGGGCGTCACGCGTACCCGTCACCTGGTCACGCAGTTACTCAATGTCTCACGCCAGGATGATCAGAGCGTGGTGGCCAGCGTGGAGCATATTGAGCTGGAAGATCTGCTGAAAGAGAGTATTGAGCAGCTGATGGTGGTGGCGGATAAGCGCGGCATCGATATCGGCTTTAATGGCTCCACGCAGTACCGTCTGCAGGCCAGCCGTTCCGAATTGCGCAGCCTGTTCGACAACCTGATTGGTAACGCTATGTTGCACACACCGGAAGGCAGCCTGGTCGATGTGCTGCTGCATCGGGTCGCGGGCAAAACGGTGGTCGATATTGTCGATAACGGGCCGGGCATGCCGGAATCCTTTATCGAACGCGCGTTCGACCGTTTTACCCGTTCGCCTGACGTCAAAGCCCAGGGCAGCGGGCTGGGACTCTCCATTGTGCGTAATGTCGCACAGAAACATCAGATCCACGTCGCCCTTTCCAATTGCCTGACGCCACAGGGTGCTGTTTGTGGTTTGCAGGTTCGCGTCACCCTTCCCTGATCCCGCGCGTTTGATCACGAACCAGACAACGTAAACGGTTGCCTGGTTCCGTTCGATCCTGGTCATTATTGTGAAGTGCATCACATTTTAGCGGAATTGTAATGCAACACTTTTTGACAAACGTGAGCAAAATCTATTTTCTATCGATCTGTTACAGGCACGCTACGCGGGCTGAAGAACTGGCTGTTTTTTGCTGAATACCTCACTCCCCTCCAGGGACCGACTTCTCTCTGACTGCGTCTGCTGTGCGGCGGTCAAAAGCATGTGGCTGATGATAATGAAATTTAAAACGTTGATAGCAGGTGCCGTGCTGGCATGTTCATTGAGTGGTGCTGCGCAGGCTGCTGAAAGCGATCCGCAGTACCTCTCCGACTGGTGGCATCAGAGCGTTAACGTGGTAGGCAGCTACCACACGCGTTTCGGACCGCAGTTTAACAATGACGTTTATCTGGAATATGAAGCGTTTGCGAAGAAAGAGTGGTTCGATTTCTACGGCTATCTGGACGTGCCTAACTTCTTCGGCGTCGGTAACAGCAATGCCAACGGCGTGTTCGACCACGGTTCACCGATGTTTATGGAGATTGAGCCGCGCTTCTCTATCGACAAACTGACCGGCACCAGCCTGGCTTTTGGTCCGTTCAAAGAGTGGTATTTTGCCAATAACTATATCTACGATATGGGCCGCAACAGCGACAACCGCCAGAATACCTGGTATATGGGTCTGGGCACCGATATCGATACGCACAGCGATGTCGGCCTGTCGCTGAACGTCTATGCCAAATATCAGTGGGAAAACTACGGCGCGGCGAACGAAAACAGCTGGGATGGCTATCGCTTCAAGGTGAAATACTTCGTGCCTATCACCACGCTGTGGGGCGGTAATCTGGGCTATGTGGGCTTCACCAACTTCGACTGGGGTTCCGACCTCAACGAGAAAGGCGGTTCATCACGCACCAGCAATTCCATCGCCTCCAGCCACATTCTGTCACTGGGTTACGATCACTGGCACTTCTCTGCGGTGGCCCGTTACTTCCACAACGGCGGACAGTGGGCGGATGGTCAGGAGCTGAACTTCGGCAAAGGCCCGTTTGAAGTGAAATCGACTGGCTGGGGTTACTACCTGGTGGCGGGTTACAACTTCTGATAAAGATAACGGGCGGCTGAAAAAACCGCCCGTTGCACAGGAGAACTGGCATCAGGCTTAAAGCCCTCATAGCCAGTTTTTTCGGATGCAGGCTTATCGGATAAGCGCTGCATCTGCCCTATTATTACTCTTGCGGCTTTTCGACATTGATGCGCCACGGGATGTTGAACTTATCGATAAACATCGCGAATCCGTTCGACCAGAACGTCTCCTGCCACTCCGTTGTCACCTTCCCGCCTGCCGACAATTTCTCAAACCAGGCTTTACCCTTTTCGACATCAGTGGTGGAAAGACTGACCGCGTAACCGGCATGTTCAGACGCGGGCGGCTGCTCGGTATTGCCGTCGCTGAGCATCAGCTCACCGTCGCCAATGCGCAGTTGCGCATGCATGATCTTTTCTGGCGGCTGCGGCGCGGCAGACTGATCGCCGACCTGCTCACCCTGATCCGGCATATCACCGAACTTCATTTTAGAGAGCAACTCTCCCCCGGTTGCCTGCAGGTAAAAGTCGATAGCCTCTTCGCAACGGCCATAGAGAAACAGATAAGGACTGACTTGCATCTTCACCTCTATTTGTCGTTTGTATTAATTACTGTTCTCTAAAAGAGTAGACCATGAAGATTTAACGCGTTGAGTGACTGCGGATAAAAAGACCCTGGCAGTATGCAACTGACAGGGTGAGAAAAGCTGCTGAACAGGCTGTACCCAAAAGGCACATCATAAAAGAGGGGTCAGATTATCCTCGGGCAAGCCTTTTCATTCAGTCAGAATGATACTGCGCCAGTAAGGCATTACTCAGTGACTTGTCAGCCAGCCAGTTGAGTAATATCGACGCGTTGTACATGATGCTGACATTGCTGACATAGCCGTCATAGCGATTATTAATGGCCGATATCTGGTTGTTAAAGTGGTCAGTTTCTGCGGTCAGCACATCCAGCAGGGTGCGCGTTCCCAGGTGATACCACTGATCGTAAAACATGCGGCGTACCTTATCGGTTTCAGCACTCAGTCGGTCGTAATCTTCAGCGCGCTGCAGTGATGAGTCGCGCGTTTCAATCATATTTCTCACCTGGTATTCCAGCTCAAGTTTTGTCGTTTGCTCTTTTTCACGCATAGACCGCGCCTGTGCCAGGGCTGCCTGATGTGCCGCGCGTTCTGAACCACCGCTGAACAGGCTCCACTCGACGTTAAGGCCGGTATACCAGGCTTCCTGTTCACCAATTGAGTTTTTCGCCGTACTTTTGGAAACGACCCAGTCAATCTGCGGCATGCCCGCCGCTTTTATTGAGTCAGCTTTAGCATCGGCTGCCCGGGCCTGCGCTTCACCGCGCAGCAGCGTTGGGTGATTATTTAATGCTGCTAACGCAACCGGCGCGGGTACCAGACCGTCGTTCCAGCGCAGACCTGACGGTACCACCGGCTCCACGCCCAACAGGCGCACCAGTTTAATTTTCGTCGCATCATACTGATGACGGAGCTGATCTTTACTCGCCTCGGCAGAATAGAGGCGTGCTCGTGCCTGAGTGAGTTCACTGGCTCTGCCCCGATCCGCTTCCGCGATCTGAGACAACATATTCACCAGTTCCTGCATGCGTGCCGCGTATTGTGAGGCAATCACCAGACTGGCCTGGTAACGGCTTAGATTGAGTAATTCGGTTGCCGTGTTCGACGCAATTTGCTCACGCTCTTCTTTGATAGCCAGTTCGGAAGCACTGATATTTTCCCGGGCGTTGTGCAGGTCTGCACTGATTTTTCCCCAGTCAAATAACGTCGTTGAGACCGAAACTGATGCGCTGGTATCGCCCGGCGAAGAGTTATAGCTGGAGTTACCCTCTCCAAATGACCTGAAAGGCGTGTTCATGCCGACTTTTAACTGTGGATAGCGCTGGCCTTTAACCTCTTCGGCACTCCAGGTTGACTGCTCAAGATTAGCAATTGCGCCCCGGACTTCAGGACTATGATTTAGCGCGATGAGCACCATGTCGCGGAAATAGGAACGCGTTGTGCCGCCAGCAGTCACGCCGGAACTCAGATCGCCCAGGCGCTGGATAGTGCGCGCCGACCCGCTGTTTCGCGGCAACTGAGGTTGTGGCATGTTCGGCTCATAGGCAAACTGCCCCATCCGGGTCTTAGGCACAGGCTTATCTGAGGGTTGAGTTTGAGGCTGTGATGCATTAGCCGTCAACGTCGCTTTAGCTGGCTTCTGCGCCGTTACTGTTCTTTTCACAGGTGGCTTCTGGGGCTTTAGTGCATCAGCCGTAAACAGTAATTTTGCTGACGGCGGTGCCAGCGTTACCCCGCTCGGCGGGGTCTGCGACTGCTCAGCGCCAGAGGTGGAAGTGGCGCTGACGGATTGCGATACGGATACGGGTTTCTGGCTGACAGACGACCATTGACGTTGCTGCGTATCCGCGGTTGCAGTGTATCGTGATGTTGCCGGCAAAGAGTTAAGGGCCGCAGCCTGATGGCTGGCCCGGGTAGACGTGGCTGATGCAGAGGATAATGACTCCAGTACCAGCAGTTCATCCTGCCCCCATGCAACTGAAACGCCTGTCATTGCCGCCAGTGCAATATGCAAAAGAATAGCCAGGCGATTTTTCTTCATCACTGTTAGCGCTCCCTAAAAGCTTCACGAGCTTTTAAAACAGGTTTAAGCAAATAAGAGAGAATAGATTTTTCGCCGGTCCGTATTTCAGTCGTAGCCACCATGCCAGGAATAATCGGGAAGGTTTTATCCCCCACGCGGAGTTCTGCCTGGTCTGTGCGTATATAAACCCGGTAAAAGTTAGGATCACCCCGTCCGGAGCGTGCTTTCTCTTCATCGAAAATGGTGTCGGGGCTGATGTGCTCAACCTGACCGTGCAGACCGCCGTATATGGCATAGTCGTAAGCGGTGATTTTTACTGTCGCAGGCTGACCCGGATGTAAAAAGGCGACGTCAGACGGTTTAATTTTTGCCTCAACCAGCAGGCGATCCTCCAGCGGAATGAGGGTCATGATTTCTGCCCCTTGCTGAATAACACCACCGTGCGTCGTCACTTTGATATTGTTTACCGTTCCTCTGACAGGCGCGACAATCGTGGTGCGCTCCATGACATCCTGACGTCCTGCCAGTATCTGCTCTGCCTGCGCCAGCTCACTTTCCATCTTGGTCAGTTCGTTGTTAGCATCGGCACGGAACCGGTTCGTACGTTCAACAATCTGCATATTGAACTCATTGGCCTGACGACGCAGCCGCAGAATTTCCACCTCAGAGACCAGCCCTTTACGCGCCAGTGGCTCAGATAAATTGACCTCGCTTTGGGCCAGATTCAGGCTGTGCTGAAGCGATGCGACCGTCTCATTGAGTGAGGTTTTGCGCGAATTGTATGCCTGAGTTTCATCACGCACGATGCTCTCTTCAATGCCTTCGGGGAAGATCAAGGGCGTGCCGTAAGCCTCCGCACGCAGACGTGCAATCGTCCCTTTCAGACCCTGCACTTTTGAGAGCGCTTCACGATAACTGGCAGCGGAACGGGTGGGGTCAATTTTCAGCAGTGGCTGACCCTTTTCTACAACTTCTCCCTCACGCACATCCAGTTCTTCGAGAATCCCGCCTTCGAGGCTCTGTATAACCTGCTCACGACTCGCCGGGATCACTTTCCCTTCGCCCACGGTGATCTCTTCGACGATGGCGAAATGCGCCCAGGTGACGGCAACGACAATGACTGCAGCAATCAGCCACAAAATGAGGGTGCTGAGCGGGTTCTTCTGAATTAATAGCGCACCATGAAGGTCACGCATGAACATCTCATCACCGGCTTTAACTGGCCCTTTTGCCTGATTCACAGCAGGCTTCGCCACCACATCCGCTGTAACCTGCGGTGTGCTGCTTGTTGATTTTTTTGTCATTGCTTACTCTCCCGCCGGGCGTTGCGCAGCGCTCAACTTAGCGATGATGGCTTCTTTGTCGCCGTCATGCGTAATCCTGCCGTCTTCCATAACCAGAAGCCGATCTACCATGCTGAGCAATGAGAGCCGATGCGTGACAATAATCAGTGTCTGAGTGGTTACCGCACTACTGAGTTGCTGAATAAACCGGGCTTCCGTCAGGGCATCCATTGAACTGGTCGGTTCATCCATCAGCAGGATTTGTGGCTCAAGCAGCAGACAGCGTGCCAGTGCAACCAGTTGCCGCTGACCACCGGAGAGCAGCTGTCCCATTTCTCCCACCGGCATGTCGAATCCCATTGGATGACGCGCCGCAATCTGATCCAGCCCGGTCATTTTCGCTACGCGTAAAAAGTGAAGGGTGCTGGCTGAGGGATCACCGATCATTACGTTTTCACGCATTGATCCGTGGAAGAGGCGGCAGTCCTGTCCGACGTAGCCCACCGTCGTGTGCCAGTCAGCGGGATCGATCTGACCCGCGTCGACACCATCAATCGAGAGCTGTCCGCTTTTCGGCCAGTAGAGCCGGGCAAGGAGCTTAAGCAGGGTTGATTTGCCGCTACCAATATTGCCGATAATCGCCACCCGGCTGCCGCGTTTTACGTCAAACGACACGCGATTGATGACGTTCAGCGACTTATCGGTTCCGGGAATCGGATAGTCGAACGTAATTTCTTTAAGGCGGAGGTTGCCCTGAAATTGGGGCGCTGGCAGATAGTTGTTTTTACTGTCCCGATCAACCGGCAGGCGAACCAGATTATTCAGTGATGTTAAGGCAGTTTTTGCCTGCTGATAGCGAAGCGCAAGTCCAACCATGGCACTGAGCGGTGACAGCAGTCGGCCTGAGAGGATAACCACACCAATCATCGCGCCCATGCTCAGCTCACCACTGTGGATCATGTAAACACCACAGACAACGGTAACAACCGTAGTAAGCTGCTGTATTGCTGTCGTGAAGTTCAGCGTCATACTGGATAAATAACGCGTTTTCATCGAAGTATGGGCCGATAACGCGCTGTATTCTTCCCAGCGCTTTTGCATTGCGCCTTCACCGCGCGCTGCTTTCAGTGCTTCAATGCCTGAAATGGTTTCAACCAGCATGCCATGTTTCTGCGATGACTCACGCATATTTTCCTGCATACAGCGCCGCAACGGCAGCTGTATGATCAGGCTGACAATCAAAATGATCGGTACTGCCATCAGTGGTACCCAGGCAAGCGCACCTCCAATCATCCAGATGATGACCAGGAACAGCAGACAAAATGGCAAATCTGACAGGGTTGCAAGAGTGGCTGATGTCATGAAATCGCGGATTGATTCAAACTCACGCATCTGGTTAGCAAAAGAGCCTGCAGAAGCAGGTTTATGCTCCAGTCGTACCGACATCATCTGACGAAACAGCTTTGTACCAATAACTAAGTCGGCTTTCTTTCCCGCTACATCAATTAACCAGGCGCGCATCTGCCGTGAAATAAATTCAAAAATGATGGCAATAGTCACGCCAATCGCCATTGACCAAAGCGTGACATAAGCCTGGTTTGGCACGACCCGATCATAGACGTTCATAACAAAAAAGGTCGAGGCCAGTGTTAAGACGTTAGCCAGCAGCGCGGCTAGTGCAGCGCTGTAAAAGTAGTGGCGATAACGCCACAATGTACTGAACAGCCAGTGCCCGCCACTGTCTACCTGCGGCAGGATATCGTTTTCACCCTGGGTGTTAAGCGTTGGCCGTTTGCTGGCCAGCAACGCATAGCCGTTATAGGCGTCTTTGAGCGATTCAGCGCTTACCTGATGCGTCAGGCCGGTTTCGGGCACGACTACATCATATTCCACTTTCCCTTTGCTACGCCGGCAACCTGCAACAATGACAAAACCACCTTCTTTCTGTGCAGCAATCAGAGGAAATAAATAGTCATTGATTGTATTAAGTTCGCGCTTAACCCATCCGGCATTAATGCCAGTCTGATCCAGCATCTTTACCGCAATGTCTGCTGTCAGCATTTTTCCACGCGGCAAGCCCGAGAAAAGCACCGCTGTACTCACTGCTTTTCCATAATATTTTGCCAGCCATTTCACTGCACATAATAGTGTATCTTTTGCTTCACTTTCGTAATAGTGATTGTCATTTGACACCGCAGAAATGGCCGAAAGGTTATTATCTTTCATTGTATTCTCATTAAGGACAACGAAGCCTTCTCAGGCTATCCCTGATACACAGATAAAAATAAATAATCAGCATGCCAATTATTTAAAATACACCATTGGTTAATTAATTGTGAAACCCGGAGCTCAGGCAGGAAACTATATTAATCGAAACAGAGCCATGAACGAAAGACATCTGGCTGCACGCAGGTGAAAAGTATCTTCTCATTATGGGATATCTGATAGAAATATGACCAAGATCAACCTCTATACCTGACAGGCATAGAGGCCTGGTCCTATTTGATAATGCTACTACTGACCATCAATCATAATTTCTGCACGACGGCTCATCTTATTACAACCATCGGCCTGACGACTGGCTTTCGCAGTGCAGCCATTGGCTGATTGCGCTACGCCTCCGCCTTCAGCAGTGATCAGATGGCTGGCGATGCCAGCGCGCACTAGCACCTGACGCACGGTATCTGCCCGAGCCTGTGAAAGGCGTGTATTTGTATCGCTATTGCCAATGCCATCCGTGAATCCGGTTATTCTTATTGCATTGATTTTTCCTGATTTTTTTAAAATATTCAGGATCTCATTAAGGCGATTGCGCGATTCAGGTAACAGGGCCTGATAGTCACTGCCACCAAATTTAAATAACAGTGAATCCTGAACCAGCGTCGTCCCTGCTGTCGCCCCACCAATATACTGACAGGCCTGAACAGTGGAAGCACGATTGATTAATTTGACCTGACGTTGTAGCGAAGCCAAATCACGCTCAGCATCCTGCCGCGATACAGCATTGTTCGTTACAGGAGTGCCAGCCGAATCCATTTTAACAAAATAGGTCATTCCTCCTTTAAATTTAGCCTTAAATAAGGAATTAAGTTTATTTTTATAATCAGGCGCATCATTTATCGCGGTAGAGAAGGCGTGCTCACCTGTAGCAACACACATCACTGTAAACTGGCCTGGCAATAATGCCGTGTGAAACGCTTTATCGACATACACATACAGCAGGCCTGCGTTTATTTCTTTTGGATAGTAATAAACCATCTGGGCCTGTTCAGGAACCACCTGCGGCAAAGAGTGATACTGAACGCTTACTTTCGGACGTTTAACCTCTGAATTCACAGAGGCACTTTCCGCCTGAGCCTGAAGGCTCGCTGTCATCAGTGAAAAAAATGCCAGGGTAACAACCCGTAAAGTACACGGGAAATTTAATTTTTTTACTTTCATTTATAAACTCCGCTCCCTCTGAATGTTTATACAGATGGGTATGAAAACAACATAGAAATTGCAAAAAACAGGAGTGATGCGAAATTAGCTCGCCGTCCAGGACGGCGAGCTAATTAATGCTTACACCATTATCTGATTGTTCTGCAATAAGGTTACGAGGTCGGTCTGGGTATCAGCCAGCGTAACAACGCTGGTGAATCCATGCGCACCACCGGTACCATCACGGTCAATACTGATAACTGTATCGTTGCCTGAGATTTCTACCTTCAGATAGTTCAGGATGTCCTTAGAACTATTATCCAGCTGCAGCACACCATCATCTTTGAAGAACGAGATGCTGCCGGTGTAATCCAGAAGATCGCTCAGGTCGATAAGATCTGCATTGCTATCGGTAGCCAGATCGCCGACATGGAAATCATGTACGGTATCGTGACCATTACCGCCCGTACCATCGGCCTCATAACCGGTCAGCACTTTATACATCAGCACGTCATTGCCGCCGTTAGTCAGCCAGAAGACATCATTACCACCGCGCCCTTCAAACTGGTTGTTTGCTGCGTTGTCGGTAAAGGTGTCAGCCTCGCTGGTACCAATCAGCCCTTCAATACTCACCAGCGTATCGGTACCGTGACCGGTTGCCACTCCCGTCATCAGGTTGGCAGTAATCGCGCCAGGAGCATGACTGTAGTCGACAATATCCAGACCCTCAGTTTCACTCCAGACCTGAGTACCGGTGACGGTAAGATTCCAGCCGCCACCTCCGGTGTAGGTATCGTCACCTGCCGTACTGAAGAAGGTGTCGTTATAGCCTGTACCGACAATACCGTTGCCAATGGTGTTGTTAGCATCGCTGCTATTTTCTGCCGTCAGTACATAAGCATCATGCGATTTACCCGTAGTCAGGTCGCCCCAGGTTTCGTTCACCGTACCATTGGTATAGCCGCCAATACTGGCCGTTGCACCAACGTGGTTAGCTACGCCGTTTGTTACCCGTAGCAGCTGAACGGAGTAAGTTTCATTGGCATCCAGCCCAAAGAAACTCACCAGCCCCATGCTGTTACTTGAACCAGACGCCTGCGGGTTAATCAGCTGCGTTGCAACCAGATCACCTGCGGAGTTATAGAGCTTCACCGTATTGCTGTAGAAGGTGTTCAAGCCTTCGCCATCAACGATACGAATTTTCAGGCTGGTGCCATCTGCCGCCACGTTGGTGTTTTTGACCAGCAATGTCGGTGCGGAATTGTCTGAAGACACCACCGATGCATCTGCCCCAGAACGGTACACTACCAGGTCCATTGAGCCATCCCAGTCGTAGTCCAGCGCCACAGCACCCGTCAGGTTTGAGTAGGCGGTATCCGTTAACGCAATACCTGCTGCACTCCAGTCATTGGTGCCCATGTTCAGATAAAGCATGGGTGATCCGGACGTACCCGAACGCGGAATCTCAATAATGTCCATCTGACCATCATGGTTCCAGTCAACCGCCAGCGATGTTCCACCAAGCAATGTGTCGCCAAACCACAAGGCATCAGCATCACTTGCCAGCAGGTTTCCTTTACCGTCGTTCAGATAAATACGGTTCTCATTGCTGTTCACCCCAGCTTTAGAACCAGCACTCAGGAACAGATCCAGCCAGCCGTCGCCGTTGAAGTCCCCATAGGTCATCGATATGGAATAGTTGCCATAGTCGTCTGCACCATCATTGCGGAATACGTTGGCGTAATAACCGACAGAACTGAAGCTGGTCGTGCCGTCACCGTTGGTCGTGTTGTACAGGACACCCAGACCGCGCGAGGCGTTACCGATATAGCTTCCTGCGCCGTTGTAGTCGATGTGCGCGGTGATATCGACAGTACCGTTGTTATCGATATCGACAGCACCCACTTCATGCAGGACGCTCAGGTTAGCCGGTATAGCGCCGCCCGGATGACCATTCGAAAAGCCCGTATTAGACTCATAAGTGAGTGTGCCATTTACGTTTTTAATAAACGAAATGGAGTCTGACTCTGAGTCCGCCAGGACGAAGTCAAGATAGCCATCACCTTCACGGTCATAAGCAATGACCCCACCTAAGTGGTTCAGCGACCCCTGGTTGAGAGCATGTGCCTGATAGGTGCCATCGGCGTTCTGCGTCCAGTAAGCAGTACGGTTGGCGTTATTGTAATCACTCACCTGTGACATCACGTCGGTGTAACCATCACGGTTAATATCCGCAAAAGTCATCGAGTTTACAAAGCGACCATACCAGGTACCATTGACATTGTATTCGGCACCATTAGCTGTGCTTGGCTCAGCCAGGTATGTTGCTGTGTAATCCTGCAGGTTGTCAGCGTTATACACACGAAGGGCGTTGGCCGCTGTCGAACCCGTAGTACCACGCACACTCTGAGCAAATGACCAGTTACCGGAGCCGTTAATGGTTACCGCTGCTGCGTTCAGGCCATAGCCATCCGAGTCAGTTGTCCCCCCCCAGGTTTGTTCAATCACCGTCACACCCGAACCATCAGTAACACCGGTACTGGTACTGGCGCTCATTGATGAACGGTTACCGGCCAAATCCCAGACCACAAAGGCCAGGTTTTGTGCACCCGTCGGCAATGATACTGACATTGACCAGGTACCATCACTGTTAGCAGTTGCGAACCCTAATACGTTATCCAGACCTTCCTGATAGGTACCGTTCTGATTCACATCGCTCACCAGTGAAACGATAGCGCCTGCTTCAACCGTGCCATAGGTCGAACTGCTAAACACCAGTACATCGTTACTGCTAATCGATGCATCCACTTCAGGCGCTTTCGTAAGAGCCTCTGGTGAATCCAGGTCGATGACAACCTGATAGTTATCTTTGAAAGCAGTATCGGTAGCAATCACACCTACAGAGTTAATCACCCGCAGATGGTAATCGTAGGTAGTACTTGCCGTTGCTGCTGCCAGCGTGTAGGTCCAGTCTGCGCCACTATCAGAGAGCAGAGATTCCCAGGTCTTACCATTATCAAAGGTAATCTGCAGAATTTCGGTGCTCTTCAGTGCCTGACTCAATGTACCGTTAATGGTAACTGTAGGGTCACGCGTGATCATGTCACTGTTAGTCGCATCAGTACTGTGGCTGAACAGGTCACCCACGACCAGGCCACTCGATGTATCTGTCGAGATAGCGCCAGTCGTTGTCATTCCTGTTACATCCGGAGCAGAAGTGTTCAGCGTCATATCGAACGCCGTACTCTGCTCACTGTGCTGTCCCAGGCTGTTCACCGCATCAACGGTAAACGCATGCGCACCATCGGTCAGTGCAGGCGATACGGTATGAGTCCAGGTACCGTCAGCGCTGGCAGTAACGCTAGCGATTAAGGTGCCATTGTCATACAGACGCACAGTACTGTTAGCCGTTGCTGTACCAGACAGTGTTGGCGTTGTGTCATCGGTAATCGCACCAGTGGTCAGCGCTCCAACATAGACACCTGCATCATCCATCACGGTATCAATGGTTGGCGTTGGTAAAGACTCAGACACGACCGTGACCGTATAGGCCGGGGTCGGGCTGGTGCTGTTGCCCGCCGGATCGCTCTCCACCGCCGAAAGACCATGCGTACCCAACGCCAGGGCGTGCGCGTCGTCCACCGCCAGGCTCCACGTGCCGTCCGCGCCCACCGTGGCGCTGCCCAGCACGGTCCGCGTGCCGCTCAGGGTGTCGTACACGGTGATGATGTCGCCCGCCGTGCCGGTGCCGCTGATGACCGGGGTCGTGTCGTCACTGCTGCTGCCGCTGACCACGTTGCCCTGCACCTCGCCGACGTCGTCCGCGTAGCCGGTAATGGCCAGGTATGATGCGTCCGGCGCGGTGAAGTCCAGCGTCAGGTCAAAGGCCGCCGAGGCCGGGCCGGTGTTGCCCGCCGCGTCCGTGGCCGTCACGGTAAAGCTGTGCGCGCCTTCCGCCAGCGTTGAGGTCGGCGTGAAGCTCCACGTGCCGTCCGCGCCCGCCGTGACGCTGCCCAGCAGCGTGCCGCCGTCATACACCCGCACCGTGCTGGCCGCCTCCGCCGTGCCGTTCAGGGTCGGCGTCGGGTCGTCGCTCACCGCCCCGCTCGCCAGCTCGCCCTGCACGCTGCCCACGTCGTCCGCGGCGCCGCTGATGGCCGGCGCCGCCGGCGCCGTCAGGTCCAGCGTGAAGCTGAACGTCACCGCGTCGCTGACCACGCCCGCCGCGTCGGTCGACACCGCGCGCAGCGTGTGCGCCCCCTCCGCCAGCGCCGTCGCCGGCGTCAGGCTCCAGCTGCCGTTGCTCAGCACCGTGGCCGTGCCCAGCAGGATCTCCCCGTCGTACACGCTCACCACGCTGCCCGCCTTGCCGGTGCCGTTCACCGTCGGCGTCGCGTCGTCCGTCACCCCGCCCGCCGCGATGTTGCCGGTCACGCTGCCCGCGTCGTCGGTGACGCTGGTGATCTGGATCAGGTTGCCGCTGGTGTCCACCGTGACGCTCACCGCCGCCGAGGCCGGGCTCTCGTTGCCCGCCGCGTCCGTGGCCGTCACCGTAATGCTGTGCGCGCCGTCGTCCAGCGCCGCATCCGGCGTCCAGCTCCACGCGCCGGTGGTGGCGTCCGCGGTCACCGAGCCGATGGCCCTGCCCCCGTCGTACACCGTGACCACCGCGCCCGCCTCCGCCGTGCCGCTCAGGGTCGGGGTGCTGTCGTCGGTGGTGTCGCCGTCCGCCAGCGCGCCGGTCACGGCGCCCACGTCGTCGGTTACCACCAGGTCTGCCACCGCCGCCGGGGCCGCGGTGTCCACCGTCAGCGCCCACGCGCCGCTCTGCGGGCTCACCTGGCCCACGCCGTTCACCACGTCCGCCGTGAACGCGTGCTCACCGTCCGCCACCGCCTTCGCCGGCGTGAAGCTCCAGCTGCCGCTGGCGTCCGACGTCGTGCTGCCGATCAGCGTGCCGTTGTCGTAGACGCGCACCGTGACGCCGTTGCCCGCCGTGCCGTTCAGCGTCGGGGTGCTGTCGTTGGTCACCGCCCCCTTCTGCAGGGTCTCGGTCACGCCCACGTCGTCGATCACCGTGTTGATGCTCGGCGCCGCCGGCGCGCCGGTGACCACCGTCACCGTGTAGGCCGGGGTCGGGCTGGTGCTGTTGCCCGCCGGATCGCTCTCCACCGCCGTGAGGCCGTGGGTGCCCGCCGCCGTGGCGTGGCTGCTGTCCACCGCCGCTCCAGCTGCCGTCCGCGCCCACCGTGGCGCTGCCCAGCACGCTCTGCGTGCCGTTCAGCGTGCTGTACACGGTCACCGTGTCGCCCGCCGTGCCGGTGCCGCTGATGACCGGCGTGGTGTCGTCGCTGCTGCCGCCGCTCACCACGTTGCCCTGCACCTCGCCGACGTCGTCCGCGAAGCCGGTGATGGCCAGCCTGGTGGCGTCCGGCGCCGTGAAGTCCAGCGTCAGGTCAAACGCCGCCGAGGCCGGGCTGGTGTTGCCCGCCGCGTCCGTGGCCGTCACCGTGAAGCTGTGCGCGCCCTCCTTCAGCGTCGAGGTCGGCGTGAAGCTCCACGCGCCGTCCGCGCCCGCCGTGACGCTGCCCAGCAGCGTGCCGCCGTCATACACCCGCACCGTGCTGGCCGCCTCCGCCGTGCCGTTCAGGGTCGGCGTCGGGTCGTCGCTTACCGCCCCGCTCGCCAGCTCACCCTGCACGCTGCCCACGTCGTCCGCGGCGCCGCTGATGGCCGGCGCCGCCGGCGCCGTCAGGTCCAGCGTGAAGCTGAACGTCACCGCGTCGCTGACCACGCCCGCCGCGTCGGTCGACACCGCGCGCAGCGTGTGCGCCCCCTCCGCCAGCGCCGTCGCCGGCGTCAGGCTCCAGGTCCCGTTGCTCAGCACCGTGGCCGTGCCCAGCAGGGTCTCCCCGTCGTACACGCTCACCACGCTGCCCGCCTTGCCGGTGCCGTTCACCGTCGGGGTCGCGTCGTCCGTCACCCCGCCCGCCGCGATGTTGCCGGTCACGCTGCCCGCGTCGTCGGTGACGCTGGTGATCTGGATCAGGTTGCCGCTGGTGTCCACCGTCACCGTCAGGCCCGGCGTCGCCGCGCCGGTGTTGCCCGCCTCATCGGTCACGCTCACCGCCAGGGTGTGGTCGCCGTCGTCAAGCGCCGCCGCCGGCGTCCAGCTCCACGCCCCGTCCTCTGCGGCCGTGACCGTGGCCACCACCTGGCCGTTGTCGAGGATGTTCACCGTGGCGCCCGCCTCCGCGGTGCCGCTCAGGGTCGGGGTGCTGTCGTCGGTGGTGTCGCCGTCCGCCAGCGCGCCGGTCACGGCGCCCACGTCGTCGGTTACCACCAGGTCTGCCACCGCCGCCGGGGCCGCGGTGTCCACCGTCAGCGCCCACGCGCCGCTCTGCGGGCTCACCTGGCCCACGCCGTTCACCACGTCCGCCGTGAACGCGTGCTCACCGTCCGCCACCGCCTTCGCCGGCGTGAAGCTCCAGCTGCCGCTGGCGTCCGACGTCGTGCTGCCGATCAGCGTGCCGTTGTCGTAGACGCGCACCGTGACGCCGTTGCCCGCCGTGCCGTTCAGCGTCGGGGTGCTGTCGTTGGTCACCGCCCCCCTTCTGCAGGGTCTCGGTCACGCCCACGTCGTCGATCACCGTGTTAATGCTCGGCGCCGCCGGCGCGCCGGTGACCACCGTCACCGTGTAGGCCGGGGTCGGGCTGGTGCTGTTGCCCGCCGGATCGCTCTCCACCGCCGTGAGGCCGTGGGTGCCCGCCGCCAGGGCGTGGCTGCTGTCCACCGCCAGGCTCCAGCTGCCGTCCGCGCCCACCGTGGCGCTGCCCAGCACGCTCTGCGTGCCGTTCAGCGTGCTGTACACGGTCACCGTGTCGCCCGCCGTGCCGGTGCCGCTGATGACCGGCGTGGTGTCGTCGCTGCTGCCGCCGCTCACCACGTTGCCCTGCACCTCGCCGACGTCGTCCGCGAAGCCGGTGATGGCCAGCCTGGTGGCGTCCGGCGCCGTGAAGTCCAGCGTCAGGTCAAACGCCGCCGAGGCCGGGCTGGTGTTGCCCGCCGCGTCCGTGGCCGTCACGGTGAAGCTGTGCGCGCCCTCCTTCAGCGTCGAGGTCGGCGTGAAGCTCCACGCGCCGTCCGCGCCCGCCGTGACGCTGCCCAGCAGCGTGCCGCCGTCATACACCCGCACCGTGCTGGCCGCCTCCGCCGTGCCGTTCAGGGTCGGCGTCGGGTCGTCGCTTACCGCCCCGCTCGCCAGCTCGCCCTGCACGCTGCCCACGTCGTCCGCGGCGCCGCTGATGGCCGGCGCCGCCGGCGCCGTCAGGTCCAGCGTGAAGCTGAACGTCACCGCGTCGCTGACCACGCCCGCCGCGTCGGTCGAGACCGCGCGCAGCGTGTGCGCCCCCTCCGCCAGCGCCGTCGCCGGCGTCAGGCTCCAGGTCCCGTTGCTCAGCACCGTGGCCGTGCCCAGCAGGATCTCCCCGTCGTACACGCTCACCACGCTGCCCGCCTTGCCGGTGCCGTTCACCGTCGGCGTCGCGTCGTCCGTCACCCCGCCCGCCGCGATGTTGCCGGTCACGCTGCCCGCGTCGTCGGTGACGCTGGTGATCTGGATCAGGTTGCCGCTGGTGTCCACCGTGACGCTCACCGCCGCCGAGGCCGGGCTCTCGTTGCCCGCCGCGTCCGTGGCCGTCACCGTAATGCTGTGCGCGCCGTCGTCCAGCGCCGCATCCGGCGTCCAGCTCCACGCGCCGGTGGTGGCGTCCGCGGTCACCGAGCCGATGGCCCTGCCCCCGTCGTACACCGTGACCACCGCGCCCGCCTCCGCCGTGCCGCTCAGGGTCGGGGTGCTGTCGTCGGTGGTGTCGCCGTCCGCCAGCGCGCCGGTCACGGCACCCACGTCGTCGGTTACCACCAGGTCTGCCACCGCCGCCGGGGCCGCGGTGTCCACCGTCAGCGCCCACGCGCCGCTCTGCGGGCTCACCTGGCCCACGCCGTTCACCACGTCCGCCGTGAACGCGTGCTCACCGTCCGCCACGCCCCGCGACGGCGTGAAGCTCCAGCTGCCGCTGGCGTCCGACGTCGTGCTGCCGATCAGCGTGCCGTTGTCGTAGACGCGCACCGTGACGCCGTTGCCCGCCGTGCCGTTCAGCGTCGGGGTGCTGTCGTTGGTCACCGCCCCCTTCTGCAGGGTCTCGGTCACGCCCACGTCGTCGATCACCGTGTTGATGCTCGGCGCCGCCGGCGAACCGGTCACCACCGTCACCGTGTAGGCCGCGCTCGGGCTGGTGCTGTTGCCCGCCGGATCGCTCTCCACCGCCGTGAGGCCGTGGGTGCCCGCCGCCAGGGCGTGGCTGCTGTCCACCGCCAGGCTCCAGCTGCCGTCCGCGCCCACCGTGGCGCTGCCCAGCACGCTCTGCGTGCCGTTCAGCGTGCTGTACACGGTCACCGTGTCGCCCGCCGTGCCGGTGCCGCTGATGACCGGGGTCGTGTCGTCACTGCTGCTGCCGCTCACCACGTTGCCCTGCACCTCGCCGACGTCGTCCGCGAAGCCGGTGATGGCCAGCTTCGTGGCGTCCGGCGCCGTGAAGTCCAGCGTCAGGTCAAACGCCGCCGAGGCCGGGCTGGTGTTGCCCGCCGCGTCCGTGGCCGTCACGGTGAAGCTGTGCGCGCCCTCCTTCAGCGTCGAGGTCGGCGTGAAGCTCCATGCGCCGTCCGCGCCCGCCGTGACGCTGCCCAGCAGCGTGCCGCCGTCATACACCCGCACCGTGCTGGCCGCCTCCGCCGTACCGTTCAGGGTCGGCGTCGGGTCGTCGCTTACCGCCCCGCTCGCCAGCTCGCCCTGCACGCTGCCCACGTCGTCCGCGGCGCCGCTGATGGCCGGCGCCGCCGGCGCCGTCAGGTCCAGCGTGAAGCTGAACGTCACCGCGTCGCTGACCACGCCCGCCGCGTCGGTCGAGACCGCGCGCAGCGTGTGCGCCCCCTCCGCCAGCGCCGTCGCCGGCGTCAGGCTCCAGGTCCCGTTGCTCAGCACCGTGGCCGTGCCCAGCAGGATCTCCCCGTCGTACACGCTCACCACGCTGCCCGCCTTGCCGGTGCCGTTCACCGTCGGCGTCGCGTCGTCCGTCACCCCGCCCGCCGCGATGTTGCCGGTCACGCTGCCCGCGTCGTCGGTGACGCTGGTGATCTGGATCAGGTTGCCGCTGGTGTCCACCGTGACGCTCACCGCCGCCGAGGCCGGGCTCTCGTTGCCCGCCGCGTCCGTGGCCGTCACCGTAATGCTGTGCGCGCCGTCGTCCAGCGCCGCATCCGGCGTCCAGCTCCACGCGCCGGTGGTGGCGTCCGCGGTCACCGAGCCGATGGCCCTGCCCCCGTCGTACACCGTGACCACCGCGCCCGCCTCCGCCGTGCCGCTCAGGGTCGGCGTGCTGTCGTCGGTGGTGTCGCCGTCCGCCAGCGCGCCGGTCACGGCGCCCACGTCGTCGGTGATGACCAGGTCTGCCACCGCCGCCGGGGCCGCGGTGTCCACCGTCAGCGCCCACGCGCCGCTCTGCGGGCTCACCTGGCCCACGCCGTTCACCACGTCCGCCGTGAACGCGTGCTCACCGTCCGCCACCGCCTTCGCCGGCGTGAAGCTCCAGCTGCCGCTGGCGTCCGACGTCGTGCTGCCGATCAGCGTGCCGTTGTCGTAGACGCGCACCGTCACGCCGTTGCCCGCCGTGCCGTTCAGCGTCGGGGTGCTGTCGTTGGTCACCGCCCCCTTCTGCAGGGTCTCGGTCACGCCCACGTCGTCGATCACCGTGTTGATGCTCGGCGCCGCCGGCGAACCGGTGACCACCGTCACCGTGTAGGCCGCGCTCGGGCTGGTGCTGTTGCCCGCCGGATCGCTCTCCACCGCCGTGAGGCCGTGGGTGCCCGCCGCCAGGGCGTGGCTGCTGTCCACCGCCAGGCTCCAGCTGCCGTCCGCGCCCACCGTGGCGCTGCCCAGCACGCTCTGCGTGCCGTTCAGCGTGCTGTACACGGTCACCGTGTCGCCCGCCGTGCCGGTGCCGCTGATGACCGGCGTGGTGTCGTCGCTGCTGCCGCCGCTCACCACGTTGCCCTGCACCTCGCCGACGTCGTCCGCGAAGCCGGTAATGGCCAGCCTGGTGGCGTCCGGCGCCGTGAAGTCCAGCGTCAGGTCAAACGCCGCCGAGGCCGGGCTGGTGTTGCCCGCCGCGTCCGTGGCCGTCACCGTGAAGCTGTGCGCGCCCTCCTTCAGCGTCGAGGTCGGCGTGAAGCTCCATGCGCCGTCCGCGCCCGCCGTGACGCTGCCCAGCAGCGTGCCGCCGTCATACACCCGCACCGTGCTGGCCGCCTCCGCCGTGCCGTTCAGGGTCGGCGTCGGGTCGTCGCTTACCGCCCCGCTCGCCAGCTCACCCTGCACGCTGCCCACGTCGTCCGCGGCGCCGCTGATGGCCGGCGCCGCCGGCGCCGTCAGGTCCAGCGTGAAGCTGAACGTCACCGCGTCGCTGACCACGCCCGCCGCGTCGGTCGAGACCGCGCGCAGCGTGTGCGCCCCCTCCGCCAGCGCCGTCGCCGGCGTCAGGCTCCAGGTCCCGTTGCTCAGCACCGTGGCCGTGCCCAGCAGGATCTCCCCGTCGTACACGCTCACCACGCTGCCCGCCTTGCCGGTGCCGTTCACCGTCGGGGTCGCGTCGTCCGTCACCCCGCCCGCCGCGATGTTGCCGGTCACGCTGCCCGCGTCGTCGGTGACGCTGGTGATCTGGATCAGGTTGCCGCTGGTGTCCACCGTCACCGTCAGGCCCGGCGTCGCCGCGCCGGTGTTGCCCGCCTCATCGGTCACGCTTACCGCCAGGGTGTGGTCGCCGTCGTCAAGCGCCGCCGCCGGCGTCCAGCTCCACGCGCCGGTGGTGGCGTCCGCGGTCACCGAGCCGATGGCCCTGCCCCCGTCGTACACCGTGACCACCGCGCCCGCCTCCGCCGTGCCGCTCAGGGTCGGGGTGCTGTCGTCGGTGGTGTCGCCGTCCGCCAGCGCGCCGGTCACGGCGCCCACGTCGTCGGTTATCACCAGGTCTGCCACCGCCGCCGGGGCCGCGGTGTCCACCGTCAGCGCCCACGCGCCGCTCTGCGGGCTCACCTGGCCCACGCCGTTCACCACGTCCGCCGTGAACGCGTGCTCGCCGTCCGCCACCGCCTTCGCCGGCGTGAAGCTCCAGCTGCCGCTGGCGTCCGACGTCGTGCTGCCGATCAGCGTGCCGTTGTCGTAGACGCGCACCGTGACGCCGTTGCCCGCCGTGCCGTTCAGCGTCGGGGTGCTGTCGTTGGTCACCGCCCCCTTCTGCAGGGTCTCGGTCACGCCCACGTCGTCGATCACCGTGTTGATGCTCGGCGCCGCCGGCGCGCCGGTGACCACCGTCACCGTGTAGGCCGGGGTCGGGCTGGTGCTGTTGCCCGCCGGATCGCTCTCCACCGCCGTGAGGCCGTGGGTGCCCGCCGCCAGGGCGTGGCTGCTGTCCACCGCCAGGCTCCAGCTGCCGTCCGCGCCCACCGTGGCGCTGCCCAGCACGCTCTGCGTGCCGTTCAGCGTGCTGTACACGGTCACCGTGTCGCCCGCCGTGCCGGTGCCGCTGATGACCGGCGTGGTGTCGTCGCTGCTGCCGCCGCTCACCACGTTGCCCTGCACCTCGCCGACGTCGTCCGCGAAGCCGGTGATGGCCAGCCTGGTGGCGTCCGGCGCCGTGAAGTCCAGCGTCAGGTCAAACGCCGCCGAGGCCGGGCTGGTGTTGCCCGCCGCGTCCGTGGCCGTCACCGTGAAGCTGTGCGCGCCCTCCTTCAGCGTCGAGGTCGGCGTGAAGCTCCACGCGCCGTCCGCGCCCGCCGTGACGCTGCCCAGCAGCGTGCCGCCGTCATACACCCGCACCGTGCTGGCCGCCTCCGCCGTGCCGTTCAGGGTCGGCGTCGGGTCGTCGCTTACCGCCCCGCTCGCCAGCTCACCCTGCACGCTGCCCACGTCGTCCGCGGCGCCGCTGATGGCCGGCGCCGCCGGCGCCGTCAGGTCCAGCGTGAAGCTGAACGTCACCGCGTCGCTGACCACGCCCGCCGCGTCGGTCGAGACCGCGCGCAGCGTGTGCGCCCCCTCCGCCAGCGCCGTCGCCGGCGTCAGGCTCCAGGTCCCGTTGTTCAGCACCGTGGCCGTGCCCAGCAGGATCTCCCCGTCGTACACGCTCACCACGCTGCCCGCCTTGCCGGTGCCGTTCACCGTCGGCGTCGCGTCGTCCGTCACCCCGCCCGAAGCGATGTTGCCGGTCACGCTGCCCGCGTCGTCGGTGACGCTGGTGATCTGGATCAGGTTGCCACTGGTGTCCACCGTCACCGTCAGGCCCGGCGTCGCCGCGCCGGTGTTGCCCGCCTCATCGGTCACGCTTACCGCCAGGGTGTGGTCGCCGTCGTCAAGCGCCGCCGCCGGCGTCCAGCTCCACGCGCCGTCTTCGGCGGCCGTGACCGTGGCCACCACCTGGCCGTTGTCGAGGATGTTCACCGTGGCGCCCGCCTCCGCGGTGCCGCTCAGGGTCGGGGTGCTGTCGTCGGTGGTGTCGCCGTCCGCCAGCGCGCCGGTCACGGCGCCCACGTCGTCGGTGATGACCAGGTCTGCCACCGCCGCCGGGGCCGCGGTGTCCACCGTCAGCGGCCACGCGCCGCTCTGCGGGCTCACCTGGCCCACGCCGTTCACCACGTCCGCCGTGAACGCGTGCTCGCCGTCCGCCACCGCCTTCGCCGGCGTGAAGCTCCAGCTGCCGCTGGCGTCCGACGTCGTGCTGCCGATCAGCGTGCCGTTGTCGTAGACGCGCACCGTCACGCCGCCGCCCGCCGTGCCGTTCAGCGTCGGGGTGCTGTCGTTGGTCACCGCCCCCTTCTGCAGGGTCTCGGTCACGCCCACGTCGTCGATCACCGTGTTAATGCTCGGCGCCGCCGGCGCGCCGGTGACCACCGTCACCGTGTAGGCCGGGGTCGGGCTGGTGCTGTTGCCCGCCGGATCGCTCTCCACCGCCGTGAGGCCGTGGGTGCCCGCCGCCAGGGCGTGGCTGCTGTCCACCGCCAGGCTCCAGCTGCCGTCCGCGCCCACCGTGGCGCTGCCCAGCACGCTCTGCGTGCCGTTCAGCGTGCTGTACACGGTCACCGTGTCGCCCGCCGTGCCGGTGCCGCTGATGACCGGCGTGGTGTCGTCGCTGCTGCCGCCGCTCACCACGTTGCCCTGCACCTCACCGACGTCGTCCGCGAAGCCGGTGATGGCCAGGCTTGAGGCGTCTGGTGGAGTAGTGTCGGTAGTGAAGCCGATAGTGTCTGATGGAACACTGGTGTTGCCTGCTTTATCCGTTTCGGTGGTATGGATACTGTGACTGCCATCCGCCATTGTCGCTTCTGGCGTCCAGCTCCAGTTACCGTCTGCATCGATGATGGTGGAACCGATGACTTGATCGTTGTCGTAAATGACAACAGTGTTACCCGCTTCGCCCTTGCCGGAGAAAGCAGGCTGACCATCATCTGTCAGACCATCGTTCAGGATTGGACCTGTCACGTTACCTGCGTCATCAATCGCAACAGGTGCAGCCGCTTTTTCAGGCGCAATAGTATCGATTGTGATGACTTCAGCTTCTGTCGGCGCGCTGCTGTTACCGGCAGGATCGGTCTCCACGGTATTGATGCTGTGCGAACCGTCCGCCATCGGCGCGTCCGGCGTGAAGCTCCAACTGCCGTCCGCGTCTACAACGACGGAGCCGATCGGCTGGTCATTGTCGTAGATCACTACGGTGTTGCCCGCTTCGCCTTTACCAGAAATTGCCGGCTGTGCGTCGTTCGTTGCACCACCGTTGTCGATGATATTACCCGCACCATCTGTAATGGTCGGCATCTCCCCCTGGTCTGGGGCAGTGGTGTCGACCGTGATCGCTACCGCATCCGTCGGCGCGCTGGTGTTGCCCGCCACGTCAGTTTCGGTGGTGTGGATGCTGTGCTCACCCTCGGCCAGCGGCGCGTCCGGCGTAAAGCTCCAGTTACCGTCGGCATCCACCACTACCGAGCCGATCGGCTGGTCGTTGTCGTAGATGGTGACGGTGCTGCCCGCCTCGCCCTTTCCGGCCAGTTCCGGCTGTGTATCGTCGGTCGAGTCTCCGCCGCTGAGCGGGCCCGTGATATTCCCGACGTTATCAGTGATGGTCGGTGCGGCTGCTTTCTCAGGCGCAGTGGTGTCGACCGTGATCGCTACCGCATCTGTCGGCGCGCTGGTGTTGCCCGCCGCGTCGGTTTCGGTAGTGTGGATGCTGTGCTCACCTTCGGCCAGCGGCGCGTCCGGCGTAAAGCTCCAGCTGCCATCTGCGTCCACCACTACCGAGCCGATCGGCTGGTCGTTGTCGTAGATGGTGACGGTGCTGCCCGCCTCGCCCTTTCCGGCCAGTTCCGGCTGTGTATCGTCGGTCGAGTCTCCGCCGCTGAGCGGGCCCGTGATATTCCCGACGTTATCAGTGATGGTCGGTGCGGCTGCTTTCTCAGGCGCAGTGGTATCGACCGTGATCGCTACCGCATCCGTCGGCGCGCTGATGTTGCCAGCCACGTCAGTTTCGGTCGTGTGAATGCTGTGCTCACCTTCGGCCAGCGGTGCGTCCGGCGTCCAGCTCCAGTTACCGTCTGCGTCCACAACTGTGGAACCGATCGGCTGATCGTTGTCGTATATGGTGACGATACTGCCCGCCTCGCCCTTTCCGGCCAGCTCCGGCTGTGCATCATCGGTCGAGTCTCCGCCGCTGAGCGGGCCCGTGATGTCACCCACGTTATCGGTAATAGTCGGTGCGGCCGCTTTCTCTGGGGCAACGGTGTCAATTGTGATTTCATTGGCCGCCGTCGGCGCGCTGCTGTTGCCCGCCGGATCGGTCTCCACGGTATTGATGCTGTGCGAGCCGTCCGCCACCGGCGCGTCCGGCGTGAAGCTCCAGCTGCCGTCTGCGTCCACAACCACGGAGCCGATCGGCTGGTCGTTGTCATAGATGACCACTGTGTTGCCCGCTTCGCCCTCGCCGGAAATGGTCGGCTGCGCCTCGTTGGTCGCGCTGCCGTTGTCGATGACGTTGCCTGCACCGTCTGTGATGATCGGTACGCCGCCCTGGTCAGGCGCAGTGGTATCGACCGTGATCGCTACCGCATCCGTCGGCACGCTGATGTTGCCAGCCACGTCAGTTTCGGTCGTGTGAATGCTGTGCTCACCTTCGGCCAGCGGTGCGTCCGGCGTCCAGCTCCAGTTACCGTCTGCGTCCACAACTGTGGAACCGATCGGCTGATCGTTGTCGTATATGGTGACGATACTGCCCGCCTCGCCCTTTCCGGCCAGCTCCGGCTGTGCATCATCGGTCGAGTCCCCGCCGTTAAGTGGGCCCGTAATATCACCCACGTTATCGATGATCGTCGGGGCGTCCGCTTTCTCAGGTGCAACGGTGTCAATTGTGATTTCATTGGCCGCCGTCGGCGCGCTGCTGTTGCCCGCCGGATCGGTCTCCACGGTATTGATGCTGTGCGAACCGTCTGCCATCGGCGCATCCGGCGTGAAGCTCCAGCTGCCGTCCGCGTCCACCACCACGGAGCCGATAGGCTGGTCGTTGTCGTAGATGACCACGGTGTTGCCCGCTTCACCCTCGCCGGAAATGGTCGGCTGCGCCTCGTTGGTCGCCCCGCCGTTATCGATAACGTTGCCTGCGCCGTCCGTGATGATCGGCGTAACTGCGCTCGGCACCACGGTGTCGATGGTGATCACCTCGGCCGCCGTCGGCGCGCTGCTGTTGCCCGCCGGATCGGTCTCCACGGTATTGATGCTGTGCGAGCCGTCCGCCATCGGCGCGTCCGGCGTGAAGCTCCAGCTGCCGTCCGCGTCCACCACCACGGAGCCGATAGGCTGGTCGTTGTCATAGATGACCACGGTGTTGCCCGCTTCACCCTCGCCGGAAATGGTCGGCTGCGCCTCGTTGGTCGCCCCGCCGTTATCGATGACGTTGCCCGCGCCGTCCGTGATGGTCGGTGTAACTGCGCTCGGCACCACGGTGTCGATGGTGATCACCTCGGCCGCCGTCGGCGCGCTGCTGTTGCCCGCCGGATCGGTCTCCACGGTATTGATGCTGTGCGAGCCGTCCGCCATCGGCGCGTCCGGCGTGAAGCTCCAGCTGCCGTCTGCGTCCACCACCACGGAGCCGATAGGCTGGTCGTTGTCGTAGATGACCACGGTGTTGCCCGCTTCGCCCTCGCCGGAAATGGTCGGCTGCGCCTCGTTGGTCGCCCCGCCGTTGTCGATAACGTTGCCTGCGCCGTCCGTGATGGTCGGCGTAACTGCGCTCGGTACCACGGTGTCGATGGTGATGACCTCGGCCTCACTCGGCGTGCTGCTGTTGCCGGCCGGATCGGTCTCCACGGTATTGATGCTGTGCGAGCCGTCCGCCATCGGCGCGTCCGGCGTGAAGCTCCAGCTGCCGTCTGCGTCCACAACCACGGAGCCGATCGGCTGATCGTTGTCGTAGATGACCACGGTGTTGCCCGCTTCACCCTCGCCGGAAATGGTCGGCTGCGCCTCGTTGGTCGCGCCGCCGTTGTCGATGACGTTGCCCGCGCCGTCCGTGATGGTCGGCGTAACTGCGCTCGGTACCACGGTGTCGATGGTGATCACCTCGGCCGCCGTCGGCGCGCTGCTGTTGCCGGCCGGATCGGTCTCCACGGTATTGATGCTGTGCGAACCGTCCGCCATCGGCGCGTCCGGCGTGAAGCTCCAGCTGCCGTCCGGACCTACTACAACGGAGCCGATCGGCTGATCGTTGTCGTAGATGACCACGGTGTTGCCCGCTTCGCCCTCGCCGGAAATCGTCGGCTGCGCCTCGTTGGTCGCGCCGCCGTTGTCGATGACGTTGCCCGCACCGTCGGTGATGGTCGGCACCACGGCACTTGGCACTATGGTGTCGATGGTGATGACTTCAGCCTCACTCGGCGTGCTGCTGTTGCCCGCCGGATCGGTCTCCACGGTGTGGATGCTGTGCGAACCGTCCGCCATCGGCGCATCCGGCGTGAAGCTCCAGCTGCCGTCAGCGTCCACCACCACGGAGCCGATCGGCTGATCGTTGTCATAGATGACCACGGTGTTGCCCGCTTCGCCCTTGCCGGAAATCGTCGGCTGCGCCTCGTTGGTTGCACCGCCGCCATCGATAACGTTACCTGCACCATCTGTAATGGTCGGTACAGTCGACTGAGCGGGTGGCGTGGTGTCGACGACAATCGTAATAGCGTCTGAAGCATCGCTGACATTACCAGCAGGATCGGTTTCCGTGGTGTCCAGTGCATGCGAACCATCTGCCATCGGAGTAACTGGCGTCCAGCTCCATTTTCCGTTCGCATCAATAGTGGTAGAACCAATGGCAGTGCCATTGTCGTAAATGGTTATAACGTTGCCTGCTGTTCCCTGACCTGAAATCTGAGGCATTGATTCGTCTGTGATTGCGCCGTCTGTCAGCGCACCTTTGACGGGACCCGTATTATCGGTAATCTGTCCGATGCCCTGGCTTTGCGGCGGCGTAACCGCTGGAGATGAGGAGTCATCATCTTTATTGTAATGGTGTGCTATCGCTGCACCTGCACCAATAGCACCTGCTCCTGCGAGTAAGGCGAATAATGGATATAAATTATTGCTGTCTTCCTGTGCCACCACATAAGGTGCCCCAGGGCCAAGGGAATCGCCGCCCAGCGCAACAGGAGATAACTGCCCGTCAGCAATCAGATAGCCTGTCTCATAGCTTTCGCCTGAAACAGGAATGTAGGGATAAACCATGCCATCTTCGGCCATTCCCAGCAAAACAGGTGGATGACCATCATGCTTAGCATAGTAATCTTCGAGTATCAGAGAGGGCTGAGAATCGCCCTCCTGAATAACGACTAAATCATTGCCCACGCGTTTAAGTGTGACGTTTTCAGGGGCAAAATCATTCGCTTCATTCTTAAGCAGATACTGGCTTCCTGGCTTAACAACCATTTTAGCCGGATGCGAACTACTTGCGGTTACGTTCTGATTTTTCCCATCAGCATGGTGCGTTATGAGAACAATGTTTTTCTCACTCATAAAAATTTATTCCTTATTAATGGAGAATTCCTGTCAATTTTTTTCAATTTTTTAGCTGAGAGCAGTTCATTCTTTTGCAGAGTTGCTATTTCGTCCGAACAAAGATTTAAGAACAATAAAGCACAGCGACTGGCCTGAATAACCAATCGAAAGCTTTCGGTCTGATAACGTAAAGATTGTCCTGCCCTGTCAAAAAATCACTTCACTAACCTGGATGGAAAACTGCCTGCCTTTAATAGCATCCAGACAAAATGGTATCTTTTGAGAAGGCTTTAATTATTTCGAGCAATAATTTTTAACATTATCGTAATGGCGACTAACCTCCATCAGAACAGGAATTTCCGTTGTAAGGCAAAGCTTTCAGTTGCCAGCCTTTGATACCGAGCTTGCGCAGAATATTGGACTTATGAGCACTGATTGTTTTTTCGCTGCGCGAGAGCCTTAACGATATTGCTTTATTGCTTTCGCCTGACTGACACAGCTTTAATATTTCACGTTCACGCCGTGTTAATCCTGCCTTTTGATACATCTCTTCATAGACCTCTTTGTCAGACTCAAACACGTCCCATGAACAGCAATAGCCGCCAGCAGCGACGATGGTTATTGCCGAGACAAAGAAATCTACGTTGCTGACCTGATTAATCATGCCGCGAAAACTGGGTAACTCAATGCGCAGTCGATTGTATAGTGCATTGTTAGCTGATAATCCCAGGATCGGCGTATCAACTCCTGAAAGCGGACGTATCGGCTCATGCAAATCAGGCTGTTGTTCGATACTTTCACAATCAATCAAAATGATGTCGTAACGCTTTTTCATCAATGCCTGTCGGACTTCACTTATGGGATAAAGTAAAACCTCATCATCAGGAAACCGAATATTTAAAACGTGAAAAACGCCCTGACACATAATGCTTTCGTTAGCTAAATACAATATATTCATGAATGATCCGATAATTCATAACAAACTAATCACTTGCGCTATCAGATGACAACGCCAGGTCAGTATTGTTCTTTGATTACGTTACCAGTCAGGAGCTTTCTCATTAACTATGTGTTTCATTAACTAGCGGCGAAATACCCTAACCCCGATGTAAAACCTATTAAAACAACCAATTTCTAAACACTCTCTCAGTAGTGATTACAGTTACTCGCAGACCCGTAATAGGACTGTAAGATTCACTACTGTTTTTTATATGGATATTTTCAGGCTAAGAAGACCATTTCCACGATAAATTGTCAATATATCGACAACTTACAAATATGCAAAAAACGCACTCAAAAAAGAACTAAGCATTTGCTCATAAGCATTCAATTATTAACAGTATTAATCCTGCCGGCTTTATCCAGTAAATTAGCTGGATATCTAAATGAAACTATTAATATCATTTTAAAATTGCATGTTTGATTGTTGTTAATTATCTGGACGACATTGAATCCATACAGTCGACGACTATCCCCTTCCGGCAAGCGTTTACTGCCTCGCTCAATGGTTTTATGGCGCTTGATGTGAAATTATCTCAGCATTGTCTTCTTCCGCTCTCAGGAATACCTCCCTATAGATTAATTCAATGTTGAGGGTAGTTGCGGGGGGAATCGTTCAGTATGGTTTATTTTTACTGACAGGCAGCAGCAAAGGCGGAGATGTTAATATTGACAAAAAATGACTAAAAAGCAGAGGGGTTTCACAATTTTAGCTCAGCTTACAGAATGGCTTTTTTATCAGACATAAACTTACAAACTGATTATTTTTGCTTAGTCACATTGCGGTAATGAACCAGATCTCTATAGGGCGAAAAAATCTCTGTCAGAATCGCTTAAGGCGCAATGCTATTAGTGTCTGGATGAATACCTCCTGTCAAAAAGACCGCGTTTTTCAACGTGTGTTCAGCACAGGGATGCTTTTGCATAGCTTACCACCACTTAAATCTGTCTGATTATTACTTATATTCTTTCACTGAGACGATCGTATCTTCAGTCTTAATGAATAACCGGGTGACATTAACCGACGCTGGTTACGTTTATCATACCGGCCTGTCCGCCCGGGACGCTTAATCTGTAATCAGCAGCCGACAAACTGAAGAAGCAGTTACAGATAGGGACTTTCCAGCCCACATCCGGATAAAGAAAAGGCCGCCATCGTGATGATGACGGCCTCATTTATTGCCGGTTACTTGCCTTCCAGTACCCGGATATCCGCACTGCCCAGCCGATCTTTCTCATCTTTACGCAGCGCAGCGACCTGTTTCGCGCTGACCTGCTCCGACGCCTTGTTGCCCCAGCTGTTGCGCACGAAGTTCACCACGTCCGCCACCTGCTGGTCGTTCAGACGCCAGCCGAATGCCGGCATGGTAATGGTCGACGGCGCGCCGTTCACGCCAGGCAACTGTCCGCCCACCAGCACGATATGGATCAGTGAGGTCGGGTCATCCGCCATGACGACCGGATTGCCGCGCAGCGCCGGATAGAAGCGTTTATAGCCGCTGCCATCGGTCTTATGGCACGCCGCACAGCTGTCGACGTAGGTCGCCGCACCGGTCTGGCTGTCATCGCCACGCCACAGCGCTTTTGCCGTGGCATCATCCACACTGAACACCGCCTGATGCGGGTCTTTTGCGCCCAGCGACTTCAGATAGCGTGCAATAGCGGTGATATCGGACTCGCTAAGGTGCTGCAGACTGTGTTCCACCACGTCGGTCATACCACCGAACGCAGCGGTCTGATCGTTGCGGCCATAACGCAGGAACTGACGCAGGTCCTCTTCGCTCCAGCGCCCTAATCCATCACGGTTATCGCCACGCAGGTTGCTGGCGGTCCAGCCATCAATCGGTGCGCTGCTGCCCGCCAGATAGTCACTGCCCTCTTCGTTGGTCAGCGCCTTCTCCTGCATAGTGATGCTACGCGGCGTGTGACAGGCCCCGCAGTGGCCCAGTCCTTCAACCAGATAGCGACCCCGCGCCACCACCGGATCTTCCTGAGCGGCAGGCTCGAACGCTTTTACGTCGGGCGCAAAAATGCCGCGCCAGATCGCCAACGGCCAGCGCATCGACAGCGGCCAGGGAATATCACTCTCCCGGTTGGGCTGACCGACCGGCGCAACGCCATGCATGAAGTAAGCGTAAAGCGCCTTCATGTCCTCATCGCTGACCACCGCGTAGGAGGGGAATGGCATCGCCGGATAGAGCGTATCGCCATTTTTCGCGACGCCGTGACGCACCGCTTTCTGGAAGTCGTCGTAGCTGTATTCGCCAATGCCGGTGTCGCGATCGGGCGTGATGTTGGTGGAGTAGATGGTGCCAATCGGTGTCGCCATCGGCAGACCGCCGGCAAACGCCGCGCCGCCTTTGCTGGTGTGGCAAGCCACACAGTCACCGGCACGCGCCAGATATTCACCCCGTTTAACCAGATCGTCCTGACTGCTGTCCGCCAGGGCGGCGAACGACAGGGAGCCGAGAATCAGAGCCAGAATGCCATTTTTCATCGCCATATCCTTATGCCTGCACCAGTGGGCCGGGGTTTTTCAGGTAGTGTTCGCGAATCGCTTTGGCTGACCAGTAGGTCAGCGCCGCCACCATGCCGGTCGGGTTATAACCCAGTCCCTGCGGGAAGGCGGATGCGCCCGGAACAAACACATTCGGCACGTCCCAGCTTTGCAGATAACGGTTCACCGCACTGGTTTTAGGATCGTCGCCCATGATCGCCCCGCCACTGATGTGGGTGGTCTGATACACCGTCGAGTCAAAATGGGTGCCCGGCTTTTTCGCGCCGCCGATGATCATCTTCGGATTCATCGCTTCCGCGATATTGCGCATCTTGCCGACCATAAACTGCGCCATTTTGATGTCGTTCTCCTGCCAGTCAAAGGTCATGCGCAGCAGTGGCTGTCCATAGGCATCTTTGTAGTTGGGATCGAGATCGAGGTAGTTGGCGCGATAGGACTGGTGCGCGCCGTGCGCATCCATCGACAGATGGTGGGTGTAGGTATCCGCCACCGCCGCTTTCCATTTGCTGCCCCAGTTAGGTGTACCCGTCGGCACCGGCAGACCGGAGATCGGTTTGGTACCTGCCTGGTTAACCCAGAATGGCGAACCGCCGACAAAGCCCAGCGGCCCGTGATCGAAGTTATCCGCGTTGAAATCATCAACCGCTACGCCTGCACCACCCGCGCCGATAAACGGATTGGTAGTGGTGTTCTTATCAAACAGCGCCTTGAGCGTAGAGAGATTCTGATAGGCGAAGTTGCGGCCTACGGTGCCTTCGTTGGTGATTGGGTTGTAGGGTTTACCAATGCCTGACAGCAGCATCAGGTGAACATTGTGGAACTGGAAGGCGGAAAGGATCACCAGATCAGCAGGCTGAACCTGCTCACGACCCTGACCATCCACATAGGTCACGCCGGTTGCGCGCGTTTTGTCATCGCTGAGATTGACCCGCAGTACATAAGAGTTGTTGCGCAGCTCAAACTTCGGCTCCTGACGCAGCGCGGGCAGGATGTTGACGTTAGGCGACGCTTTGGAATACATGTAGCAGGCGTAGCCGCTGCAGTAACCGCAGAAATTGCACGGCCCCATCTGCGCGCCATAGGTATTGGTATAAGGACCCGAAGTATTGGCGGACGGCAGATCGTAAGGGTGATAACCAACCGACTCGGCCGCCTGAGCAAACAGCTGTGATGAATAGGTGCGCTTTTGCGCGGGCAGCGGGAAGTTATCGGAGCGATCCGGCGCAAACGGGTTGCCGCCTTTATCTTTGCCGACCACTTTCCCCTTGATGCTCCAGGCGCTGCCGGAAGTGCCAAAGACTTTTTCTGCTTTGTCGAAAAACGGCTCCAGCTCATCGTAGCTGACGCCAAAATCCTGAATCGTCATGCCTTCCGGGATGAAGTTCTTGCCGTAGCGCTCTTCGTAATGGCTGCGCATCCGCAGTTCAACCGGATCGACACGGAAATGGACGCCGGACCAGTGCAGGCCCGCGCCGCCAGTACCGGTGCCGGGCAGAAACGCCGCCAGCTGGCGATAGGGAACGGCCGTCTGCGAAGCGTCATGACGAATGGTCACGGTGCTTTTCGACAGATCCTGGAACAGCTTTTTGCGGATGTTATAGGTCAGCTCATCAATTGACTGCGGATAAGAGCCATCAGGATAGGTGTCGCGATGCGGTCCGCGCTCCAGCGCCAGCACGTTAAGGCCCGCTTCGGTCAGCTCTTTGGCCATAATTGCGCCTGCCCAGCCGAAGCCGACAATCACCGCATCCACTTTTTTCATTTCGTTAGCCATGCTTAGCTTCTCTCCCCGCGAATCGACACTGACGGGAACGGGTACCGTTCGCCGCGCTCTACCCAGTCCATAAAGTCGGCGCGTGCGCCAGGGAAGTTGATCAGCTTCCAGCCGACCATGCCCTGATTTCCGCCGTGGATGGGATCGCTGAAGAAGCCTTCGCGGGTGTTCTGCAGCAGGAAGCTGAAGAAGACTTTGGCTGGCAGCTGACTGAATTCCGCGCTGCCACTCTCCATCGCCTGCAACAGGGCATCCTGCTGCTCGCCACTGAGCTGGGCGAAAACCTTGCCGTGCTGCTGTTTGCTGTAACTGTCGGCATCGGCCAGACCAAGACGGTAGATCTGCTGGGGTACCAGCGGCAGCTGATAGCCCAGCTCTTTCGGCAGATCGGGATTAAACGGCCCCTGCATATACCAGTTTGAACCCGTGGCATACGGCGTATTCATCTGGCGATCGATAAACTCCGGCACGCCGGCTTCCAGCGCACCCGGCCCGCGTTCATCGCTGGGGATCAGCCGAGCCACGGCGGCAGTAATAAAGGCAAACTCTTCGGCGGTAAACCAGGCTGGCTGGTAGTCACGCGCCTGCTGTGGACCCGCCGGGGTTTCAGCCGCCTGCGCAGCGAGCGGCAGGGAGAGCGCGCCCATCGCTGTGGAACCTACCGCCATTGCAGGCGCCAGGGTAATAGTCTTCAGCAAAAAATCCCTGCGTGAATGACCCTTTTTTTGTTCTGACATGACATTGCCTCATTCCCGCTATCGTGAGCGGTATGAAAAAGTAGAGGGTTGCGTTGTAATGGTTTTTATAAGCAAATTCAGGGTGACAGATTTTTGTTACCGGTAACAAAGCACCATATTGTAACACTGCCATTCACAAAGATTTAGTTCCACGAAACAAAACCGCACAATTTCATTAACATCTATCATCGTCCTGTCATGAGCAGAAACAACAGACTACAGACAGCGACCCGCCAAAAACGTTATAACAGGCAACACACAACAGCGGAGTGCCTATGTTTAAGTCTTTTTTTCCGCGGCCAGCGCTGTTTTTCAGCTCAGCGGCTGTCTGGAGCTTAGTAGCGATTTTTGCCTGGTTCGGCTTTGCCGCACATCTGCCCGGCATGTGGCCGACTTTTGAAACGGCAATGAAACAACCTTTACCGACCACCGCGGCACGTTTTATCGCCGCGAGTCAGATCTGGTTTTATCTCTATTACTGGATCATGGTAGCCATTTTTGCCCTGGCCTGGCGGCTGATTGATGCGCATCCGTGGCAACGCTGGTCAGTGTGGGGTTCCGCGCTGATTATCTTTGTCACCTGGTTTGGTGTGCAGGTGGGCGTGGCCATTAATGCCTGGTATGGTCCGTTCTATGACCTGATTCAGAAAGCCCTGACCAAAGCGGGATCGGTGCAGATTGCAGAGTTTTACCATGAGGTTATCTCTTTTCTCGGCATCGCCTTAATCGCGGTGGTGATTGGCGTTCTCAACTCCTTCTTTATCAGCCACTGGGTATTCCGCTGGCGTACCGCCATGAATAACTACTACATGCATAACTGGCAGCGTCTGCGTCATGTGGAAGGTGCCGCACAGCGTGTGCAGGAAGACACCATGCGGTTTGCCACTACGCTGGAAAACTGGGGTGTCAGTTTTATTCAGGCGATTATGACGCTGGTGGCGTTTTTGCCGGTGCTGGTGGCGCTGTCACATCACGTGAAAGATATCCCGATCCTCGGCAATATCCCTTACGCGCTGGTGATTGCAGCGGTGCTCTGGTCGGTGTTCGGCACCGGCTTGCTGGCGCTGGTCGGGATTAAGCTACCGGGTCTGGAGTTCCGTAATCAACGGGTTGAAGCTGCATACCGTAAAGAGCTGGTCTACGGCGAAGATAATGCCGATCGTGCACAGCCACAGACAGTGCAGGAGTTGTTCAGTCGGGTGCGGGTTAACTACTTCCGTCTCTACTTCCACTATCTCTACTTCAACATCACCCGCATTCTCTATCTGCAGGTCGATAACGTGTTTGGTCTGTTCCTGCTGTTCCCGTCGATTGTGGCAGGTACCATCACGCTGGGTTTACTCAACCAGATCACCAACGTGTTTGATCAGGTGCGCGGCTCGTTCCAGTATCTGATCGCCTCCTGGTCAACGCTGATCGAGCTGATGTCGATCTACAAACGTCTGCGCAGCTTTGAACAGATTCTGGATGATGTGCCGCATGATGAGATGATGCGCGAGGCATCGGAAGAGGTTTAGCGGTTCGGAAAGAATGTGTAAAACCATCGCTCTCGTTCCTGACCGGCAAAAAACCAGTGAATCTCCGGCCCAGATCGGCTACGCAGGAACGCACTGAAATTCTATGCCCGCGAAAGCGGGCTTTTTTATTGTGTGCATCAGTCACAGCCGTCATCGCACCGCTTGAAATTATAAGCTACAGCTTATAACCTGCAGTAACTGGACGGAATTCAGACAGGGAACAATGTCATGTGGACGGTGTTATTAAGTGCGAGGTTTGAAAGCTGGTTAAGCGAGCAGGAACAAGCCCTGCAGGAAAAAGTGTTAGCTGACCTGACAATGTTAAAAATTTACGGCCCTGATTTGCCTCGTCCTTATGCTGATACTCTTAAGGGATCGCAGTATAAGAACATGAAAGAACTACGCGTACAGTTTTCAGGAAGGCCCATCCGGGCATTTTATGCATTTGATTATGTCCGCCGGGCTATCGTGTTGTGTGCGGGCGATAAGAGTCAGGACAAACGTTTCTACAGTCGAATGATACGTATTGCTGACAATGAATTTTCAGCCTGGCTTGCTGAACTGGAGAAGGAAAATAATCGATGAGAACTTTAGATGAGGTTATTGCTGGCTTCTCCCCGGAGAGTCAGGCGCGAATCCAGGAAATGTCTGATGAAATGGTCTTAGAAATCGGACTGCAGATGATCCGTGAAGAACTTCAGCTATCACAAAAAAACCTCGCTGAGGCTATGGGAGTGCGTCAGCCTGCCGTTGCTCAGATTGAGCAGCGCGGGAATGAGATTAAGGTTGCTACGCTCAAACGCTATATCGAAGCGATGGGCGGGAAACTGAGCCTGAATGTGGAACTGCCGACCGGAAAAAGCGTGGCGTTTCACATCTGAGTCCTCGAGCTCGAAAAGCCGTTTTTTGATAGAAAAAAGCCACTCGTCAGAGTGGCTTTTTCGTTTACCGGGACGGTGCATCACCGCAGCGACGCCGGACGTCATGCCTTACAGCGCAATACGCATCACGCTGTCAGGATTTTTTGGCGGTTCCTTGCGCGAGCCGGGCTGTTTAACGCTGACGTACAGCACCTTACCATCCGCCGAGAGCGCCAGGCTGTTAGGCAATGCCGCGGTTTTTACCGTGCGCTTCACCTTATAGCTGCTGGCGTCGATGATGCTGACTTCACCGGCTTTGCGATGGGTAACATAAAGCTCATCACGCTGCGCATTGAACAACACTGCCAGCGATTCAGGCACATCAATCCGCTGAATTACCTGCTGATTACGCAGATCCACAACCAGCACCTGCGCCTGCTTTGAATCGGTCAGGAAAGCGCGCTGACCACGGTTATCCAGCGCAAGGTTCAGGAAGAAGTGCTCTTTATCGCCGTCAATCTTCTGCTTCTTCTCAACCGCATTTGTACGCGCATTAATCGTGACCAGTTCGCCATCGGCATTGGTGACGTAGACCTTTTGCGCATCGGCATCCACAGCCAGACCGGTGCCCATTTTGCCGGTATTCGGAATGGTGCTGACAAGCTTCATCGTGCTGCCATCCACCACCCAGACCACGCTCTGCGGTCCCAGTCCGGTGATATAAACCCGGTTAGTTTTCACATCCACCGCCACCTGGCGCGGCTGCAGCGGACGCACGGTCTCACTGCGCGGACGGCTATCCAGCACCAGCGTATTCAGTACCTTACTGCTACTGGCATCGATAGCGGTGACCGAACCGTTTACGGTATTACCAATATAAAGCACGTTGGTTTGGGGATTGATTGCCGCACCAAAGGATTTCAGCTCAGTGTTGATTGCCTGCTGTACCGCCAGCGTAGCCGGGTCGAGACGGAAAACCGTACCGCCGTTACCGCTGCTGTTCTGCGCTGTCGCCACAAACAGCGCGTTGTCTTTCGGGCTGACCGCCAGTTCATAAACACCTTTACCCACGGACTGATTAAGATCCGCCGCCTGCGCTGCCAGCCATCCTGAGGCAGAGAACAGGGCCGTAGCCAGTAACAGGGTCTGGCGCGTAATGGTAATCGCTTTCATAACTTCTCCAGAGTTAATCCACTGCAGACGCAGTGATAAGAAAGCCCGACATTGCAACCAGAAAGGCCTGACGCACAGGCTGATTTACGTTTTTTTGAGAATGATAATTATTTATGAAGGAAAGGGACAGGATTATTCGCGGAGAAACGAAGCCAGGACGCCCGGAGGCGTCCTGTCAGCACAAGAGGGTAAAGCGTTTTATTTCAGCAGCTCAGCGGTCATGTGAACGCCGTTGTTGGTGTAAGCTTCAGTGATTTTATATGAAGCACCAGCTTCCTGCGCCTGTGCAGCAATTTTCGCTTCTGCACCATCCAGCGTAGAATCGATAGCGGTCACAGATTGCGCGAAGCTGGCGAATGGCAGAACAGAAAGCGCGATAACAGCTGCAAAAGTTTTGATAGATTTCATGGTCAATTCCTCGGTTAATTTTTATCAGGTAAGGCGTGCTGCCTTGTTGATAGATATATTAGTCCGGAAGTTGATCAGTAAAAAGCGGAGGGTTTTGCTTATCTCTTTCAGTAAAATTGAACATAAAAAGCACGTATCGCACAGTTATCGCTCAAAAGGTTAATAACCCACTTCCATAAAAAAAGGCAGCATAATGCGCTGCCCTCAGAAGATTAACCGTGATGCCGCACCCGCGTGAAGATGGTCAGTGCAGCCAGCAGCATCAGCACGCCACTGGCAACGAACACGCCGCCTGCTCCGCGCAGGTCAAACATCCAGCCGCCCGCAGCCGCGCCGACGGTAATCGCCAGCTGAATGGTGGCGACCAGTAACCCGCCGCCCGATTCCGCGTCATCCGGCACCGCGCGCGAAATCCAGGTTGACCAGCCGGTTGGCATCGAACCAAATGCCATGCCCCAGATTGCCACGCCTGCGCCTACCATCCAGCTGACATCGCCAAAGCTCACCAGCATCAGCGCAGTGACGCTCATTAACAGCGCCATCCCACTCAACGTCAGCGATACGCTACGGGTGACCAGGAAACCCGCCAGCGAGGTACCAAAGAAGTTCGCCACGCCAAAGGCGAGCAGCGCCAGCGACAGCTGATTAAGATTGAGCTGTGCAACGCCTTCCAGGAATGGACGCAGATAGGTGAAGAAAGCGAAGTGGCCGGTAAACATCATGATCACCGCCAGCATCCCCCAGCGCATCACGCCGATACGCAGGAGCGCCAGCACGCCGCCGTTGCGGGCTTTGTTCTCTGCTGGCATGGCGGGCAGGGTAAAGAACTGCCACAGCAACGCCACCGCACCCAGTCCGGCGGTCAGCATAAAGATGTTGCGCCAGCCCACCAGTCCGCCGAGATAGCTGCCAAGTGGCGTGGCGATAATCGTCGCCAGCGAGATCCCGCTGAAGACAATAGAGAGCGCACGCGGTACCTGATCGGTAGGTACCAGACGCATGGTGATGGCCGTTGAGAGCGTCCAGAAGCCGCCAATAGCCATCCCCAGCAGCACCCGCGCCAGCAGGATCACCGTCAGGTCAGCCGCAAACGCCACCATCAGCGCCGAGGCAATCAGCAATAGCGAAAACACCAGCATAACGATGCGGCGATCGATGCGCCGCGTGACGCTGCCGGTAACCAGACTGGTAAACAGCGCCACCAGCGCGGTGATGGTGACGGTCTGTCCCGCCTGCCCTTCTGAAACGCCAAGGCTGTGGGCCATTGGCGTCAGCAGACTCACGGGTAAAAATTCGGCGGTAATCAGGCTGAACACCCCAAACGCCATAGCAAACACCGCGCTCCAGGCGGGACGGGTCGGCGAGGAAACCTCATCAGCCACTTCGGTTGTCAGACTCATGCTGCTTCTCCGGAAGATAAAAAAGTGAGTGAGAGCATAGAGTGGAGCGTCAGGACGATCTATGATGCTTACACCTTCATTTTTGATAATTCGTCTGGAATCGTATGAGCCATTATGGAGATCTGACCAGTGAGCTGCTGATGGGAATGCGTCTGTATGGCGTGAACTATCAGCGTATCGCGGTAAGCGCGCCGTTCGGGCTGCATTATGAGCACGCGCCGGGGCGGGCGCAGTTTCACTTTGTCGGGCGCGGTTCACTGCTGGTGCGCGGCGCCTCCGGTGAGGTGTTTCAGCTCAATAGCGGTGATGCGCTGCTGGTGCCGCACGGTAAGCCGCATAGCCTGATCTCCAGTGAGGAGGCGGACTGCCAGTGTATTAAGAACATGGCGAGTAAGCCGATTTGCGACAGCGTCTGTGCGATTGCCGCACCGGAAGATGCCTGTGATGACGAGCACAGCGTGCTGCTGTTCAGCGCCTGCATGGCGTTTGAGCTTGGCGGCATGCAACCGCTGATCAACACCATGCCGGATGTGATGCTGGTGAGTACGCTGCTGTCGCAGTACCCGGAGATTCAGCCGATTCTGGCGGCGATGGAGCGGGAATCGCGGACCCGCCAGGCGGGATTTGCCGGGATTCTGTCGCGTCTGGCTGATGTGGTTGCCGCGCTGATAGTTCGCGGCTGGGTAGAGAACGGCTGCGGCCAAAGTAGCGGGCTGGTGCAGGCGATGCGCGATCCGCGTCTGAGCCAGGCGATTGCCGCGATGCATCGGGAGCCGGGCGAAAACTGGACGGTGGCGCGACTCGCCAGCGTGGCGGGCTGTTCGCGTTCGGTGTTCGCCGGACGTTTTCTCACGGCTACCGGCATGACGCCGCTGCGATATCTGACCGAATTGCGGATGCGGCTGGCGGTGCAGCGAATTGTAAACAATGGCGAAGCGGTGGAAGCCGTCGCTTATCATCTCGGCTACGGCTCGATTGCGGCGTTCAGTCGCGCCTTCAAGCGGATTGTCGGGCAGTCGCCAGGCGCGCTGCGTGCCGGACGCGACGGCACGCAGGCGCTGGCCTCGTAATCTTGTCTCTTAACGAAACACGCTAATCGCTTCCACCAGCCGGTTAGCCTGATGGGTCATGCGACCTGAAGCCTCGGCGCTTTCAGTTACGCGGGCGGCGTTCTGGTGGGTGATGTCATCAAGATCTTCCACCGCTGAACTGACTTCGCTGAGCGCGGTCGCCTGTTCGGCCGTGGCGGCGCTGATCTGAGCGATCAGGGCAGTCACATTCTGTACCTGTGACACGATATCCTGCATCGTCCGGCCCGCCGCGCTGGCGTGATCATTGCCCGACTGAACGCGGCTGGCGCTGGTTTCGACCAGCATTTTAATCTCGCTGGCGGCTTTGGCACTGCGCTGTGCAAGGCTACGGACTTCGCCTGCCACCACCGCAAAGCCTTTGCCCTGCTCACCGGCCCGTGCCGCTTCTACTGCGGCGTTCAGCGCCAGAATATTGGTCTGGAATGCAATGCCGTCAATAACGCTGGTAATATTGGCAATCCGCTTTGAACTGTCAGCAATTTCGCCCATCATGCCCATCATCTCGGTCATCACCTCGCCCCCTTTGCTGGCTGCCTGGCTGGTGTCGACTGACAGGGTATTCACCTCGTTCGCCGTTTCAGTATTGCTCTTCACCGTGGCGGTCATTTCGTTCATGGTGGCTGCAGTCTGCTGTACGTTGGCCGCGGCCTGCTCCGTACGGCGGCTGAGTTCGTTGTTGCTGCGGGCAATGGCGTCGCTGGCGCTCAGCACATTGATCGCCTGACCGCTGACATCATCCACCAGCCAGCGGAACATCAATCCGAGCTGATCGATAGCGCGAAGCGTGACGCCGACCTCATCCACGCGGTCCATCTGCTCGACCTTGTGACTCGCACCAGTCGCCACGCTCAGCGCCTGTTTGCACATCCGCTCGATAGGGCGTGAAATCTGATGCTCCAGCCACAGACTGCTCAGTGTGAGTAGCGCCGCCATTCCTGCGGTAAAGCCGGCCAGTGCTGCGTGCGTCATGCCCAGCGCCCAGACGCCTGCCACCGAGAGGGGCAGTAACGCCAGCAGCGTACTGCGGATCCGCCAGCGCAGGGGCAGCGTTTTCAGAATGGAGGCGGGACGACGCCAGCCGCTGCGAACCAGCAGGCCTTTGTGAAAACGTCGCCCTCTGGCCCGGCCTTCACGAAAATCCTGATAGAGCGCTTCGATCTGACGGACTTCCTCTGCCGTGGGTTTGGTGCGTACTGACATATAGCCCTGCACTTTACCGTCGCGCACCACCGGAATGGCGTTGGCCCGCACCCAGTAGTGATCGCCATTTTTACGGCGGTTCTTAACCAGTGCAGTCCAGGGCTCGCCCTGTTTCAGCGTCGCCCACATGTCGGCAAACGCTTCTGGTGGCATATCGGGGTGACGCACCATGTTATGCGGCTGGCCATTAATCTCTTCGGCAGAGAATCCACTCGCTTCGATGAAGGCGTCGTTGGCATAAGTGATGTGGCTGTTGAGATCGGTGGTCGACATGAGTGTCGCATGATCGTCAAACTGATATTCACGCTGAGAGACAGGCTGGTTGTTACGCATCAAAAGTCCTTGAAGACCCGACGCCCTGCACGTGACAGTCTGCGTGTCAGCGTGAAAACGGTGGGCTGAGAAATAACGATTACCTTTTTTTATGTTTTCGGCATGCGTCCGCCTACTCTTTAGCGATTAAGTTAAATTACTGGCAATAAAAAAGCCGCTTTGCAGCGGCTTTCACATTTTTAGGTGATTATTCATCCGTTAGCCGGATTTCAGAATTCCGGCAGTCGGCTAGCTGAGGTCGACATTTCGGGTGCCGAACCACCAGGTCAGCAGAAATCCGCCGCTCCAGGCCACCATCAGCCCGGCCAGGTAAACCGCCATACCGGCGAAAATCCCCTGGCTGGAAGTCATCAGCGGCAGCGTGACCAGCCCGGAGGGTCCGAATACCGTATTCATCCCGACCGGCAAACCCAGCCACGCTACCAGCCCGATAAAGAAACCGCCCAGTGCCCCGCCACCGCAGGCGGTGATAAAGGGTTTGAGGCGCGGCAGCGTGACGCCGTAGATCAGTGGTTCTCCGACGCCCAGCAGGCCGGGCACAATGGCACCTTTGATCTGCGCCCGCAGCAGCGCCCCTTTTTCTGCTTTGCACCAGAGCGCCAGTGATGCGCCGACCTGCCCTGCGCCCGCCATCGCCAGAATCGGGAACAGCGAGTTAAACCCCTGCGTTTCTATTAACGCAAAGTAGACAGGAATAAAGCCCTGATGGATGCCGAACATCACCGCGATCAGGAACAACCCGGCCAGCAGCGCACAGCCGAAGGGATTGTTATTGAGATGGATAAAAAGCCACGACATCCCCTTAAACAGTTCACCACCCAGCGGCATGATGAGCAGATAGGTGATGGCCCCGGTAATCACCAGCGTAAACAGCGAAGTCAGGATCATATCAAGGTTGTCGGGAATGATTTTGCGCAGCTGTTTCTCAATCCACGCCCCGATAATCGCCGCCATCAGCACGCCGATAATGTTGCCGCGCGGGTCGATCGTCAGGCCAAAGAAGCTCTCCATGCCGCTGTAGTAGCCGGTGGTGGCGGTGGGCACATAGCCGAGCACAAACAGTGAAGCGATGATGGCACCATTGACGCCGCTGCCGCCAAAGGCTTTTTGCGCGTTGTAGCCGATCAGGATGCTGAGGAAGGTGAACAGTCCTTTGCCGAACACTTTCATGTACGCCACGGTGTGCAGCAGCCAGGGCGCGTGGTCGCCGGGCGCATTGAGGTGAAGGCTTTGCTCAATCAGCGTGGCAAAGCCCAGCAGCAATCCCGCGCCGATAAAGCCCGGAATCAGCGGCGTGAAGATGGTGGCGAAGCGCGACAGGAACTGATGCACGCCGCTGGTCTGTTTCGCCTTTAGCTGCTGCTTCTGCTGCGCCGCCCGCTGGCTAAGATCGGCTGTTTCGTCCTGTGGTGCCGGTGTTCTTTCATCCAGCACCAGCAGGCTCTGCATCCCCTCGGCGGCGGTTTGCGCTTTGCCTGGCCCCAGCACAATCTGTAACTGCGCCTCGCTGTTGATAACGCCCAGCACGCCCGGCAGGCTTTTTAATCCTGCCAGATCAGCCTGTTCCGGCTGATCTAGCGTCAGGCGGAGCCGCGTCATGCAGTGACCACAGGCCGCGATATTTTGCGCGCCACCGACTGCCTGCAGGATGTCACGCAACAGTGCTTCGGTGATTTTCGCCATTAGCGTGCTCCCGCTGCCTTCAGAGCCTGACGGATAAAGCCCTGATGCTGACTGAGCAGCGCTTTCGCCTCATCGGCGGCCAGGTCAGCCAGCACCATCAGGATCGCGGTTTTGCAGTGTCCACCGCAGGCGGTAAGCGCGGCGCTGGCGGTCGCGTCATCACAGTCCGTGGCCTGCATGACGATGTTGACCTGGCGCTGCACCAGTTTCTGGTTGGTCGCTTCCACATCAACCATCAGGTTGCCGTAGACTTTTCCGCTGCGGATCATCGAGCCGGTGGTGAGCATGTTGAGCACCAGTTTTTGTGCGGTGCCCGCTTTCATGCGTGAGGAGCCGGTGACCACTTCCGGGCCGACCACCGGCGTGAGCGCAATCGCAGCGACCTGCGACATGGCGCTGCCGGGATTACAGGTGAGCGACACGGTGGTTGCGCCAAGCTCGTTAGCGTAAGCCAGCGCGCCCAGCACATAAGGTGTACGACCGCTGGCGGCGATACCGACCAGCACATCGTGGCTGCTGAAGTGGATGTCTTTCAGATCCTGCGCGCCCTGCTCCCGGTTATCTTCGGCGTTTTCTACCGCCTGTAATATAGCGGTATGACCGCCGGCAATCAGGCCGATGACCTGCTCGCGAGGTGTACCAAAGGTAGGTGGGCATTCGCTGGCATCCAGGATGCCGAGTCGTCCGGAGGTGCCCGCACCGCAATAGATTAATCGCCCACCCGCCTGGAACGCAGCGCAGATGGCGTCAACGGCGTCGGCGATCTGCGGCACGATGGCCTCTACCGCCAGCGCCACCTTTTTATCTTCATCATTAATGACGCGCAGCATCGCTTCGGTAGAGAGTTCATCAATGTTCTGGCTGGCCGGGTTGCGGCCTTCGGTGATCATCTGGCTGAGGTCGAGTTTCATGGCGGGCTCCGTTAAGGAATAAATTATTCAAATTACCAAACATCATAACGAATGATTAATTCATTGAGTGAGATCTTTTTTCAATGGATGTGGGGTGAATCATGTTGCGGGGGATTGGGCTGAGCGAGTGATGTCTGACATTCGGCACTTAATCGCTGCGCATGCTTGCTCAGGCGCAGAGTATTTGAACGGAGTTGCTTTGAAATCCCGGCGGGTCAGAAAAGGTTCACCTGATCGTAAAGACGCATTCGTCATCCATGACGCTCGGCCCACGCCGTCCCTGGCGTGGGACGCTTTACTCTTCAGGTGAACATTTTCTTCCCTCAGGCTGTTTTACTGCTGTTTGAAAAGAAGTTTTAGCCGGACATGGTTGCGAAGGCGGATATCAGCAGTAGCGGAGTAAAGCGTCCGCCGCATGGACAAAAACGCCTGGAGGGTTTTTGAACAACGTAAAGCGCTGGCCCGTTTGCGGGCGAGCCTCATGGATGAGGCGAGTAACCGGCGGCCGAGGCCCAGGGACGGGTTTACGCCGACTTTACGCAGTCACTGCGGATATCCGACTGAACGAAGAAATGTTTTCCATTCAAAGACTTCGCCTCCCATACTACGTCACGCATCCAGAAGACAATAAGACCCTACGTATTACGGGTTCAAAGCACATTCATTTAATCAATATAAAGTTGCGACGTTCTGCAGCTATATAAGGCAGCCAGCTTCTCAAGCGTCTGTTTTTGAGGTTTCTTTCTCGACTCTAACTTCGAAACACCAGCCTGTGTGATGCCTAATTTATTCGCGACCTCTTCCTGCGACATTTGCCGATGCAAACGCCAGGCAACATGCAAAGGAACAGATTGTCTCCGGCTGATTTTCATGACGTCGTGGGGAATCGTTTCATCGTCATCCGATCCCGCTTTATAGGGCAGAGGCTCAAACATGTCGTCTAAATGACGTTCGGCCATGAGCCTGTTAAACAACTCAATGGGGATGACGGCACCAGTGCGGTTCCCGCGCTCGTCTGTCAGAAACTGTATCGCATTCATGGGTAATCACTCCTTACTGCCGCGGCAGAGCAGACCTGGGTTCATCTGCTGGCGCGGCTTAGCTATGTTCTTATCTGCTTTAAACTCAATGGTAACGCAGGCTAACTCCAACCGCCTGCTAGCGTTTTTTGTACGTGGTCGATGTTCTGCTTACAACTTCCAGAATAGCTATCACCACGGGCTGACCTTTCTCTATCTTCCACAGCACGCGATAGTGACCCACCACCAGCTTCATTCGCTTCTCTTTATCATCCGTCAGCTTTTCGACTTTCAGATGGGGAATATCAGGCCACTTAGCCAACGCCTCTACAGCATCTTCGATGGCGTTACCGTCTTTCTGAGGCAGTCCATATAGCTGTTTCAATGCCTTTTTCGTCCAGTTAATTTCTGGCATTCATCAACACTCCGTGTTGTCAAAGCACGCATTCAACTCATCTCCAGAACATAACCAAACATGGTTATTAAAGCAACTAAATGGTTATTTAAAGCGAATTTTGGTTATAATTATATAACTATTAATGTGAAGCCTCATCTTCCCTGAAACAGCCACCAGGAGCCACACCAACAAAAAGGGCCCAACTTTCGTTGAGCCCTTTTTTACGTTAGCGCTGTTCTCAGCTTGCGGTCTGCGTCCGCAGCTGCAGCTCATACGCTTTCGCCTGTTCGGCGTCGAACTGGTTTTCCCAGCGGGCAATCACCAGCACCGCCAGCGCGTTACCGACCACGTTCAGCGCGGTACGCGCCATGTCCATGATGCGGTCAACACCGGCGATAAATGCCAGACCTTCCAGTGGAATGCCGACGCTGCCCAGCGTAGCCAGCAGCACCACGAAGGATACGCCTGGCACGCCAGCGATCCCTTTCGAGGTCACCATCAGCGTCAGAACCAGCACAATCTCATCGGTCAGCGACAGGTCAATGCCATACAGCTGCGCAATAAAGATCGCCGCGATACTCTGATACAGCGTTGAACCATCCAGGTTAAATGAATAACCGGTCGGCACCACGAAGCTGGTGATCGCTTTCGGCGCGCCGTAGGCTTCCATCTTCTCCATGATGCGCGGTAACACAGTTTCCGAGCTGGACGTGGAGTAAGAGAGAATCAGCTCATCTTTCAGGATGCGCATCAGCGTAGTGATGCGCAGTTTACAGAAGCGCGCTACCCCGCCCAGCACCAAAAAGGCGAAGAACAGAATCGCCGCATAAACCAGCAGCACCAGCTTAGCCAGCGGCCACAGCGAGGCAAAACCGAAGTTAGCAATCGTCACCGCGATCAGCGCAAACACACCGACCGGCGCATAACGCATGATCATGTGCGTCACTTTAAACATCGCTTCAGAGATACCACGGAACAGGTTCACCAGCGGATCGCGCTGTTCTGACGGCAGTGACGACAGGCCTAAGCCAAACAGCACCGAGAAGAAGATAATCGGCAGCATGTCGCCCTTCGCCATAGAGGCGAAAATATTCTGCGGGATCAGCGACAGAATGGTGGTCACCAGGCTGTGCGGACCGCCCTGTACCTCTGCCGTTGTCGCTTCATATTTAGAGATGTCCACCGTTGCCAGCGTTGACATATCAATGCCGGTGCCGGGTTGAAATACGTTGGCCAGCGTAATACCGACCACAATGGCAATGGTGGTGATCACTTCAAAGTAGAGAATCGTTTTGACGCCGATGCGTCCCAGCTTCTTTGCATCACCCACGCCAGCGATGCCGACAATCAGGGATGAAATCACAATCGGTACCACAATCATCTTGATAAGATGAATAAAGATATCGCCTGCAGGACTGAGAATGTTGGTGACTAACCATTCACGATTGTCTGGCTGATTATGCAACACAGCACCCACAACGATGCCGAGCACCAGGGCTGTCAGAATCTGCCAGGCCAGGCTGATTTTAAAACCTTTCATAACGCGTAATTTCCTCAGTCAAAACCCGTTTCTCTCTACTGCGAAGGTGCAGAAGACAATACACACAGGGAGTGAGCAAAAAGCCCGGTAAATTAGAGGGTGTTTAGAAACAGCGCCTCGTATGAAAATCTGATGATTCCCATACCCATTTTCAGACGCGGTCTGAGTTGATACCTGCAGAACAGGGGCGAGATAAGTACCATTTTCACTGTGGTAAATGCAACCCCTGGCGAATCCGATTAAAAGTTAGCCACCTGAGTAGCATAAAGTGCTGCCGGAAGTAAAAATCCCTAACCTGCTGTTATGAAAAGTAATACTTAGATGAATTTCCGCATAGCTATGCAGAGTTGGTTAAAAACGCGTCCGGCGCGTTTGCTTGCTTTTTATCCAGCCTAATCCCGGATGACACCGCTTCTTAATTCCCCCTCGCCGCCAGAGAGTTAACCGGAAATATCAGAACGGCTTCACGCTTCTCCCGAAGAGGTTTATCTCGTGATCTGTGGCGCAAAAAAGAAACAAAGCTATGGCGCAGGCTTCAATTAACCATTGATTGACATATCATTAACATCTTCAAGGAGATCCGCCATGAGCCAAATACATAAACATCCCGTTCCAGAGAACATTGCAGCAAACACCCTGATTACGGCTGAACAGTACCAGGCGATGTATCAGCAATCTGTCGACGATCCAGACAGTTTCTGGGGCGAACAGGGCAAAATCCTTGACTGGATTAAACCTTACAGCAAGGTGAAAAATTGCTCGTTTGCGCCAGGTAACATTAACATTCGCTGGTACGAAGATGGCACGCTCAACCTGGCGGCAAACTGCCTTGACCGTCATTTAGCGACGCGCGGCGATCACCCGGCGATTATCTGGGAAGGCGACGACGCCAGCGAAAGCAAAACCCTGACTTTCCGCCAGCTGCATGCTGAAGTCTGTCGCTTCGCCAATGTGCTTGAGTTGCTGGAAGTGAAAAAAGGCGACGTGGTGGCGATCTACATGCCGATGGTGCCGGAAGCGGCGGTGGCGATGCTGGCCTGTGCGCGTATCGGTGCCGTTCACTCCGTGATCTTTGGCGGCTTCTCACCGGAAGCGGTCGCTGGCCGCATCGTCGACTCCAGCGCCTCGCTGGTGATTACCGCCGATGAAGGTATCCGCGCCGGTCGCAGTATTCCGCTGAAGAAAAATGTCGATGACGCGTTAAAAAACCCGAATGTCACCAGCGTGAAAAACGTGGTGGTGTTCCAGCGCACCGGTAAAGATGTGGGCTGGGTTGAAGGCCGCGATCGGTGGTGGCATGACCTGATGCGGGACGCCAGCACCAACCACTCTGCAGCCGAAGTTGGCGCGGAAGATCCGCTGTTTATCCTTTATACCTCTGGCTCTACCGGCAAACCCAAAGGCGTGCTGCATACCACCGGCGGTTATCTGGTCTATGCCGCCACCACCTTTAAGTTCGTCTTTGATTACCATCAGGATGACATCTACTGGTGTACCGCCGATGTCGGCTGGGTAACAGGTCACAGCTATCTGGTTTATGGCCCGCTGGCGTGCGGTGCCACCACGCTGATGTTTGAAGGGGTGCCGAACTGGCCAACGCCGAGCCGCATGGCGGAAGTGGTTGATAAACATAAAGTCACCCTGCTCTATACCGCGCCCACCGCTATCCGTGCCCTGATGGCGGAAGGGGACAAGGCGATTGAAGGGACTGACCGCAGCAGCCTTCGCATTATGGGATCGGTCGGCGAGCCGATTAACCCGGAAGCCTGGGAGTGGTACTACAAAAAAATCGGCAACAGCCGCTGCCCGATAGTGGATACCTGGTGGCAAACCGAAACCGGTGGCTTCATGATCACGCCATTGCCGGGTGCGACCGAACTGAAAGCGGGTTCCGCCACCCGACCGTTCTTTGGCGTGCAACCGGCGCTGGTGGATAATGAAGGTCAGCCGCAGGAAGGTGCCTGTGAAGGCAATCTGGTGATCACCGAGTCCTGGCCAGGACAGGCGCGTACTCTCTTTGGCGATCACGATCGTTTCGAGCAGACCTACTTCTCTACCTTTAAAAACGTCTACTTCAGTGGTGACGGTGCCCGTCGCGATGAAGATGGCTACTACTGGATCACCGGACGTGTCGACGACGTGCTCAACGTATCCGGTCATCGTCTTGGCACTGCCGAAATTGAATCGGCGCTGGTGTCGCATCCTAAAATTGCCGAAGCGGCCGTGGTCGGGATTCCGCACAGCATTAAAGGCCAGGCGATTTACGCCTATATCACGCTGAATCACGGCGAAGAGCCGTCGCCGGAGCTCTATACCGAGGTGCGACAGTGGGTCCGCAAAGAGATCGGCCCGCTCGCCACGCCTGATGTGCTGCACTGGACCGACTCACTGCCGAAAACCCGCTCCGGCAAAATCATGCGGCGTATTCTGCGCAAAATTGCCACCGGCGATACCAGTAACCTGGGTGATACCTCTACCCTCGCCGATCCTGGCGTGGTCGAAAAACTGCTTGAGGAGAAACAGTCGATCAAAATGCCTTAAGCGCACGCTGTCCGGCGGGAAGATCGCTTCCCGCCACACCCGCCCTACGCAGTCTGTTTCGCTAGTCACAAAAATTATAACCAGCTGAATCCGCGCCCTGTCGCGAGGTTCTCGCCTGCAAGCCCTCTGGAGAAAATGTGATGAATGACGCCCTTTCGAATCAGGATGCAATCAATCAGCAGATTGAACGTAATCCCCGTTTTCATGAGTTAGTCCGTAAGCGCCAGGCGTTCGCGACGCTGCTGTCGCTGATCATGCTGGTGCTCTATGTCGGCTTTATCCTGCTGATTGCATTTGCCCCCGGCTGGCTCGGCACGCCGCTGCATGCCGGTACCAATGTCACGCGCGGTATCCCGATTGGTGTCGGGCTGATTGTGATGTCGTTTGTGCTGACCGGCGTCTATGTCTGGCGCGCCAACGGTGAGTTTGACCGTTTAACCAAAGCGATCCTCAGCGAGGTGAAATCATGACCCGTCTCACCTTATGGCTGCTGGCCTTAATGTTGCCGTTTTCAGCGCTGGCCGCCGATGCGATCACCGGTGCGGTGCAGCGCCAGGCGACCAACTATCAGGCGATTATCATGTTTACGATTTTCGTTGGTGCCACGCTGGGAATTACTTACTGGGCGTCAAAGCGAACCCGTTCGCGTAACGACTACTACACCGCAGGCGGCAATATCACCGGCTTCCAGAATGGTCTGGCGATGGCGGGCGACTTCATGTCAGCGGCCTCGTTCCTGGGCATTTCAGCGCTGGTTTACACCTCCGGCTACGACGGGCTGATCTACTCGCTCGGCTTCCTGGTCGGCTGGCCGATGATTCTGTTTTTAATCGCCGAGCGGCTGCGCAACCTGGGTCGCTACACCTTTGCCGATGTCGCCTCCTATCGTCTGAAGCAGATGCCGATCCGTACCCTGTCAGCCTGCGGTTCGCTGGTGGTGGTGGCGCTCTACCTGATCGCCCAGATGGTCGGTGCCGGTAAACTCATCCAGCTGCTGTTCGGCCTGAACTACCATGTCGCGGTAATTCTGGTTGGCATTCTGATGGTGATGTATGTGCTGTTTGGCGGCATGCTGGCGACCACCTGGGTGCAGATCATCAAAGCGGTGTTGCTGCTGTTTGGTGCCTCCTTTATGGCCATAATGGTGATGAAAGCGGCCAACTTCAGCTTTAACACACTGTTCACCGAGGCGATGGCGGTCCATCCCAAAGGCATCGCGATTATGCAGCCTGGCGGACTGGTCAAAGATCCTATCTCTGCGCTGTCGCTTGGCCTGGGGTTGATGTTTGGTACGGCCGGATTGCCGCATATCCTGATGCGCTTCTTCACCGTCGCGGATGCCAAAGAGGCGCGCAAAAGCGTCTTCTGGGCCACCGGCTTTATGGGCTACTTCTACTTCCTGACCTTTATTATCGGCTTCGGAGCGATTCTGCTGGTGGGCGCGAACCCGGCCTTCAAAGATGCCAGCGGCGCGCTGATTGGTGGCACCAATATGGCGGCAGTGCATCTGGCTAACGCGGTCGGCGGCAGCACCTTCCTGGGCTTTATCTCTGCGGTGGCCTTCGCCACGATTCTGGCGGTGGTCGCGGGATTAACCCTGGCAGGCGCGTCGGCGGTCTCGCATGACCTCTACGCCAGCGTCTATCGTAAAGGTCAGGCGAGCGAAAAAGATGAGCTGCGGGTCTCCAAAATTACCGTGCTGGCGCTGGGCGTGGTGGCGATTGCGCTGGGGATTCTGTTTGAGAAGCAGAACATCGCCTTTATGGTCGGGCTGGCCTTCTCGATTGCGGCCAGCTGTAACTTCCCGATCATCCTGCTCTCGATGTACTGGTCAAAACTCACTACGCGTGGCGCGATGGTGGGCGGCTGGCTCGGTCTGCTGACCGCGGTTATCCTGATGATCCTCGGCCCGACCGTGTGGGTACAGGTGCTGGGCAACGCCACGCCGATTTTCCCGTATGAGTATCCGGCGCTGTTCTCGATGGTGGTGGCTTTTGTCGGCATCTGGCTCTTCTCCATTACCGACCACTCGCAGCAGGGCGCAGAAGAGCGTTCACGCTTCCGCGCGCAGTTTATTCGCTCGCAGACGGGTACCGGCATTGAACAGGGCAAAGCGCACTGATCGCCGTTTTTCATTCCTGACGATCGGACAATAAAAAAGGGCGACTACCGGGGTAGTCGCCCTTTTCTTTCACGCAGCAGAATCAGAAGCGCAGTGATGCACCGACGTACGGGCCATCGACCAGTACGTTATCTTTACGTCCATCTTTGTTGTTCAGTTCGATGTACTGATAACCCACACGCAGGTTAAGCAGTGAAACCGGCGTGAAGCTCAGGCCGCCAGCGGCTTCCTGATAGCTGTCGAGCTGATCGGTGAACGACTCTGGCGCATAATAATATTCGCCATACAGGCCCCACATGCTGTTCAGGCTGTAGTGCGCTGCACCACCCACCGCCACCGCAAACCCATCTTTTCCATCTTCAGGATGGGTGAAGATCGCTTTTGCGGTCGGCGCCAGACGCAGCGGCCCGAAGTCAACGTTGTAGCCCAGACCGGCACCGTAGGTGCTGCCGTCATGGTCGCTACGCAGCCAGTTACCTTTCAGAAACAGACCGGGTGTAGTGGTGCCCAGGCCCAGATTCAGGTTGGTGTTGTGTTCGCTGACATCAACACTCCCTTCAATCGCCTGAGCGGCACCGCTCAGTAAAACCAGCCCGAGGGCGCTCCCGGTAACAAGTTGCTTAAACATGATTCCACTCCGTGAAGGACAATTAATTCGGCCGCAAGGTTAACAGCCTGAAACGGGGAGACAACAAAATCCGGGAAACTTTACGTAAAAATACGTGTCGCGTTCAGAATTGCAGCTGTCCCTGCGCAACGCAGTGTAGACTATATTGTCCACATCAGGTGTCCAATCACCGGAGCCAGTATCACGGTCACGACGCCCGAGAGCATCATGACCAGGCTGGCGACGACGCCCTCCTGCTGCCCAAGCTGATAAGCGCGAGCCGTTCCGGCACCGTGTGACGCAGCCCCAAACCCGGCCCCTTTCGCCACACCCTGCTTAATCGCGATGCGCAGAAACAGCACGTCACCCACTGCCATGCCAAACACGCCGGTAATGACCACAAACAGCGCCACCAGATCGGGCTGACCGCCAATCGGCCCGGCGGCGGCCAGCGCAAACGGCGTAGTAATAGAGCGCACCGCCAGACTGCGCTGGATCGACTCCGGCAGCATCAGCAGCCGCGCCAGCCAGACCGAACTGCAGACGGCGACCAGCGTGGCGGTCAGGACGCCCGCGCTCAGTGAGAGCCAGTGGCGCTTAATAATTTCCACGTTCTCATAGACCGGCACCGCAAACGCCAGCGTCGCGGGTCCCAGCAGCCAGAGCAGCCAGTGGTTTTCTGCAATGTAATCCTGCCAGCTGATGTGGGTCAGCAGCAGCAGTGCCACCAGCACCAGCGGCGTCATCACCAGCGGCATTAACAGCAGCGTCCGCCAGCGGCGGTAAAGCCGTTTATTCAGCGCATACACCAGCAGCGTAACCGCCACACATATCAGGCTGAGCAGAAAATCACGCATGAGGATCCTGCTTACGCGCGGCGCGCGCGACTTCATAGTGATAAAGCCGATCCACCACCCAGGCGGTAGAGGCCAGCACCAGCAGCGTGCTAACACCGATCACCACGCAGATGCGCCAGCCATCGACCCGCAGCAGATCGCCATAATTCACTACCGCCACCACCGCCGGAATAAAGAACAGCAGCATCTCGGCCAGCAGCCAGCGCGATCCGGCTTTTACCCAGTTCAGCGGCACAACCCGCGTCACGATTAACGCCAGCAGCAATAGCATCCCGACAATGTTGGCGGGCAGCAGCAGATGTAGCCAGCTCACCAGCCGGTCACAGGCGACAAACAGGCCGATATAGAAACCCAGCTGCAGCGGCAGGCTGATCCACTGCACGGCGCGGTTGCTGCGTAAAGTGAGTGCTGACGCCATCACCTTGTCTCCCCGATTAAATTGATGTCACCAGTATAAAACGCCAGCACAAGGTGAAAAAAATGAATTAAAATTATCGCAATCATGCCTTAAAGGAATAGTTATGGATGTCCGCGCCCTGCGTTACTTTACTGAAGTGGTCCGCCAGCAGAGCTTTACCCGGGCGGCGCAAAAGCTGTTTGTCACGCAGCCGACTATCAGCAAAATGCTGCGTCAGCTGGAAGAGGAGCTGGGCTGTACGCTGATCCTGCGCGATGGCCGTCGTCTGCACCTTACCGACAGCGGCCAGGCGGTCTATCAGCGCGGCCTGGCGATCCTGCAGGAGTTTCATCAGCTGGAGGCGGAGATTGGTGACATCAACCAGCTCAAAACCGGCGAGCTGCGGCTCGGTATTCCGCCGATGGTGGGTATGCAGATAGCGGGATCGATTTCCGCCTTTCGCCGTCGCTATCCCGGTGTGAAGCTGAAAATTTCAGAGTTCGGCGGCCTGACCGTACAGCAGGCGGTGCTGGCGGGCAGTCTGGATATCGCCCTGACTGCATTGCCGGTTGACCCTGAGCTGCCGCTGAACACGCTGCCCCTGATGCATCATCCGCTCTGCGTGCTGTTGCCGCGCCGCCCGGAGTGGCTCAGCCGCCAGCAGATAGGCCTGGCAGAGCTGGCAGAGCATCCGCTGCTGATTTTCAATGAGGAGTTCTCGCTGAATCGCCAGCTGATGCAGGCGTTTCAGCGGCTTAACCTGACGCCAACGGTGGCGGTGCGCAGCGGTCAGTGGGATTTTCTGGCGGCAATGGTGCAGGCGGAGATGGGGCTGGCGATTCTGCCGGAGCCAATCTGTCAGCGTCTGGATAAGCAGTCATTATTGTGGCTGCCGCTGGAGTCGGAGCTGAAGTGGAGTCTGGGATTGATCTGGCGGGAAGGGAGTTATCTGTCGCGCAGTGCGCAGGCGTGGATCAACTGTTGTCGCGAGCACTGGCCGGATGAACCGCCGCGCCTGTCGGTGTGAAAAGCTGGCACGCCCGCATGAATCCACAGGCGTGCCGGTCAGGGCTTACTCTTCTTTTTCGATCAGCAACGCCTCCAGCAGATCCAGGTCGTGCAGTAACGTCTGCATCGTCTCATTGGAGATCTGTTGAGTAGCACGCAGATGATAGACCTCTGCGCGTTCGGCACGCAGCCCGGTCAGGCGGAAGCGACGCTCAAGGTTCTCAGCGTACAGCGCATGCTCAAGATCATTTTTCCCTTCGGCGCGACGGCGTAAGTTGCCAATCACGCGCAGACTGACCTCTTTCAGCAGTTCCGGATCGATGTTCTCTTCCGACTCATTCTCCAGCCGATCTTCCATCTTATGCAGGCTCTCAATGGCAGCACCCGCCATCACCGCACGGGCATTCTGCAGCTCACGGCGATGGGCACCTTTATCGATGCTATCAATGCCGCGCAGCAGAATCGGCAGGATCACGACCCCTACCAGCAGCGAGACCAGAATCACGCCGGTGGCGATAAACACCAGCTCATAGCGCGCCGGGAAGGGATCACCCGTGGTGAGGTACAGTGGAATTGACAGCACACCGGCCAGGGTAATCGCACCGCGCACCCCGGCAAACGTGGCGATCAACAGCTCACGCAGCGAGTAGTTAGCGAACTCCAGCGGCTTCTTCTTCAACAGACGTTTGCTCAGACGCTGCATGATCCACAGCCAGCCAAAACGCACCAGCATCAGCGCGGCATAGACCAGCCCGATATCGGCGAACAACATCCACAGCTCGACGTTAGTATCGGCCTGCGCCTGGTCGATTGAGGTCTGCAGAATGTCCGGCAGCTGCAGGCCCAGCATCAGGAAGACCATGCCGTTGAAGATGAATTCCAGCATCTGCCAGACGCTGTTAGCACGCAGGCGCATCGCCAGCGGTGCCTGACGAATAATACCGGAACGGGTGATGGTCATACCGGCCGCGACAGCCGCCAGGATACCCGAGACACCCAGATGTTCAGCGATCAGGTAAGAAGCGAACGGCAGCAGCAGCAGCAGCACGGTCTGGGTCGCCGGGTCATCCCCGCTCCAGCGGCTGAACAGGCGCAGTGATTTACCATACAGCCAGCAGATGGCTACACCGGCAATCAGGCCGCCAATGGCGACTTTCATGAACTCAACGCTGGCTCCGCCCCAGGTAAACACCATGGTGCCCATGGCCACGGCCACGGCAAACTTCAGTGATACCAGGCCCGATGCATCGTTCATCAGGGCTTCACCCTGTACGATCGACATAATCTTCTTGGGAATGCGGCCTTCACCGACGATGCCGGAGAGCGCCACGGCATCGGTCGGCGACAGCACCGCCGCCAGCGCAAAGGCCGGGATCAGCGGGATACCCGGCACCATCCAGTAGATCAGATAGCCGATACCGATCACGGTAATCAGCACCAGCGCCAGTGCTAAGCCGATGATCTCGCGACCATGATGCAGGAACTCACTGATCGGCGTTTTCCAGCCATCTGCGAAAAGCAGCGGCGGGATGAACAGCACCAGAAACAGCTCCGGATCAAAGTCGACATGCAGACCAAACGTGGGCCAGGCCAGCATCGCACCTACGGCGATCTGTACCAGCGGCAACGGGATCTGAAAAGGGAGAATGCGGGCCGCGACGCCAGAGAGCGACACGACCAGCGTCATGATGAGAATAGTAAAAAAGATTTCCATGCTTTCCTTAGGCGTCGTTTCTTTCAATCATTGGTTAAGCGCTAAAGTGTAAAACAAACGGCGGTGAAGGTTGTCAGCTACGCGTGCGCCGGGCGGGAAAAAAGTGAAAAATTCCGGGCGCGCAGTCGCACGCCCGGTTATACAGTCAGATCGCCCAGCCACCGGCGTAAAACGCCACCAGCGCGACGGCAATGATCACGGTGCCGACGTTGAGCTTACGCCATTCTCCGGCGAAGAGACGCCCCACTACCAGGCTGGCGAAACCGATCATGATGCCGGTCACGATGTTGCAGGTAAGCACGATGATCACCGCCGTGAGCAGGCCCGACATCGCATCGACAAAATCACCGAAGTCGACTTTCGCCACGTTACTGAGCATCAGCAGACCGACATACATAAGTGCAGGCGCAGTCGCGTAAGCGGGAACCAGATAAGCCAGCGGCGACATAAACAGGATGGCGAGGAACAGCAGGCCCACCACAATCGCGGTGAGGCCGGTTTTACCGCCCGCCGCCGTGCCGGCCGCCGATTCGATGTAGACCGCCGCCGGTGATGCGCCTACCAGACCTGCGAACAGGCTGCTGACAGAGTCGCTGGTCAGCGCACGACCGCCATTGATAATCTGGCCCTGTTTATCCAGCAGGTTAGCCTGCCCTGCGACCGCGCGGATGGTGCCGGTGGCGTCAAAGACCGCCGTCATCACCAGTGCCAGCACGCTGGGCAGCACCACAGGCTGCATCGCGCCCATGATGTCGAGGCTGAACAGCAGCGACTGACCGCTGGCGTCACGCAGGCTCGGCAGGGCAAACAGTCCCTGATATGTCACCGACGGGTCAAAGATCAGGCCGAGCAGCGAAATAGCGATAATGGTCAGCAGGATGCCGCCCGGTACCCGGCGCTTCTCCAGTCCGATAATCGCGGCCAGTCCCAGCAGCGTCATCATCACCGGGAAAGTGGTGAAGTGACCCAGCGCCACCGGCAGGCCCGGAGCCGGGTTTTTTACCACCAGACCCACGCCATCAGCGGCGATAAGCAGCAGAAACAGGCCAATCCCGACGCCGGTGCCGTGCGCCACGCCCATCGGCAGGTTACGCAAAATCCAGGCACGAATGCCGGTCACGGAGATCAGCGTAAACAGCAGGCCCATCAGGAACACTGCGCCCAGCGCCACCGGCACGCTGATATGTTGACCCAGCACCAGACTGAAAGCGGTAAAGGCGGTTAGGGAGATCGCACAGCCAATCGCCATCGGCAGGTTGGCCCACAGTCCCATAAGGATGGAACCAAAGCTGGCGACCAGACAGGTGGCGACAAACACGGCGGAGGGAGAGAAACCGGCTTTGCCCAGCATCCCCGGTACCACGATGACGGAGTAAACCATCGCCAGGAAGGTGGTGAGTCCGGCCAGAATTTCCTGACGCACGCTGCTGCCACGCGCCGAGATCGAGAACCAGGCGTCCAGTTTTCCACTGGCCGGGCGTGATTCAGTTGACATAGTTGAGCCTCAAAAATTTTTGTTGTGTGGATCGCTCTGCGACCATCGCTGTCCCTGGAATAAGCGGGTAAACGGCGTCACTGTCGGGATTAACCCGCCAGGCAAACGTTTACCTTGCCGCAGATAATTAGCCGTCAAAAGCGGCCAGATAAAAAGGCATGCGATTATCCGGCGTTTAGCGCCACGTTTTCAACTCTAAGAGGGAGATTCTTTGGCATAAAGATTGGGCGTAACAGGCTGGCAGAGACCCGGCGGAAGCCAGTCTGAAACGCTGAGGCCATAAACTTAATGTCATATAAAGAGAGGATTTGCACCGGCGCAGCGGTGATCGCACAGGACGCGCCGGTGGAGAGAGACGATTAACCTGGCAGCGAAAGCTCGCCGCCCTGCGCAATCGCGCGCTGCCAGGCGGCGCGCTGCTGCACTGTCTGCAACCATTTCTCAGTGGCGGGCATCTGATCGAGTCCGGCACGGCGCGCCAGTGCCAGCAGCGGAAAGCTCATCTGGATATCCGCAATGGTGAAACGCTCACCGGCAAACCAGGGATGCGTCGCCAGATGCTGTTCGATCATCTGCCTGTGCGGCTTAAGCTGTTTATCCAGGAACGCCTTCTGCACCCCTTTGCCAAATGCCGCGCCGACCGGACGCAGCAGCCACGGCACCGGCGCTTTGCCCATCTGCCCGAAGATCAGCTTCATTACCAGCAGCGGCATCAGTGATCCTTCAGCATAGTGCAGCCAGTAGCGGCACTGTAACCGTGACGCCTCATCACTCACTTTCAGCCGGAATTCGCGATCATATTTCTCTTCAAGGTATTCGAGAATGGCACCCGATTCAGCTACCACCTGGTTTCCGTCAGTAATGACCGGCGATTTTCCCAGTGGATGCACTTTTTTCAGCGCCTCCGGGGCCAGCATGGTGGGTTCGCGTTGATAGTGTTTAATCTGGTACGGCACTTCCAGCTCTTCCAGCAGCCACAGCACCCGATGCGAGCGCGATTTCTCAAGATGGTGAACGGTGATCATCATGATTCCCTGTGTGTTGACCTTCACCAAGTATAGACGTCACTCCACAGGCGGATGTTTATCATCCTGTTCCGGATCAAGCAGCACTGCACCCGAGCCCTGCTGACCCAGCCGGTCGCCAGGATTGCGCAGCGGACAGTCGCGCATCGACAGGCAGCCGCAGCCGATACAGCCATCCAGGTCATTGCGCAGGCGAGTCAGGGTTTCAATACGCTTATCCAGCTCTTCGCGCCAGTGCCGGGTCAGCGCATCCCATTCCGTCGTCGACATGCGCTTATCGGGCGGAATGTGGTCGAGACTGTCACCGACTGTCGCCAGCGGGATGCCAATGCGCTGAGCAATCTTGATGATCGCCACGCGTCGCAGCACGTCGCGGCTGTATCGGCGCTGATTACCGCTGTTACGGGTGCTGAAAATGAGGCCTTTGGTTTCATAAAAGTGCAGCGCCGAGACCGCCACACCGCTGCGGCGCGCCACTTCACCGGGTGTTAAAACCGGTTTTGGATAGTTGCGTTCTTTTTTCATCAGACCCTTTACCTCAAGTTAACTTGAGGAATTATACTCCTTCTCCATTGAAACCCCTAAACTCCTATTACCCCTTATTAAGCACCAGAAGGATGAGGCCATGATGCAAGAAGAGATCATTCATTCCCTGACGGACTGGATTGACCAGAACCTCGATAAGAGCCTGTCGATTGATGAGGTTGCGGCAAAATCAGGCTATTCGAAATGGCACCTGCAGCGTATGTTCCGTTCCGTGACGAAACAGACGCTGGGTGGCTATATTCGTGAGCGCCGCCTGACGCTGGCCGCAGAAGCACTATCGCAGACACAGCGTCCGGTGTTTGATATCGCGATGCAATATGGCTATGACTCGCAGCAGACCTTCTCCAGGGTGTTTCGTCGTCAGTTTTCACAGACCCCGACCGCTTACCGTCACACCATGCGCCGCCAGGCGATTCAGCGCCCTCGTCTGCTGAGTTTTGGCTGTAACGACGGCATCACCAGTTTTACCCAGCGCACCACCGGTGAGTGCTGCCCGGTCCGTTAATTCTTTGCTGCGCCCGCTCAGGGCGCATCTGCCTGATTTCCCCGCCGTTCTTCTTCTGCTGCTCACTTTTTCTGCACGCCACTACCATACAAGAGTCAAATTTTGTTCAAAATTTAAAATCGGGTGATATAATGTGACCCAAGTCACACTTTGAACCTGGGTTGACGGCAAAAAAGTCCTACCTGACACACTTTTTTGTCGCCGGTGATGTCCGCAGATTGTCAGGAATACTTACTGATATTGAGGTCCGGCCGATGGCTACGTTAACCGCCAGTTTTCTTGTTATGCGTTGGGAGCTGCTGAGCGCAATCATGATGTTTTTTGCCAGCACCCTGAAAACCAAACTTCGTCAGGACAGCCGTCACGTGATGGCCTTTATGTGTGGCGGGATTGGTTTAGGCATGACCTGCTGGTTTGTTACCGGTCTGATGGGCATTACCCTGAGCATGGAAAACGTGCATAACTTCGTGGAAATCTCAAAGCACGCCTTTATTGATGCGATGAGCCAGGCGCCTGCTGACTGGCCGATGCCCTGATTTTTACGCATAAAAAACCCCGCTTAGCGGGGTTTTTTATATTGCTGTGTGAACTTAAATTTTCTTCAACATGGCAGGGATATTAACATCCTGCACTGTAACGCCCGGGCTCTGCGTTCCGCGGCGGTCCTGAATCCACATATCTCCCATCATCTGGTTTAAACCACGATCCAATCCGGTAACCAGCCCTGCACCTGGGGTGAAGGTCAGTTCGCCAAAGTAGATATGCTCGTCATGGATATACCAGTCCACACGCACGTAGTCGAAATCACTGGCCAGCTTTTTGCTCAGTTCGAGCGCATGTTCCAGCGACGGCATAATCGGCGAAACATCCAGACCGGTGTCGCGAATTTTGTGATAGGCCTCATTGAGGTTATTCACGTAGAAATTCATCGACAGCAGCGGCTGACAGCGGTTGTAGATTACCTGCAGCACATATTCGAACCGGCCATCACGCTTGTTGAACATATGGAACTTGTAATCGATCGGCGCGCTTTTGCCATCACCAATGTACTTCTCAACCAGGATGCGTGGCTTGATGTAGCGATAGTGAATCTCACGCGCTTCGTTGGCGAAATCGGTCTTCAGCCACCGATAGCAGTCATGAATGATCTGCTGCTTGCGCAACGCGTCCGGCTCTTCCAGCAGAATTTCTACCATGTTGGAAGCGTGGTTCGGCTTGATCACCGTTCCCTTCCAGCAAGGCAGGCTGTTCAGCGTGGTCGGGTCAGTGGTTTCGTGTACCAGCGGGATCAGGTATTCATTACCGATTTTTTCAGCAATGAATTCGCGCACCGAGTATTTATCTGACAGACGACCGTAGTTCTGGTAATCGCCGAAGATAAACTTACGGTACAACACCTTCTCGTTGAACACTTTTGGCTGACGCAGATTGGGCAGCTTTCTGAACTTATGGAAGTAGTAGATGCGGTCCTGATAAGCCCAGGGCATCTTCTTGATAAAGTACTGCACACTTTTTCTGAGTTCTTCTTTCAACTTGAGCATATCTGACCTCATTTGTATGTTTTGTAGTTGAGTGAGGAAACCTGAATCTTTTGAATGACGCCGTTTTTAAAGAAGTAATTCATTACGGTCAGGGACAAAAGTTCTGAAAGGAAAACGCTCCACGCGGCCCCCATGATGCCGTGACCCTGGATCAACCACCAGGAGAGCGGCAGACTGATGACCATCAGGCAGATGATTTTCCTCAGCAAGTAGTTAAATCCTCCCTCTTTGACCATGTAGCGATACGCTACGGTCCCCATTGCCGAAAAGCTGGTCGCTATCGACAGCAACGTAATGAGACTTCCTGACTGTGTGTATTCCGGTCCGTACAACGCAATGATGATCTGCTCGCCGTAAAGCGAAATGACCAGCAGCATCAGCAATGAAACTGCCATAACGTAGCCATTGAGCCGGGCAGCCAGCTTAATAGCCACCTCGCCGCGCTCCCTGAAGATTTCAGTGAAGCAGGAGGTGATCAGCGCAACCGGGATAAAAATCCAGGAGGCGGAAATGGTATTTGCCGCCGCAAACAGACCGAGGTCGCGCGCAGGTGCCGTACCTGCCAGAAACATCTGCGCTGCTTTGACCTGCACCGAGATAAAGATGCTGGAGATCGCCAGCGGCAGACCGGCATACATCAGATAGCGCAGATAGGCGGTGCGCTTTTCGCGCGGCGGCATCTGATCCTGATGGTCCTGATAGAAGTTGTGGCGCTTGATCAGGTAAGGCACCAGCGTCACGGCAACAATCGACAGCGTCAGCCAGAGCGGATTAAGACGCAGCCAGGCGACGGTAAAGCTGATGCCGAAGCTCAGCAGCATGCCCACAGCGTTAGCGATGGTGTTAAGACGCGAAGCAAGACGCGCGTTGTTATAAACGCTGAAGGTGTCCTGGGTGACAAAAACTGAGGCAACAAATGAGGCCAGTGCAAACGCCAGGAAGTTTTCCTGCATGTTGTACCAGACCCAAATTAAGACTGGCACCGACGTGACCAGTAATAGCACCATGCGCAGCGTACGGGCGATGGTCATCAGGCGCAGGCCTTTCGACGCATTTTTGCTGACGCGCTTAAACAGAATGGTTTCGGTGCCAAAGATTGCGACGGTTTGCACCATGGCAAATAGTGAAGTAGAAAACGCCATCTGGCCAAACACCGTTGGACCAAAGGATTTAGCCACGTAAGACGTCACAAAAATGACGCCAAAAACGGAGATGATCTTCTCAGACATCATCCAGGCGGCATTAGACATTACGCTCAATTTCATCGACTCTTCCTTAGTATTACTCAACTACAACCGCTTCGGTACAACATCCCTGTAACGAATTAATAAGCGCTCAGTGGGCCTGGCGAAAATGTAAGACTTCAGACCAAACTGGTCCGAAAATTGAGATGTAAATCATGATCCGGAGAGTGAATTCAGGATAATTCTTATTATAAATGGCGCGAATCACTTCTGATGGAAACGATTTCAGGCTGAAAATAAAACAACCTTAAAGAGCTATACCGGCATATTAATCAAGTCGGCGAAGCTAAATATCCAGTGTACGTAGAATTTTTTCGTATTTTGGATGCGATGAATTTATAACAAAAACCCGCCTCCAGGAAGGCACGCTCCCCGGATAAGAATAAAATAAGATTTATCCCATGATGATATTTCTTCTAAATATCTTAATTTAGGCTTCGCAATTCAATTCGCGCACTTTAATACTGCCTTAATAAAATCTTACAGTGCCAGAAATTATTAAAGTCATTCTCATCCATTAATCGATAAGAAAGGTAAGAGCATTTATGAGAAAGTCACGATACAGCGAAGATCAAATCACAAATGCCATTAAAGCTTCTGAATCGGGCGTGAAAGTCAGAGAGATTTGTGAAGAGTTAGGCATCTCTGAAGCCACGTTCTATAGCTGGAAAAAGAAGTTTTCTGGGTTGTCTTCGGAAGAAGGCAGAAAAATCAAGGAGCTGGAAGAAAAACTGCAGAATGTCACACGTGAACTGCAGACGCTCAACTCGGACAAAGAGATGCTGCAGAGCGTTCTGAAGCACTTCTTTACGACTAATGAAAAACGACAGGCTGTGGATTTCCTGCAGACCACCTTCGACATTGGCACCCGTCGCAGCTGCCGCTTATTAGATATCAGCCGCAGCGTATACCACTATCCGTCAGGCACGGAGAATCGCTAAACCTAATGCTACCGCGCTTTTTAGACTTAACGCTGAGATTTGTTCTTACCAGAAGAGATGAAGATCATTTAACAGGACAATTGCGGCACCCTTTTCCGCTCCATTTATAACTAATGAATGGCTTCACGGCTAAGCTTCTTTTTTTGCGGTAAAATTGATTCACAACAGCAAAAGTCTCGCATTCCACGCCTTATCTTCCCCTCCCAATCTCGTTTACGCGAGATTGGGCCTTCCCTTTTTTAGTTTAGCCCTGCTAATCGTCGGAACTAAATCGTCTCAATATCATTAAGCCGCTTTAAACATCGCACAAATATTCATCACCGTAAATTTGAGTTAATGGTGGACCTGCCTGAAATTTTGCGGCTGCGCTTTAATTCCCGATGATGGGTTTATTGCATTAACTTTCTCCAGGATTAATCCGGGTTAAATAGTTTATTGCTCCTTATCACTAACGTTATGGGTCTTTCTTTTCACTCTCTTCATTGCGCATCATTGATGCCAGAGATTAATCTTTAATTATTAACGCAGCGGCGGAATTCTCTTACTCATTTATCACTGAGTGAAGTTAATGGTGGTTTTTAGTCCCCTTTTCTCAGGTCCATAACGCAATAAACAGCAGTGGATAAAAGCGTAACGTCCATAATGCTGCGCTATTTTTCCTGATTAATGACCGATATCTGACCAGTGAGCGGTTGCCAGCGCTGGAACAGGCCACTTTCAGCCGCCAGAAAGGGCCGTTTTTTTACTGACAAAGGGAGGATGAAGGAGGTTATCAGGGGATACCGGACAACAGTGCGGAACCCTGAAATCGATTTCGCGGTATAAATCTGCCGGAGAGCGAGCAAATCAGGATAGGGTTTAATCTTAAAAAGCCGCGCGGCGTGTTGTCCGCGCGGTAAAGGCATTCAGGTGAGCTTTACGGTTTACTCTTTAATCGCGACGACCTGGGGTTGCGGTTTGATGCGCATTGCCCAGATCACACCCGCCATCAGACAAACAATGCCCATCAGAGTGAGCTGCGGCGGCCAGCGTTGATACCAGAGAAAAGTCCATAACAGGCCAAAGAGTATCTCGAAAACGATCAGCGGCCCCATCAGTACGGTAGGCAGACGCTGGCTGGCAGCATTCCAGCATAAGGTACCCAGCCAGGAACAGAGCAGGCCAATCGTCAGCATCAATGCGATGAATACCATGGGGCGCGGCCCGAACGGCAGCGAAAAATCGGGCTGCTGCCAGGCGAGCTGAACGCTGACCAGCGCGTACAGGATCAGTGCCATCGGCAGCGTCACCAGCCCCTGCGCGGTAGCCCAGGTTGAGGGGCGCAGTTCGGGATGCGTACGCAGCCAGCGGGCATTACGCAGCGGATACCAGGTCCAGCAGACCACAGCCAATAGTGCCAGCACGATACCGGTCAGATAACGACTGAGATCCAGCGTGGCGCCCTGACTCTGCAGCTCCGCCGCGTTCACGCAAAGCAAGCCAGCCGCCATCATGACCAGTGCCGGGAACAACCGCCGCCACGGCAGCCGCCCTTCAAGATGGCCATAACAGAGATTAGCCGTGACGGCGATCACCACCGGCAGCGTGCCGATAATCATGGTGGAGACCGGCCCGCCGGTACGCTGAATGGCGTTCGCCAGAAACGCATAGTAGAAGAGGTTTCCCACCAGCGAGAGCTTTACGGCCTCAAGCCAGTCAGCGCGTGACAGCTGACGCAGACGACGACGGCTGTGCCAGGCCAGCGGCAGCGCAATCAATCCAAACGCCACGTAACGTCCCGCTGATTGCAGCGCGCCAGGATAGTCCGGCACCAGCAGCGGCCCGACAAAGATTAGCCCCCACATCAGTCCGGCGGTGACGGCAAACATAATTCCCGCAAACATGATTTCTTCCTTATACAGACTTTTGGCAGAGTGTGGCGGGTTCGGGCGGGAAATGCTTGTAGCAGATTGCGGTGGTATCAGGGCTGGCGAACCTGCTTTTGATAGCGGCCCGGCGTGATGCCATAACGGTGAGCAAAGGCGCGGGTAAGATGAGCCTGATCGGTCAATCCCACCGCCGCCGCGACGCTGGCGGCCGCTTCACCCTGCGCCAGCCTTTGCTTGGCGTCATAGAGCCGGAAAGCCATCAGCATCTGATGCGGCGTAACGTGATAGTGCTGGCGAAAGGCACGTAAGAAGTGCCACGGCGAGAGTGAAGCCAGCGCCGCCAGCTCCTCCAGCCGCACCGGTTCTGCGAGGTTTGCGCGCAGAAAATCTCTGACCTGGTCGAAACGATGCCGGGCATCGGGTCTGCTCTGTGAAGACATACGCGCCAGCGGACGGATTTGCAGCAGCAGCTCAGCAATCAGGCTCTGGCGCGCCAGTTCAGACTCTGCCTGCCAGAGTGCGGCAAGCAGGCGGGAGAGCGGCTGCGCCACGCGCGGATCGGTCAGCAGCGCCTCGTTAAACCACCAGCCGCGGTCGCCGGTCAGTTCATCCATCAGCTGCGGCTGAATGTAGATCATCTGATAGCGCCAGCCCTCTTCGCACGCTGATTCACCCGTGTGCAGCTCATCCGGGTTCATCATGACCAGCGAGTTCTCCGGCGCAGTATATTCGGTGCCGCGATAGCGAAAGCGCTGTGCGCCCGCTTCAATGGTGCCGATCCCAAAGGCTTCGTGGGTATGGGGTTCAAAGGCGTAGCGGGAGATGTGGGCCTGATAGAGTTCCACACCGGGCAGCTCTGCGAGTTGCCGGAACCGGGCGCGATCTTTCTCACAGGGGAAACTTGCCGGAACACCGTCCACTTCTCTCTCCTTATTTAACCAGTCTGCCAAGCATGCCTGTGACCGGGTCTGAAATGCAAAAGATTGCTATCCGCAATGCCACAGGTAACACTGTTTTTTTCAGACGGATGGGGTTAAGCATGGCACAGCGTGTGGCAGTGGTTATCGATATGCAGAATGGGGTCTTCAGCTCGCCGCGCTTCGACCAGGCGGGACGGGTGGCGCAGATTAACCGGCTGACTGAACGCGCCGATATCACGATTTTTATCCAGCACCGCGAAGGCGCGATGTGCGAGGGGAATGAGGCTTTTAATCTGCTGCCGGAACTGGTTCAGCCTGCTGGCGCGCATTACGTGACAAAAACCGCCTGTGACAGCTTCTGGCAGACTGAGCTGGCCGCGCTGTTAAAGAAGCTGGCGGTGGAAGAGTTTGTGGCGTGCGGTTGTGCCACTGACTACTGTCTGGATACCACCATAAAAGTGGGTGCCAGTGCGGGCTATGCCATTACCGTGGCTGCTGATGCGCATACTACCGCCGATCGTCGCTGGGTCAGCGCTGAAGCGTTGATAAACCAGCACAATGAGGTCTGGTCCTCATTGTCGATTCCCGGCCACGTACCTCGCGTATTGAGCACAGATCAGATTGTGGCGGAATGGTCATAACCGCCCGCGAAAGCCGCGCATAAAAAAGCCCGCATAAGCGGGCTTTTTTGCACTGTCTGTCCAGCGGAATCAGAATGGAATGTCGTCGTCGAAATCCATTGGAGGTTCGTTGTTGTTGCTGGCCGGTGCGCTCTGTGGCTGCTGCTGCGGACGGGACTGCGCGCCGCCACTGAACTGGTTGTTGTTGCCCTGCGGCTGCTGCGGCTGACCCCAGCCATTGTTGTTGCCACCGCCCTGCGCGCCGCCACCTGCTGGTGCACCCGCGTTGCCGCCCTGCTGACGACCACCCAGCATCTGCATGGTGCCGCCAACGTTAACCACGACTTCGGTGGTGTAACGTTCCTGGCCGCCCTGATCCTGCCATTTACGGGTACGCAGCTGACCTTCGATGTAGACCTGCGATCCTTTTTTCAGGTATTCGCCTGCGACTTCAGCCAGTTTGCCAAACAGCACCACACGGTGCCATTCAGTGATCTCTTTGTTTTCACCGGTCTGCTTGTCGCGCCAGCTTTCCGACGTAGCCAGCGTAATGTTGGCAACCGCGCCACCATTTGGCATGTAACGTACTTCCGGATCCTGACCCAGATTCCCGACAAGAATCACTTTGTTAACGCCACGACTGGCCATGTTGCTGTCTCCCGATGAGTTAATGCATACAGTCTAATCTATCAATTCTAACACGTCCTGCGGACTGTTTCCCACTTTCGAGCGGGGTTCCAGTTTTAATCCCTCTCCGCTTCCAGGCCCGAGAGTACTGGATATATATTCAGTCTATTTTTTGTGCCATAATGACACGTTTATTCTGGCCGTGTCGGCAAGGCACGGTGAGTGCAGCTAATCCGGGAAAGGTGAATGGATAAGATCGAAGTTCGTGGTGCCCGCACCCATAATTTGAAAAACATCAACCTGACCATCCCACGCGACAAACTCATTGTGGTAACCGGCCTGTCAGGGTCCGGTAAATCCTCACTGGCGTTTGATACGCTGTATGCGGAAGGTCAGCGCCGCTATGTGGAGTCGCTCTCTGCGTATGCGCGCCAGTTTCTTTCGTTAATGGAGAAGCCGGACGTCGATCATATCGAAGGTTTGTCGCCCGCCATTTCCATTGAGCAGAAATCCACCTCGCACAACCCACGCTCGACGGTGGGAACCATCACAGAGATTCATGACTACCTGCGTCTGCTGTTTGCCCGCGTAGGCGAACCGCGCTGCCCGGATCATGATGTGCCGCTGGCGGCGCAGACCGTGAGCCAGATGGTGGATCAGGTGCTCTCGCAGCCGGAAGGTCGTCGCCTGATGCTGCTGGCCCCGGTGGTGAAAGATCGTAAGGGTGAGCACACCAAGACGCTGGAGAATCTGGCGACGCAGGGCTACATCCGTGCGCGTATCGATGGCGAAGTGTGTGACCTCTCCGATCCGCCGAAGCTTGAGCTGCAGAAGAAGCACACCATTGAGGTGGTCATTGACCGCTTTAAAGTGCGTGAAGACCTGGCAACCCGTCTGGCGGAGTCGTTTGAAACCACGCTGGAGCTTTCTGGCGGCACGGCTATCGTGGCGGATATGGATGACAGCGACTCCGAAGAGCTGCTTTTCTCGGCTAACTTCGCCTGTCCGATTTGTGGTTACAGCATGAGCGAGCTGGAACCGCGCCTGTTCTCGTTTAACAACCCGGCGGGCGCCTGCCCAACCTGTGACGGCCTGGGCGTACAGCAATATTTTGATCCTGACCGCGTCGTGCAGAATCCCGAGCTTTCGCTGGCGGGCGGCGCCATTCGCGGCTGGGATCGCCGCAACTTCTACTACTTCCAGATGCTGCGTTCGCTGGCGGAACACCTCGATTTTGATATCGAAGCGTCGTTCGGCAGCCTGCCAGACAACGTGCAGAAAGTGATTCTGTACGGTTCAGGCAAAGAGAGCATCGAATTTAAGTACATCAACGATCGCGGCGATACGTCCGTTCGTCGTCATCCGTTTGAAGGCGTGCTCAATAACATGGAGCGCCGCTATAAAGAGACGGAATCCTCTGCGGTTCGCGAAGAGCTGGCGAAGTTTATCAGCAACCGCGCCTGTGCCAGCTGCGAAGGCACCCGTCTGCGTCGTGAAGCGCGCCACGTCTTCGTGGAGAACACCACGCTGCCGACCATCTCTGAGATGAGCATCGGCCATGCGATGTCCTTCTTTGAAAACATGAAACTGAGCGGCCAGCGTGCGCAGATCGCCGAGAAAATTTTGAAAGAGATTGGCGATCGCCTGAGCTTTCTGGTCAACGTCGGCCTGAACTATCTGTCGATGTCACGCTCTGCAGAAACCCTGTCCGGGGGGGAAGCACAGCGTATCCGTCTGGCCAGCCAGATCGGTGCCGGTCTGGTCGGCGTGATGTATGTGCTGGATGAGCCTTCTATTGGCCTGCACCAGCGTGACAACGAACGGCTGCTCGGCACCCTGATTCATCTGCGCGACCTCGGCAACACCGTGATCGTGGTTGAGCATGATGAAGATGCGATTCGTGCCGCAGACCACGTGATCGACATCGGTCCGGGTGCAGGCGTACACGGCGGTCAGGTGGTCGCGGAAGGCACCGTTGATCAGATTATGGCGCAGGAAGAATCGCTGACCGGTCAGTACCTGAGCGGCAAGCGTGGCATTGTGGTGCCAGAGGAGCGCGTCAAAGGCGATCCGGCCAAAGTACTGAAGATTACTGGCGCACGCGGCAACAACCTTAAGGATGTTACGCTGACGCTGCCGGTCGGGCTGTTCACCTGTATTACCGGTGTTTCTGGTTCGGGTAAATCGACCCTGATCAACGATACGCTGTTCCCGATTGCTCAGCGTGCGCTGAACGGCGCGACCATCGCCGAACCGGCACCTTACCGTGACGTGGCGGGCCTGGAGCACTTCGACAAAGTGATCGACATCGACCAGAGTCCGATTGGTCGTACACCACGCTCCAACCCGGCCACGTATACCGGCATCTTCACGCCGGTGCGTGAACTCTTTGCGGGCGTGCCGGAAGCGCGTTCGCGCGGCTACAATCCGGGTCGCTTCAGTTTCAACGTGCGGGGCGGACGCTGTGAAGCCTGTCAGGGCGATGGCGTGCTGAAAGTCGAAATGCACTTCCTGCCGGACATTTATGTGCCGTGCGACCAGTGCAAAGGCAAACGCTATAACCGTGAAACGCTGGAAGTGAAGTACAAAGGCAAGAGCATTCACGAAGTGCTGGAGATGACGATCGAAGAGGCGCGTGAGTTCTTCGATGCCGTGCCAGCGCTGGCGCGTAAGCTGCAGACGCTGATCGATGTGGGTCTCACCTACATCCGCCTCGGTCAGTCCGCCACCACCCTTTCCGGCGGTGAAGCCCAGCGTGTGAAGCTGGCGCGTGAGCTGTCGAAGCGTGGCACCGGTCAGACGCTCTACATTCTGGATGAGCCGACCACCGGCCTGCACTTTGCCGATATCCAGCAGCTGCTGGAAGTGCTGCATAAGCTGCGCGATCAGGGCAACACCATCGTGGTGATTGAGCACAACCTCGATGTGGTCAAAACCGCAGACTGGATTGTCGACCTTGGTCCGGAAGGCGGCAGCGGCGGCGGTGAAATCCTGGTGGCAGGTACGCCAGAAACCGTGGCGGAGTGTGAGAAATCCCACACCGCGCGCTTCCTGAAGCCCCTGTTACAGAAGTAATTCTCTCAGGCCCGCCGCGTGCGGGCCTTTTAATATCCTCTGCCGATTCAGCCAGAAAAATGCAGAATCAGGCAAGATTCAGACATGTATAGGCATATACGCTTTTTCTCACGCTGACTATCCTTAAGCGGTTCCTCTTTGGCACGCCCCTGGCGTCGCCCTGTTTTCGCAGCACATCCACGCTGCTGCACATCATCAAAAAACACTCACGACACATCGAAACTGGAGACACCATGAATATTACGCATGCGTATGCTGCTCAGGATGCAAAATCCAAACTGGCACCGTTCGATTTTAAGCCGCGTGAGCTGCGCGCCCATGACGTTCAGCTTGAGGTGCTGTTCTGTGGCGTTTGCCACTCAGACCTGCATCAGGCCCGTAATGAGTGGAAAAACACCATTTTTCCCGTCGTTCCGGGGCATGAAATTGTGGGTCGCGTAACTGCTGTTGGTCCACAGACGCAGAAATACAAAGTCGGCGATCTGGTTGGCGTCGGCTGCATGGTCGATTCCTGCCGCAGCTGTCCGAGCTGTCAGCAGGGTCTGGAGCAGTACTGCGAAAACGGCTTTGTCGGCACCTATAACGGCGAAGATCGCGAAACCGGCGCCATTACCTACGGCGGCTACTCAACGTCGATGGTGGTTGATGAAAGCTTTGTGCTGCGGATCCCGGAAAACCTGGAGCTGGCGGGCGTGGCACCGCTGCTGTGTGCCGGTATCACCACCTATTCGCCGCTGCGTCACTGGAATGTCGGTCCTGGCAAGAAAGTGGGTATCGTAGGCTTAGGCGGCCTGGGCCATATGGGCGTGAAGATTGCGCATGCCATGGGCGCACATGTGGTGCTGTTCACCACTTCGCCATCCAAAATTGAAGATGGCAAACGTCTGGGTGCCGATGAAGTGGTGATTTCTAAAGATGCGGAGCAGATGGCGCAGCACGCGAACAGCTTTGACTTCATCCTGAACACCGTGGCGGCTCAGCACGATCTCAATCCGTTCATCACCCTGCTGAAGCTGGATGGCAACATGACGCTGGTGGGCGCACCGGAGCACGATCATCCGGCACCGCAGGTCTTTAACCTGATCTTTAAACGTCGCAGCATCGCCGGCTCACTGATTGGCGGCATCGCGGAAACCCAGGAGATGCTCGATTTCTGTGGCGAGCACGGGATTACGTCAGACATTGAGCTGATCGCGATGGACCAGATCAACGAAGCGTATGAGCGCATGCTGAAAAGCGATGTGAAGTATCGCTTTGTTATCGATATCAACACCCTGCGCGATCAGTCTGCCGCGTAAGCGGTCTGATCTGAAACCCTCCTGCTCAGGTAAGAGGGTTTTTTATTGCCGTTTAACGGGCCGCCGCCGCCTGCTGGTATGAGGCATCGACCAGATAGTAGATCTGCGAATCTTTCAGCGAACCGTCGAGGAACAGCGTGCTCCAGTGAGACTTATTCAGATGCTCGCTGGGAATAATATCGCTGTGCTCTTCGCGCAGTAATTCGGCCAGCGCTGGCGTCGATTTCAGCGAGACGGCGGGCCGCCCTTTTACCTCGTGCACCATTGCAAACAGCACGCCGTTACTTTTAATCTGTGTAGCCTTCCAGTCATTGTGGACGCTCTGCTCCGCGCCCGGCTTGCTCATGCAATAGGTCAGTAAGTCTGAGTTATTCATTACGACTCCCCTTGTAAAGTGGCGACAATCCGCCTGGCACCGCCATCAATGCGATGCTCGCCCAGCCAGATACCCTGCCAGGTGCCCAGCACCAGACGTCCCCGCTGAACCGGTAATAACAACGAAACCCCTAAGGTCGATGATTTGATGTGCGCTGGCATATCATCACGTCCTTCGTAGTCGTGCTGATAAGGCGCATTCTCCGGCACGTGCCGCATGAAATGCTGCTCCATGTCGCTGCGCACAGTCGGGTCGCAATTCTCGTTTAAGGTTAACGACGCCGAAGTGTGCTGCAACAGCAGATGCAGCAGTCCGGTTTTGATATCACGCAGTCCGGAAAGCGAATTAACGACCTCATCGGTGACCAGATGAAACCCACGCGACTTCGCACTCAGCGTTATAGTTTGTTGATGCCACATAGCTTATTCCTGAAACGGTTATCCCGTTTAAGTGTGCAGCATGTCGCCGAAAGGTAAACCCTGACCCATAAAAAAACCGCCAGAGAAAACCCTGGCGGTCTTGTTTACAGCCTGGCGGCTGTTACATCACGGCGGCAAACGCTTCCGCTACCTGATGCACATTTTTGCTGTTCAGCCCGGCCACACACATGCGGCCGCTGCCCACCAGATAGATGCCAAATTCGTTACGCAGGCGATCAACCTGCTGCACACTCAGGCCGGTGTAGCTGAACATGCCGCGCTGCTTCAGTAGGTAGTCAAAGTTTTTACCTGGCAGCGCGGTGCTCAGCACGTCCACCAGCGACTGGCGCATCGCGAGAATGCGCAGACGCATCGCCTCCACTTCAGCCAGCCAGCTGGCCTTCAGCACCTCATCGTTGAGGACGCGTGCGACAACCTGCGCACCGAAATTCGGCGGGCTGGAGTAGTTACGGCGAACGGTAGCTTTTAGCTGGCCCAGCACGCGTGCTGACTCTTCGGCGCTGTCACAGACGATAGAGAGACCGCCTACGCGCTCGCCATAGAGCGAGAAGATTTTGGAGAAGGAGTTACTGATCAGCGCAGGCAGGCCCGCCGCCGCGACCGCGCGCAGGGCATACGCATCCTGCTCCATACCGGCACCAAAGCCCTGATAGGCGATATCCAGGAAAGGAATCAGCTGCTGTGCTTTCAGCACCTCAACGGTCTGATCCCACTGCGCATCAGTCAGGTCAGCGCCGGTCGGGTTATGACAGCAGGGATGCAGCAACACGATGCTGTGCGCGGGCAGGGTTTTCAGGGTGCTGATAAAGGCATCAAACCGCACACCGTGGGTTTCGGCGTCATACCAGGGATAGGTGTTTACCTCTAAACCTGCACCGTTAAAAATCGCGATGTGGTTTTCCCAGGTCGGATCGCTGACCCAGACGGCAGACTGCGGGAAGTAGCGCTTGAGGAAATCCGCGCCGACTTTCAGCGCGCCAGAACCACCCAGGGTCTGAATCGACGCAATACGGCCCGCCTTTAACACCGGATGATCGGCACCAAACAGCAGCGGTGCAATCGCACTACGGTAGCTGTTCAGTCCTTCCATTGGCAGATAGAGCGATGCCTGATGCGGCTCAGCATAGATCTGCTCTTCGGCAGCCGCTACAGCCTTCAGCTGCGGGATAATGTTCTGTTCGTCGTAATAGAGCCCGATACTCAGGTTAACTTTGTGTTCGCGTGGGTCTTGTTTGAAAGCTTCCATCAACGACAGAATCGGATCGCCAGCATAGGCATCAACGTTTTGAAACACGGTGTAGGTCTCCATGATTGGTCCGTAAGCGGCGGATTAAACCCGATAGCGTCCCGGACGGTGGTTCATTGCAATAATCAGGTTCAGGATCACCGCACCCGCAATCGACGCGAGCAGGATGGGGCCACTCACCACAAACAGTGACGCCAGCACGACGCAGGTATCGACTGCCATCTGCAGTTTACCCGCGCGGATCCCAAAGCGATCCTGTAGCCACAGCGCCAGAATATTGATGCCGCCCAGGCTCGCCTTATGACGAAATAACACTATAAACCCGATTCCCATGATGACGTTACCGAACAGTGTCGCATAGAAGGGGTTAAGGTCAGAAAAGTGGACGAACAGCGGGTGCAGTTGGGTGAAGAGCGACACCAGTCCGACGGCGCAGAAGGTTTTCAGGGTAAATTCCCAGCCCATGCGTTTAATCGCCAGCCAGTAAAACGGGATGTTGATCAGGAAGAACGCGCTGCCGAACGAGAGCGGCGAGAGATAGCTGATCAGAAAGGCGATACCTGCGGTGCTGCCGGTCAGCGCACCGGCCTGTTTCAGCATAATGACGCCGAACGAGACCATCAGGGTGCCGAGCACCATCGCCAGCGCATCTTCAATGCGCGAATGCGGGACGCGGGAGGGTTCTGCGATGTTATCCATGGGGGTTTTCTCAGTGCAAATGATGCGGTTCCGATGCAAAAAACGCACCATCGTCACAGCACTGAATTGCTGTAAAGTGGATGCCAGCGATATCCCGTTGATATCTAAGGCGCTTTAAAACACAACTTTATGCATAAATTTCGACTGATGCCGTCAACCTATGCGCAAAAGCCATCTTAAATGCGCGTTATTTGCATTAACCGCCGCCAGTGTGCACCAAAATCGCACAGCACGCACTCTTTTAGCGCGTCTTCTCTCCGGGGATCATCATCAGCCCGTTCTCTTTCATTCGCCCAAGCACTACCGAGGTTTTCACATGAGAAACGCTCTGGTGACCGGCAACCAACTGGCTGATTAACGCACTGAGGGAGTTGAGATCGGCCACCGCCACTTTGAGGAGATAGTCTGCATCGCCGGTAGTTTTGTAGGCATCCACGATCGCCTGCTCCTGCTCCACCATGCGGTGAAAGCTCTCAACATATTCCGCGGTGTGGTTAATCAGGCGCACCTCTATTAATCCCACCATGCCAAGCCCGATGGCATCGGGTGACAGCCGGGCGTGATAACCCAGGATGAGGTTAGCCTGTTCCAGATTGATACGGCGGCGGGAACATTGAGAGGCAGAAAGGCCGACGAGATCGCTGAGTTCCTGATTGGTCAGCCGGCCGTTAGATTGTAATAAAGTCAGGATTTTAAGGTCGTAATCGTCTACGTGAGTCATTCCGTTTCCACAGCGTAATGGGCGTCGCTTTGTTACAGATAACCCGATAACCCGAGAGGTTGTCCAACACTATTTTCTGATGATGAGGGCTGTCATGCACAGATCGTGCATGACAGCACAAAGCGAAGATTATTCATCGTCGTATTGCGGACCCGCGTAGTTGTCGAAGCGTGACCACTGGCCATTGAAGGTCAGGCGCACCGTACCGATCGGGCCATTACGCTGTTTACCCAGGATGATCTCGGCGATCCCTTTGAGATCGCTGTTCTCGTGGTAAACCTCATCGCGATAGATAAACATGATCAAATCCGCATCCTGCTCGATCGAACCCGATTCACGCAGATCCGAGTTAACCGGCCGTTTGTCAGCACGCTGCTCCAGTGAGCGGTTAAGCTGCGACAGCGCCACCACCGGCACATTCAGCTCTTTGGCCAGTGCTTTCAGCGAGCGGGAGATTTCTGCAATTTCCAGCGTACGGTTGTCCGACAGTGACGGCACGCGCATCAGCTGCAGGTAGTCAATCATGATCATACTTAAGCCACCGTTTTCACGGTAGATGCGTCGGGCGCGCGAGCGCACTTCGGTAGGCGTCAGGCCAGAAGAGTCATCGATGTACATGTTCTTCTTCTCCAGCAGGATGCCCATGGTGCCGGAGATGCGCGCCCAGTCCTCATCATCCAGCTGTCCGGTTCGGATGCGGGTCTGATCGACGCGGGAAAGTGACGCCAGCATACGCATCATGATCTGCTCGCTGGGCATCTCCAGACTGAAGATCAGCACCGGCTTCTCCTGCAGCATGGCGGCGTTTTCGCACAGGTTCATCGCAAAGGTGGTTTTACCCATCGACGGACGGGCGGCAACAATAATCAGGTCAGAGCCCTGCAGGCCCGCAGTCTTTTTATTGAGGTCCTGATAGCCGGTATCCACGCCGGTGACGCCGTCATGCGGTGTCTGATAGAGCGATTCGATACGGGAGACGGTTGATTCCAGAATCTGCTCGATGTTTTTCGGGCCAGCATCTTTATCCGCACGCGCTTCCGCAATTTTAAAGACGTTCGACTCTGCGAAGTCGAGCAGCTCTTCGCTGTTACGTCCCTGCGGATCGTAGCCGGCATCAGCAATCTGGTTGGCGACGGAGATCATCTCACGCACCACTGCGCGTTCGCGCACAATGTCGGCATAAGCGCCGATGTTCGCCGCACTCGGGGTATTTTTCGCCAGCTCAGCCAGATAGGCGAAGCCACCGGCCATCTCCAGTTCGCCGCGGGTTTCCAGCGATTCAGAGAGCGTAATCAGGTCGATGGGTTTGCTGTTTTCCAGCAGCCGCTGCATCTCGGAAAAAATCAGCCGATGCGAGCGGTTGAAAAAATCATTCGCGACGACGCGCTCAGAGACGTTATCCCAGCGCTCGTTATCCAGCATTAACCCACCGAGCACCGACTGCTCCGCTTCCAGAGAATGCGGGGGCATTTTCACGCCTGCGAGCTGGCGATCCTGCGTTTCGTTCGATTTGTTGGTGGGTTTATTTCCTGCCATAGTGAATGCATTACCGATCTTCTGTGGGGACGCGCAAGTATACCTTAGTTGGGGTGCGCGCCTCACCCTCATGATGAAACAATCACAGGAGTCAGAATGGCAAAGCGTATTCAGTTCAGCGCGCATGGCGGCCCGGACATCTTAGAGTGGACAGATTTTGAACCTGCTGACCCGGCTGAACATGAAGTGCAGGTTGAGCATCGCGCTATCGGCATTAATTACATCGATACCTATGTTCGCAGCGGGCTCTATCCGGTTGCCGCTTTCCCCTCTGGCCTGGGAACGGAAGCCGCAGGTGTGGTGTCGCGGGTTGGCCGTGGCGTGACTCTGTTTAAACCCGGCGATCGCGTAGTCTACTGTCTGGCATCGATGGGAGCCTATAGTGAAGTGCACAACGTAGCGGAAGATCGCCTGATGCATCTTCCGGAGGCGATCAGCTTTGAACAGGGCGCAGCCAGCTTTCTGAAAGGGCTGACTACACAATATCTGCTGCGTCAGACCTATAAAATCAGCGCCGGTGAGACCTTCCTGTTTCATGCCGCGGCGGGCGGCGTCGGGTTAATCGCCTGTCAGTGGGCAAAAGCGCTGGGTGCGCATTTGATCGGCACCGTGGGTTCAGCAGAAAAAGCCACCATGGCGAAAAACGCCGGTGCCTGGGCCACCATTAACTACCGCGAAGAGAATATTGCGCAGCGCGTCAGCGAACTGACGGAAGGGAAAAAAGTGGCAGTGGTGTATGACTCCGTGGGTAAAGATACCTGGGAAGCATCGCTGGATTCGCTGCGCCGTCACGGTCTGATGGTCAGTTTTGGTAATGCATCGGGTCCGGTGACCGGCATCGATCTGGGCATTCTGAATAAGAAAGGCTCGTTGTTTGTGACCCGACCTTCCCTGTTTGGCTATATCACCAATCGCCAGGAGCTGGAAACCGCCAGTGCCGAGCTGTTCTCCCTGCTGGCGAGCGGTGCCATTAAGGTTGATGTGCCGGAGCAGCAGAAGTTTGCGCTGAAAGAGGCCAGCCGGGCGCACCAGATGCTGGAGAGCCGCGCCACACAGGGATCATGTCTGTTAATCCCGTAACAGTGAGCGCCACGTAAGCAACAAAAAGGGCTTCCCGTGGGAAGCCCTCTTCTTTTTTTATTTTTTGTTCGCGCTGATGTAGGGACAGCGGCGATGAATTCATGTCGAGTCGATGGCACATCGATTTGACGACAGGCATCCTGCCAGAAAACATAAGTAAAAAATATGTTTAATTGCAGATCAGCGCCGAACAATCTCTCACACTGTGATCGCTACCGCATTTAGCGCCAGCCTTTGCGGTCTAACCTGTTGATCTTACGTCTCAGCTTGCGGCGCGCTCGCGCATCACTGTCGCCAAAAAAGGCACGATGCAGCCACACAGCAATCACCGCCAGCACCAGCCACGGCAACACTTTGATAACAAGTGCAAACAGTCCACCGACAAACATCACGAGGGTTGCGACCACCAGTGCCGCCAGCACGCCCAGCAGTGAAACGCCGGTCAGCAACAGCATCAGGAAAAACCCCAATACAAATAAAATTTCCACGTCAGCGCTCCTTTTTAAATCAGTTGGTATAGCTATTACAAAAAGCGTGCCAACTGATAACGTATTGATTTAACGCTGATAAGGATTAAAAAAGGTGTAGCGACCTGGTGAGAAAAACCACATTCTGGCGTAAAAAAAACCAGCTTATCAGAGCTGGTTTTTCAGGGTTACGATCACGGATCAGACTTCCTGTGGGATCTTATCCGCCACCAGCGCCAGCGCGGCTTCCAGCACACGGACATCGGCACCCGGCTTGTGAGCGTTTTCACTCAGGTGACGTCGCCACTGGCGGGCGCCCGGAATACCCTGGAACAGTCCCAGCATATGGCGTGTGACGTGTCCCAGATATGTACCCTTCGCCAGTTCCGATTCGATATAGGGATACATGGCGCGCACCACTTCCACCGGGTTTGCCGCCGGGTGCTGACGACCAAACAGCGTCTGATCGACCTGCGCCAGAATGCCGGGGTTTTGATAGGCTTCACGTCCCATCATCACACCGTCCAGGTGCTGCAGGTGGGTCTGAGCTTCTTCCAGCGTTTTTACGCCGCCATTAAGCGCGATCGTCAGATGCGGGAAATCGCGTTTCAGCTGATATACGCGTGGATAGTCCAGCGGTGGAATTTCGCGGTTCTCTTTGGGGCTGAGGCCAGAGAGCCAGGCTTTGCGCGCATGGATGATAAACGTCTCACACTCACCGCGACCTGCCACCGTGCCGATAAAGTCCGTCAGGAATTCATAGCTGTCCAGCTCATCAATCCCGATGCGGGTTTTCACCGTCACCGGAATCGATACCACATCGCGCATCGCTTTAATCGCATCCGCGACCAGATTCGCCTCGGCCATCAGGCAGGCACCAAAACGACCATTCTGAACCCGATCCGAAGGACAGCCGACATTCAGGTTTACTTCATCGTATCCGCGCTGCTCTGCCAGCTTCGCACACTGCGCCAGCGCCACCGGATCGCTACCGCCAAGCTGCAACGCGACCGGATGTTCCGCCTCGCTGTATGCCAGGTAATCCCCTTTGCCATGAATGATCGCGCCTGTGGTCACCATTTCGGTGTAGAGCAGCGTGTCACCGGTCAGCTGACGATGAAAATAGCGACAGTGACGATCGGTCCAATCGAGCATGGGGGCGATAGAGAAACGTTGCGAAGAGAAATTAGGCATGAAGCGCAGACAATCCGGTAATTAAGGGTGATGGAATTCTGTGCAAGGATAACACAAGGGCGGGCGATAGTGCATCGCCCGCCCCCGAACAGCCGGAATAACGTGCTTAGAAGTTAAAGCCCAGCTGCATCATCGCGCCCCAGGTGTTGTTAGCCCCCACCGAGCCAGCCAGATCCAGATGGACAGCTTTGTTAAACGGTGACAGACCAAAACCTGCGGTGGCAACATTTTCGTCGTTAGACCGCATGTCCGCACGATAACCGGCACGCAGTTGCAGCCAGTCAAGCACGCGGTACTCCGCGCCCACTGCCGCATACTGGCTGTTATCCTGGGTTTTGAAGCGTTTGGTTTCCGTCAGATCCACATCGCCTGTCACGGTAAACGGACCTTTATCCCAGGATAGTCCGGTGGTGACCAGCGGGCGAATCTGGTAGGTATCGCGGAATCCGTTGACCTCTTTGGTCTGCAGATCGCGCGAAACCAGGTTCTGTCCGGTCACGCCCAGCGTCCAGTTTTCAGCAAAGGTGGTCGCCAGACCGGCATCAACGTTAAAGCCGGTGTCGGTGCTGCGATACTGGCTATTGTTGATGTCGTTCTTGTCGTAGTTATAGATGCTGGCAGTGTAGTTATAGAGCGAGGTTTTCTGCACTTTCGGGGTTACGCCCACCGAGACCGGCTGACCGGCGATGGTGAACTCATGCGCGACCGCCACACCATAATCAATGGTCAGTGCCGCTAAGCCATTTGCACTGGAGCGAAGGTTATTTTGATCGCCAGGACGTGGCAGCACCGTTCCGTTAGCAACACCGCGCAGGTAGTCGATATCACCCTGGACCACGTTGGCACGGACGTGCGCCGTACCGTAGGCTTTGGTAATAAACGCAAAAGGCAGGGTCTCATTAGGGATCGTGACGGCCACGGCCACGCCTGCACTGCCGTCCGCTTTGTTACCGCGCAAATCGCTGAGCTTGTCAGCGACGTCGCCGGAGGCAGCACGCAGTTCAGGGTAGCCACGCAGATAATCCGCAAAAGTCAGGTTACCAATCACGTCGCGATAGCGATCCACGGTGTCGGTAATATCATCGACTTTATCAATCAGCTTATCTTTGTCAGTAACCTGAATACCTGCCGAGGGAATAATAATGCTGACGTTATCGTCAGATTTAGCACGCGTCATTAATGCCGGGTTCGCCAGCACTGCTGAGCCATAAACAGAAGATGCTACGCCGGTGCCGCCCATGGCGTCATTACGTGCATCATACCAGGTCCCTGCCGCCATGGCGGAAGAAGAAAGGAAAAGCGCGGTCGCTGCAGCGGAATACTTCAGCGCTGAACGTTGAGCGGATTTTTTCACCATTTGCCTGCCATCACCTGAGAAATTGTCATTGAAACATTCAACGACTGAATAGTTTGTTAGCCCTATTGTGAACACTGGCTAACGCGTTATTGCTGTGAATTCAAAGGAAACAGTGTCTTAATTCAAAGGATTGGACGTTTTCCAATCAAAAAACCGTTGTAATTGTTCAGACTGTGTCGGGTTATTTCAAATACTGCCAGACTTTCCTTAAGTCTTTCTGAACATTACTTCTTAACTCAGTGAGATGCAAAGCAAAATGCCAACAAATTCCGCTTCATGTCGATGGAGAATGGATCTGATTTCTCGTCAGATTTGAGATAGATAGCGGCTGAAATTCTTAAAATGCTGCTTAATCAGGCAAAAAATGCTGTTTTAACAGGCGAAAACGAACATCAGCGCCGCAAAACTATGTGTGATAAAATAACATCACTTATCCAGCGGAGAATTTTTCATGACAAACATGACGTCGCAGCAAATTTTGATTCAGGCCGAAAAAATGTGCCTGCAGCGCGGTGTACGTCTGACTTCGCAGCGTGCTGAGGTGTTGCGCCTGATGGCCGAACAGCCTGGCTCGATCAGCGCTTACGATCTGCTGGATCAACTCCGCATCAGCGAACCGCAGGCCAAACCGCCCACCGTCTATCGTGCGCTGGACTTCCTGCTGGAGCAGGGTTTCATTCATCGGGTGGAGTCCAACAATAGCTACGTCATGTGTCACCACTTTGAGGCACCGGCGCATACGTCAGTGATGCTGGTCTGCGACCGCTGTGCAGCAGTAACGGAGAAACAGGCGCAGGGCGTGGAGAAGATTATCGCGACGCTGGCGGGTGAAGCGCAGTTCGCTTTACGCCATAGTGTGATCGAAGCGCATGGCCTGTGTGAAAATTGTGCTGCCGTAGAAGCCTGTACGCACCATGAAAGCTGTGAACACGATCATCAGGATGAGGGTAAAAAGCGGGGAAAACGCGGGTAACTGGCGCATCCTTGTGTGGTTCCGGTGCAGGTGCACCGGAACGTGTTACTGATCAGCGCTGCATTACCAGCGGTGGTCTTTATTCTGGCCTTCCCAGTCCGTCACTTCACGCTCTGCTTCATCTTTCGCATAGCCATAACGTTCCTGGATTTTGCCAACCAGCTGATCGCGTTTGCCTTCGATAACCTGCATGTCATCGTCGGTCAGCTTGCCCCATTTCTCTTTCATTTTGCCTTTGAACTGCTTCCAGTTGCCGCTCGCTTCGTCTTTATTCATGGCAGACCTCCAATCCTCGGGGTTTAACAATTATCTTGTTACTTAACAAAATAACGATATAAAGCGCTGGTTAACTGCGCCGGATAAAGTTAATTGTAGTAGCCAGATTCACAAACCCGGAATAATACGGAATAATCTGTATCAGCCTGTACAGCATCAGGCATCAAACCAGCTGTTCTGACGCCAGTGCCTGCGCCAGATGAGCCACAGTGACAGACCGCGCAGCGCCAGGAAAACCGTTACCGCCAGCCACAGTCCGTGATTGCCCAGCACCGGTACGCTCAGCAGCGTCAGAAAGTAGCCTGCTGCTGCCACCACCATACTGTTACGCATCTCACGTCCGCGCGTCGCGCCGATGAACATCCCATCCAGCAGATAACACCAGACGCCGATCAGCGGCATAACGATCTGCCAGACCAGATAGCGGTCAGCACTTTGTTGCAGCAAAGGAAGGGAGGTCAACAGGGTAACAATCTGCGGGCCAGCAATGGCATAGATCAGCGAGAAGAACAGCGCCACCACCACCGCCTGCCGACAGGCAGAGTGCCAGACACGCCGCAGTTTGCCGCCATCTTTTGCACCATGCGCCTCGCCGGCAAACGCTTCAACCGCGTAGGCGAAGCCATCCAGTGCATAGGCCGTGAACGTAATGAACATCAGCAATACCGCGTTAACTGCCACCACATCCGGGCCCAGCCGCGCGCCCAGCACGGTCAGCGAGGCGAAACAGAGTTGCAGCATCAGTGAGCGCAGCATGATATCCCGGTTCAGCCGCAGCAGCCGGCCGCTGTCACCGCGCCAGCTCTGCTTCAGCAGGCTTAGCGAAATGCCGCGCAGCTTCAGGACCCGCCAGACCATGATGCTGCCGACACCCAGCGTAATGTACTCCGCCAGCGCCGTGGCGGTTGCCGCACCCGCGACACCCCAGTGCAGCCCCATCACCAGCCACAGATCGAGCACGATATTAACCACATTGCCCACCACCAGCAGGATCACCGGCGCGCGCGCATACTGCACGCCCAGCAGCCAGCCCAGAATGACCAGATTTGCCAGCGTAGCAGGCGCGCTTAGCCAGCGAATCTGAATAAACAGTGCCGCCTGTTCCAGTACAGCGGGATTGCCGCCAACCAGATGGGTCGCCAGCTGAATAATCGGATAACGTAAAGCGATGAACAGTACACCCGCCAGCAGCGCAATAATCAGCGGCTGCGTCAGCGCGCGTGCCAGCGCGGTTTTATCACCCGCACCAAACGCCTGCGCCGTAAGGCCAGTCGTACTCATTCGAAGGAAAAGCAGCAGCATAAAGAGGAAGCTGGTCACCGTGGTCCCGACCGCAACCCCGCCAAGATAGACAGGGCTGTCGAGATGACCAATTACTGCCGTATCGACCACCCCCAGTAAGGGAACGGTGATATTTGAAAGGATCATTGGCAGCGCAAGCCGCCAGAGATTTTTATCGGTTGCCGTGATAAAGCGCATTCGCCGTTCCGTGCTCGGTGTCACTGCTCAAAACGGGCAGCGACAAAATTAGGGCAGACAGAATAGCATCAGAAAAGGCGAATGCACGCAGGCCTCAAATCAGAGCCACTCGCCGTTGCGCACCACACCAACCGCCAGACCTTCAATGGTCAGGGACTGTGCTCGGGTATCAACAACAATCGGATCGAAATCACTGTTTTCAGGCAGCAGATGCACGATAGCACCCTGCTTTTTCCAGCGCTTAACGGTGACTTCATCATCAATGCGGGCAACAACAACCTGGCCGTTGCGCACATCCTGGGTTTTATGTACCGCGAGCAGGTCGCCATCCATAATCCCGATATCTTTCATCGACATTCCGCTGACGCGCAGCAGGAAGTCGGCAGATGGCTTAAACAGGCCCGGATCGACCTTGTAATGGGTTTCGATATGTTCCTGCGCCATGATCGGCTCACCGGCAGCAACCCGGCCAATCAACGGTATGCCTTCTGAGGCTTCTTCTTCCATCAGCAGACGAATGCCGCGCGATGCACCGGAAACGATCTCAATGACGCCTTTACGCGCCAGCGCTTTCAAGTGCTCTTCTGCCGCATTCGGTGAGCGGAAGCCCAGTTGCGCAGCAATCTCTGCGCGCGTAGGCGGCATGCCTGTTGAAGAAATATGGTCGCGAATCAGGTCATAGACCTGCTGCTGCCTGCTGGTTAATGCTTTCATCCCGCCCCCTGGTTGTTTATACAGTCGCTGTGAGTATATACAGGTATTGGCGAAATGGAAACCGATTGTCAGGCAAAACGCGGCTTCCGGCGCGATATGGAACGCTTATCGCAAATGTGTCCAGAGCAGCGCGATCCAGACAAACAGTGCCAGTAAGATGCTGATCAGTACCGCCGCAGAGCCCATATCTTTGGCCCGGCCCGCCAGCGGATGATGCTCCTGACCGATGCGGTCAACCACCGATTCAATGGCGCTATTGAGGATTTCAACAATGACCACCAGCACCACCGACCCAATCATCAGGATGCGTGAGACCACATCGACATCCAGCCAGCAGGCGATAATAATGGCGACCAGCGCAGCCAGGGCTTCCTGACGAAACGCCGCTTCATGTTGCCAGGCGGCACGCAGTCCCTGCCAGGAGTAACCTGCGGCTTTAACTATTCTGATAAGTCCGGTGGCATTATTTGCCATGATGTGGGAACCCTTTTATCGGATTGACGTCAATGTCTGGGCTGCGTGCAATTGGCACCACCACAGATCTTCGCTGCACTTTCTGGTATGCTTGCGGCGCTTTGCTAACAAGAGGCTTCATGTTGTCTATGTCAGGTTGGCGTAAACTCTATTACAAATTGCTTAATTTACCACTGTCGTTTTTGGTAAAAAGTAAGGCCATTCCGGCCGATCCCGTGTCTGAACATGGTCTGGATCCGACCCGACCTATTATGTATGTTTTGCCTTACGATTCGAAGGCCGACTTACTGACTTTACGCGCGCAGTGTCTGCGGCATCATCTGCCTGACCCGCTCTCTCCGCTGGAGATTGATGGTTCACTGCTGCCGCGCCACGTATTTATCCACGATGGCCCGCGCGTCTTCCCCTATTTTGTGCCTAGCGTGGAATCGGTGAAAATCTTTCACGATTACCTCGATCTGCATCGCAATAATCCTACGCTGGATATCCAGATGCTGCCGGTCACGGTGATGTTTGGTCGCGCACCCGGACGTGAAGTTCAGGGCGAAGCCACGCCACACCTGCGGGTGCTGAACGGCGTACAGAAATTCTTTGCGGTGATCTGGCACGGACGCGACAGTTTTGTTCGCTTCTCGCCGACCGTTTCGCTGCGCCGCATGGCCACGGAACACGGTACGGATAAGTCGATCGCCCAGAAGCTGGCTCGCGTGGCGCGCATCCATTTTGCCCGTCAGCGGCTGGCGGCGATTGGCCCGCGGTTACCGGCGCGTCAGGATCTCTTTAACCGTCTGCTGCAATCCAAAGCGATTGAAAAAGCCGTCGAAGATGAAGCACGCAGCAAAAAAATCTCCCATGAGAAAGCGCAGCAGAATGCTGTCGAGATGATGGAAGAAATTGCCGCCAACTTCTCTTATGAAGCGATTCGCGTTACTGACCGCGTGATGGGCTGGCTATGGAGTCGTCTCTATCAGGGCATCAACGTTAATGGCGGCGAAAAAGTGCGCCAGCTGGCGCAGGATGGCCACGAGATTGTCTATGTGCCGTGCCATCGCAGCCACATGGATTATCTGCTGCTCTCCTACGTGCTCTATCATCAGGGTCTGGTCCCGCCGCACATTGCTGCCGGTATCAACCTCAACTTCTGGCCAGCCGGCCCGATTTTCCGTCGTCTGGGCGCGTTCTTTATTCGTCGTACTTTTAAAGGCAACAAGCTCTACGCCACGGTGTTCCGTGAATATCTCGGCGAGCTGTTTACCCGCGGCTATTCGGTTGAGTACTTTGTCGAGGGTGGCCGTTCTCGTACCGGCCGCCTGCTGGACCCGAAAACCGGCACCTTAGCCATGACATTGCAGGCGATGCTGCGCGGCGGTAACCGCCCGATCACGCTGGTGCCGATCTACATCGGCTATGAGCACGTGATGGAAGTGGGTACTTACGCCAAAGAACTGCGCGGTGCGGCGAAAGAGAAAGAGGGCTTCATGCAGATGGTGCGTGGCTTGCGCAAGCTGCGCAATCTCGGTCAGGGTTACGTTAACTTTGGCGAACCGCTGCCGCTGGTCAACTATCTCAACAAGCAGGTACCGGAATGGCGCGATGCCATCGATCCGATTGAGCCGCAACGTCCGAGCTGGTTAACACCGACCGTCAATGATATCGCGGCCAGCCTGATGGTGCGTATCAATGAAGCGGGCGCGGCCAATGCCATGAACCTCTGTGTTACCGCTTTGCTGGCGTCACGTCAGCGCTCACTCACCCGTGAACAGCTGATTGAACAGCTGGAGTGCTATACCCAGTTGCTGCGCAATGTGCCTTATTCCCCTAACGCGACCGTACCCGACCTCTCAGCGGAAGCGCTGCTGGATCACGCCATGGGTATGAATAAGTTTGAGAGTGAAAAGGACAGTATTGGCGACATCATCATTCTGCCGCGTGAGCAGGCGGTGCTGATGACCTACTATCGCAACAATATTCATCACATGCTGGTGATGCCGTCGCTGATAGCCGCCATAGTTCAGCAGCATCAGACGCTGACTGAAGCCGAACTGCTGCGTCAGGTGAGCCTGATCTACCCGATGCTGAAGAGCGAACTGTTCCTGCGCTGGCAGACCGATGAGCTGCCGCAACTGCTGACCGACATCAGTCAGGAGCTGGCGCGTCAGGGCCTGATTACCTTCGAAGCTGGTGAATTGCGCTTTACTGCGGCGCGCTACCGCACGCTGCAACTGCTGGCTGCCGGTGTGCGCGAAACGCTGCAGCGTTATGCCATTACCTTCTCGATTCTCAGCGCCAAGCCGACGATTAACCGTGGCACGCTGGAGAAAGAGAGCCGGACGCTGGCACAGCGTCTGTCGGTGCTGCACGGGATCAATGCGCCGGAGTTCTTCGACAAAGCGGTCTTTACCTCACTGGTGCTGACGCTGCGTGACGAAGGGTATATCAGCGACAGCGGTGATGCCGATGTCGCGCAGACCCTGGCGACCTGGCATATCCTGGCTGACCTGGTCACCAGTGATGTCCGCATGACGATTGAAACCGCGGTGGCGCACGACTGACACCCGCGCACAGTAAAAAGGCGACCTCATGAGGTCGCCTTTTTTATGCCCAAAACGCTCTGTCAGAACAGCTGACTGAACGGCGGCGTATTCATCAGTACGCCAAGGAACAGCACCATCCCGACATAATTGTTATTCAGGAAAGCCTGGAAACAGGGCTGGCGTTCGCGCCCGGCGATCAGCTTCTGCTGATAAACAAACAGCGCAGCCGCCAGCAGCAGCGTCCAGTAGAAGGCGCCGTTCAGATGCAGCATCATGCCCACCAGCGCCATCAGCAGCAGGGTTGCCAGTTGCAGCAGCCCGATAATCAGCTTGTCAAAACGGCCAAATAAAATTGCCGTCGACTTCACGCCAATCTTCAGGTCATCATCCCGATCGACCATCGCATACTGGGTGTCGTAAGCGACCGTCCAGCAAATGTTGGCAATAAACACCAGCCAGCACACCAGAGGTAAGGACTCACTAACTGCGGACCAGGCCATCGGAATCGCCCAGCCAAACGCGGCCCCCAGCACCACCTGCGGCAGGTGGGTGTAGCGCTTCATAAAGGGATAAACCCAGGCCAGCGCCAGTCCTACGACGGAGAGCATTATCGTCATCAGGTTCATGGTCAGCACCAGCGCAAAAGCTATCAGCGCCAGAATCACGAACAGCAGCTTCGCCTCTTTTGCACTCACCGCGCCGCTGGCCAGTGGCCGGTGCTTCGTACGCTCCACATGACCATCAACTTTACGGTCGGCGTAGTCATTGATCACACAACCCGCCGCGCGCATCACAAATACCCCGGCAACGAATACCACCAGCACCGGCAGTGGCGGGATCGCCATGTCAGCCAGCCATAATGCCCAGAGCGTGGGCCACATCAGCAGCAGCGTCCCGATCGGTTTGTCGATACGCATCAGGCGAGCGTAGGCCCGCCATTTATTCATACTTAAGCTCGTTTGCACCACAAAATCCTCAGACCAGATCGCGATAGAGCGGCGATGCCGGTAAAAACAGTTCAGTCAGCAGCAGCGGTTTGCCGGAGAGACGCAGACGGGACCGCCGTCCCCACAATCCTTCCACCTGCCCCGGCTCAATAAAATCGCGGGTCAGCGTCGACGACGAAAAAAGATAGCGCCCCAGAGGACGGGTGCCGAGCTGTTGCAGCATTGCCTCTGGCCCGTTAAGGGTGCTTTCCGGCACCAGCGTGCGGCCAGCCAGCCAGGGCTGATCGTCGCCGGACAGCAGCACTTCGCGCAGCCAGAAGCGTTCATCGTCTGGCAACAACGCCCTTTCCTCACCCAACTCGCTGGCGTCGATAAAGCCTTCACGCAGCGGCTGAACCGTGACCCGCTGACAGTGCTGCTCGAAGCGGCGCGTCATCGAATCCTCCTCCATCAGCCAGTCGAGCAAGGGCGGCGCAAGGGTGGCCTGCGACGGAGAAAGCCAGTTGAGCGAACGTAATAAGCTGAGTGCGTCTTGCGACATGGCACCACTCCCGATAATTTTCAGGACGCTAGTTTAGCGCAGAGCGGCGATGCGAACACCTGCCGTCGTGTCAGACGGCAGGGGGATTACTCGCGTTTCAGCCGGTTACTGTTGGCCAGCCACAGCGTGACCACCAGAATCAGAATCGCCGCTGAGTAGCAGAGGGTATCGAAGGGATTTTTATGGTCGACGATAATCAGGCGGATAATGGCCGTGATACCGATATAGACAAAGTAGCGCAGGGGAAAGTGATAGCCCGACTGAAAGTACTTAACAATCAGGGCAATAAATTCGAAGTAGAGGAAATAGATAACAATTCCCTCAATCAGCAGGTAAGAAGAGGCCTGCTCACCGGTGTTAAACAGGACGTTTGCCAGATGAATAGTCTCTTTGCCTAAAAAGACGATCAGGATGATCGCCAGACTCAGCAGACCCAGATTCAGCACCCATTGCAGTACCGTTGCAAGGTGGCGGGCCAAAGGATTTTTGTCACTCATGTTGCGCCTTTAAAAAGGAGTTATTAGCGCGCAACATCATGCGTGAGTGTGATGCAAATCACAATAACCCTACGCTTCCACATCCACACAGAGCGCGTCGTACCGCCAGTATTCACAGTCGCAATCAATCACCTCTTTTTGCTGATTGCGGTTGATACGGGTGATCAGCAAACCGGGGCTGCCCGGCGCGACATTCAGCGTAGGTGCAGCAATCTCCGGCAACGGGCCGGGCAGAATCGTGAAGCGCGCGCCGCCGTAGCGAATACCGTAGCGCTGGTCATAGAGATCGGTCAGGGAGCGGGTCAGATCTTCATCGAGCAGGCCAGGGAAAAAACGCGGATTGAGGTAGTGTTCTACATAGAGCACCGCGCGCCCATCAATGCGGCGCAGGCGGCGGATGCAGTAAACCGCCGAACCGGGAGCCAGCCGCAGCGCGGTCGCTACGCTGTCGTGCGCTGCGACCTGCTCAGCAGCGATCACCTCCGTGGTCGCCTGCCGTCCCTGCTCCCTCGCCATGGCATGAAAGTGGCTGTGATGCAGCGGGTTGTAAATCAGACGTGGTGGCGCGATAAACCAGCCGCGACGCAGCTCCCGGTAGATCATCCCCTGGGCCTCCAGCTTGCCCAGCGCTTCCCGCAGGGTAATCCGCGTGGTGCTGAACGCTTCGCTTAAGGCACGTTCCGCTGGCAGTCGCCCGCCGCTGAACTCACCGGCCTGGATGCGCGTCAGCAGTGCGCTGGCAATTGCATCTGCCGTTTTGAGTGCTATCGACTCCACAACAGTAGCCTCATTTTGGTGCGACTTCGCACTCTTACTGTTCAGGTAAACGCGCCTGAGGTGGGCGAACGGGCCGCGTCTTTTGTCGTCCCTTCCCCGCACCGCGCCGCCTTGTCATAAATCGTTCATATAGAGGGGCTACATTGGCTCGGTTCTTGCTGGACTAGACCAGCCAGGCCCATCAACTTACACCCGGAGCAACTGAGATGAAAGCGTTTATCGCCTCTGTAGTAGCCAGTGCTGTAGTCCTCACCCTGCCCGTTGCGCAGGCCGCCGATAACGACCTCGCCGCACTCGAAAAAGCCGCACGCAGTGAAGGTCAGGTCAACAGCGTCGGGATGCCGGATAGCTGGGCCAACTGGAAAGATACCTGGAACGACATCAGCAGCAAATATGGCCTTAAGCACAGCGATACCGATATGTCATCGGCGCAGGAGCTGGCGAAATTCGATGCAGAGAAAGAGAACGCCAGCGCTGATATCGGTGACGTGGGCGCCGCCTTTGGCCCGATCGCCGTCGCCAAAGGGGTAACTCAGCCCTACAAACCGACGCACTGGGATCAGATTCCGGCCTGGGCCAAAGATAAAGACGGACACTGGGCGCTGGCCTACACCGGCACCATTGCCTTTCTTATCGACAAGCAGCAGGTGAAAGATATTCCCCACAGCTGGGCCGATCTGAAGAAAGGTAAGTATGTGGTTACTATCGGCGACGTCGGCGTGGCAGCTCAGGCGGCCAATGGCGTACTGGCTGCAAACTACGCCTTAGGCGGCGATGAAAAGAACCTGAAACCGGCGCTGGCGTTCTTTGCCGATCTGGCAAAACAGGGTCGTCTTGGCGTGACCGATCCGGTCATTGCCAACATCGAAAAAGGCGAAGTACAGATGGCGGTGGTATGGGACTTTAACGCCCTGAACTACCGTGACCAGATCGACAAAAATCGCTACGAAGTAGTGATCCCGTCTGACGGCTCCGTCACCTCCGGCTACACCACTATCATCAACAAATATGCGAAACACCCAGCCGCCGCAAAACTGACGCGCGAATATATCTTCTCAGATCAGGGACAGATCAATCTGGCGAAGGGCTATGCCCGCCCGATTCGTGCCGAGCATCTGACTCTGCCAGCGGACGTTCAGGCTCGCCTGTTGCCGCAGTCCGAATATAAAAATGCCCGTCCGGTTAAGGATCAGGCTGCCTGGGATAAATCGTCGAAAATGCTGCCGCGCCTGTGGCAGGAAAACGTCATCATCAACATGCAGCAGTAATTCGCGGCAGGGAGAACGGAATGAAGACCATCCTGGTGGTACTGGACGGACTGAGCAATCAGGTCGCACAACATGCAATGGGTTACCTGCATGCCGAGTGTTCGCAGGGCAACGGGTTCTATTACCGTATGACCTGTGAATTACCGTCGCTGTCGCGCCCGCTTTATGAGTGCATTCTGACCGGCGTTCCGCCGGTGAGAAGCGGCATTATTCATAATGGCGTCAGCCGGTTAAGTCGCGAACGCAGCGTATTTCACTTTGCGCGCGCGGCAGGGCTGACGACAGCGGCGGCGGCCTACCACTGGGTGAGTGAGCTTTATAACCGCACACCGTTCGTTCCGGCGCGCGATCGTCACACCGACGCGCCGGACCTGCCGATTCAGTACGGCCATTTTTATTCTGACGATAGCTATCCCGACTCACATCTGTTCGAAGATGCAGAGAGCCTGCGGCTGCGACACGATCCCGATTTCCTGCTAATCCACCCGATGAATATCGACGATGCCGGTCATAAGTCGGGGCTCTCCTCGCCGCAGTACCGCAACCGGGCGCGCATCGCTGACGGCCTGCTGTCGCAGTGGATGCCGCTGTGGCTGGCCGAAGGCTACCAGGTGATGGTGACGGCCGATCACGGCATGAATGACGATCGCTCCCACGGCGGAATTCTGCCGGAGGAGACCACGGTGCCGCTGTTTGTCTTTGGCCACGCTTTCTCGCTGCAGCCTGACCTTGCGCCGCAGCAGACCGATCTGTGCGGCACGCTGTGTGAACTGCTGGAAGTGGCCCATGACAAGCCGGTCTGTCGCGGGATGCTGGCGGAGCCGCAAAGATGAAGGGAAAAGTATTCGCACTGCTGCTGCTGTTGCCTTTCACCCTGTTCTGGGTCGCCTTTCAGCTGGCCCCGCTGCTGTGGATCGCCATCAACAGCTTCTGGAGTGAGATGAACAGCCAGTGGGGCTGGGATAACTATCACGACATCCTCACCTCACCGTTCTATCAGCAGGCATTTCGCTTCTCACTGGATATCTCGCTCTGGTCCAGCGTCTGGGGACTGCTGATTGCGCTCATCACCGGCTATTCGCTGCATCAGCTCGGCGGCGGGCGACTGCAGCGCTTCCTTATCTCTTTTACCAACATGACCAGCAACTTTGCCGGTGTCCCGCTGGCGTTTGCCTTTGTGATTCTGCTGGGGCTGAACGGCTGCCTGACGCTGCTGCTGCGCCATTATGGTGTGATTGAGAGCTTCCGACTCTTCTCGCGCAACGGCATGGTGCTGGTCTACACCTGGTTCCAGATCCCGCTGGGCGTATTGCTGCTCTACCCGGCGTTCGACGGGCTGAAAAAAGAGTGGCAGGAGTCTGCTGCGCTGCTGGGTGCCAGCCGCTGGCGCTACGTCTGGCACATCGCTCTGCCGATTCTGTTCCCGGCGCTGCTCGGAACCTTTGTGATCCTGCTGGCGAATGCGCTGGGCGCTTACGCCACGATTTATGCGCTGACCACCGGTAATTTCAACGTGGTGCCGGTGCGCATCGCCGCGCTGGTCTCCGGTGATATTTCGCTCGATCCCAACACCGGCAGCGCGCTGGCGATGCTGCTGGTGGCAATCATGGCGCTGATCACCCTGGTGCAACAGTATCTGGTGCGCCGCAGCTATCTCAATGCGAAACAGCCATGAAAGGAGCCGTCATGTCACGTGCTGAGCATCTCTATCACCGGATCATGGTCGGGTTACTCTTTACTCTGCTGGCGCTGCCGTTGCTGGCGACGCTGCTCTATGCAATTTCGTCCGACTGGAGCAATACCATTCTGCCGCAGGGCTACAGCCTGAAGTGGTTCATCCAGCTCTGGAGCGATCCACGTTTTCTGACGGCGCTGGGCCATTCGCTGCTGATTTGCTTTGGTGCGCTGCTCTTCTCGCTGGTGCTGGTGCTGCCTGCCATGTTTGTAATCGCTTACTACTTTCCCCGACTGGATGCGGTGATGAACATCCTGATCCTGATGCCTTTTGCCGTGCCGCCGGTGGTTTCATCCGTGGGATTACTTCAGCTCTACTCTTCGTCACCGCTGATGCTGACCGGCACCCCGTGGATTTTAATCGGCTGCTACTTCACCATCGCACTGCCCTTTATCTATCGGGCGCTGGCGAACAATATGCAGGCGATCAACCTTAAAGAGCTGATTGATGCTGCACAGCTGCTGGGTGCCAGCACCTGGCAGGCGGCGCTGTGGGTGGTGCTGCCTAACCTGCGCAAGGGGATGCTGATTGCCGTGCTGCTCTCGTTCTCCTTTCTGATTGGTGAGTTTGTCTTCGCTAACCTGCTGGTCGGCAACCGCTATGAAACCCTGCAGGTTTACCTGTTCAATATGCGCAACGGCAGCGGTCACTTCACCAGCGCGCTGGTGATCTCCTACTTCTTTGTGGTGCTGCTGGTCACCTGGCTGGCCAACGCCCTGAATCCTGAACGAGGCTGAATATGAGTTACCTTGAGGTCAGAGAGCTGAACAAGTCCTATGGACCGACGCCGATTTTCGAGCAGATCGATTTCAGCGCCGCCGAAGGAGAGTTTGTCACCCTGCTCGGCCCCAGCGGCTGCGGCAAATCGACGCTGCTGCGCTGTCTGGCGGGATTAACCGGCGTCGACAGCGGTGAAATCAGGCTGGAGGGCAAGGATATCGTGCCGCTGGCCCCGCAGAAACGCGCCATCGGCATGGTGTTCCAGAGCTATGCGCTGTTTCCCAACATGACGGTGGAGAAGAACGTCGCGTTTGGCCTGAAGATGCAGAAGCTGCCCGAGGCACAAATCCGCCAGAGGGTGCTGGAGGTGCTGGAACTGGTGGAACTCAGTGACTATGCGCGTCGTTATCCGCATCAGCTGTCAGGCGGCCAGTGTCAGCGCGTGGCGCTGGCGCGTTCGCTGGTGACGCGTCCGCGTCTGCTGCTGCTGGATGAGCCGCTGTCGGCGCTGGATGCGCGCATCCGTCGCCATCTGCGCGATCAAATCCGGCGCATTCAGCGCGAGCTGAATCTCACCACTCTCTTCGTCACCCACGATCAGGAGGAGGCGCTGACGCTCTCCGACCGCATTGTGCTGATGAACCGGGGCAAAATCGTGCAGAACGGCGATGCCGAAGCGCTCTATACCCAGCCGGTCGATCTCTTTGCCGCCGGATTTATTGGCAACTACAACCTGCTGAGTGCCGAGCAGGCGACGCGGCTGACCGGCCAGCCTTTCCACAGCCAGGTCGCCATTCGCCCGGAATCGATGCTGTTTACCGCGCCGGGCCAGGGTATTCCTGCGGAAATCCTCAGCCACAGCCTGCTGGGCAACGTCATCCGCTACCGTATCCGGGCGCATGACGTGGAGCTTTCGGTCGATGTGCTTAACCGATCGGCGGCGGATTTGCACCCCGCTGGCAGGCAGATTGGTCTACAATTAGAGCTGTCGACTTTGCGCCAGGTGGCTTAAAACACAGGAAAAAATCACGCATAGCACGGCAATCCCCTTCACAGATTGCTCTTGCTGTCAGGCTGGCAGTCTGTGCTGTTTGAAGCCTGACAAACGAGGAGCGATACCCCGTGTTAACTCTGCTTAATCTGCTTTCTGCAGTGGCCCTGCTGGTCTGGGGCACACATATTGTGCGAACCGGCATCATGCGGGTTTACGGTGCCGATCTGCGCCGCGTGCTGAGCCGCAGTATAGAAAAAAAACCAATGGCGTTTCTGGCGGGTCTCGGCGTGACTACGCTGGTACAGAGCAGCAATGCCACAACGTTGCTGGTCACCTCGTTTGTGGCACAGAATCTGGTCAGCCTGACGCCTGCGCTGGTGGTGATCCTGGGCGCGGATGTCGGTACCGCCATCATGGCGCGTATCCTGACCTTTGACCTCTCCTGGCTCTCACCGCTGTTTATCTTCTTTGGTGTGGTGTTCTTCCTCAGCCGCAAGCAGACCCGCGCCGGTCAGTTAGGCCGTGCCAGTATCGGCCTGGGCCTGATATTGCTGGCGCTGCAGCTGATTGTCGAAGCGGCGCGTCCGATTACTCAGGCCGCGGGCGTGCAGGTACTCTTCTCCAGCCTGACCGGCGACGTGATGCTCGATGCACTGCTGGGCGCGGTGTTCGCCATTATCAGTTACTCCAGCCTGGCTGCAGTGCTGATCACCGCGACACTGACTGCCACCGGCGTGATTTCGTTCAAGGTCGCGCTCTGTCTGGTGATTGGTGCCAATCTCGGTAGCGGCCTGCTGGCGATGATCAACGCCAGCGGCTCGAATGCCGCCGGTAAGCGCGTTGCGCTCGGCAGCCTGCTGTTCAAGTTCATTGGCTGCGTCCTGATCCTGCCGTTTGTCGATATTGTGGCGACCTGGCTCGATAAGCTGCCGGTCAACGATGAAGAGTTAGTGATTTTCTTCCATGTGTTTTACAACCTGATCCGCTGCGTGGCGATGGTGCCGTTTGCTGATCTGATGGCGCGCCTCTGCCGTCGACTCATTGCCGACGACGTCGACAACGCGCTGCAGCTTAAGCCAAAGCATCTCGATCGCAGCGCGCTGGATACCCCGGCGCTGGCGCTGGTGAATGCCGCCCGCGAAGCGCTGCGCATGGGTGACGTGCTGGAACAGATGCTGGAGGCGTTTAATAAAGTCGTGCATGGTGAGTCCCGCGAGGAGCGCACAGTGCGTCGGCTGGATGATGATGTCGATGTGCTCTATACCGCCATCAAACTCTATCTGGCGCGGATGCCCAAAGAGGATTTGCCCGAAGAGGATTCGCGCCGCTGGGGCGAAATTATTGAGATGTCGCTGAATCTGGAGCAGGCCGGTGACATTATTGAGCGGATGAGCGGCGATGTCGCTGACAAGTCGCTGGCAGCGGGCCGCGCGTTTTCTGCCGAGGGATTAAAGGAGCTGCAGGAACTGCAGGAACTGCTGATCGCCAACCTCAGAATGAGTCTGTCAGTCTTTCTGTCGCACGATGTCACCAGCGCCAGACGTCTGCGCCGCGCGAAACATCGCTTCCGCCTGATGATTCGTCGCTACTCTCACGCCCACGTTGATCGCCTGCATCAGCAGAATGTGCAGAGCATTGAAACCAGCTCGCTGCACCTCGGTTTACTCGGCGACATGAAGCGCCTGAATTCCCTGTTCTGCAGCGTGGCCTATACCGTGCTGGACCAGCCCGACGATGAACGGGATTATGAATAAGGGGTGTGAACAGACAGTTACGCCGGAGCACTCGTCCGGCGCAACAGCAGTGAGAAGCGGCGCATCGCAATAATGCGCCGCCACGGTTACTTCTTCTTAATCGGCTTTCCGGACCAGTAACCCGCCAGCAGCGAACCTGACAGGTTATGCCACACCGAGAACAGCGCGCCCGGCAATGCCGCCAGCGGCGAGAAGTAGAGTTTGCCCAGCGTCGCCGCCAGACCGGAGTTCTGCATGCCGACCTCCAGCGCCAGCGTACGGCAGGTTGACTCATCAAAGCCAAACAGTTTGCCGCCCCAGTAACCGCCAAGCAGACCAATCGCGTTATGCAGGATCACCGCCGCGATCACCATCAGACCCACCGATCCGATAAAGCCCTGACTGCCCGCCACTACCGCGCTGATGATCAGCAGAATGCAGACCATCGAAAACGCAGGCAACCACGGCTCCACCCGGCGAACCACGCTGTTCATGCTGTGATGAATGATCAGTCCAAGACTAATCGGGATCACGACGATCTTCACGATGCTCAGCAGCATGCCCACCACATCAACCTGAATGTGGGTATCGACATAAAAGCGGGTTAACAGCGGCGTAGCGAACACGCCCACCAGCGCAGAGACGGAAGAAATGGTTACCGACAGCGCCACATCGCCTTTGGCCAGATAGATCATCACGTTGCTGGCGGTGCCGCTGGCAACTGAGCCGACCAGAATCATACCGGCGGCCAGATCGGGCGGCATATGAAACAGTTTTGCCAGCCCCCAGGCGGCTAACGGCATCACCAGATAGTGCAGAAAAGTGCCGGCAATCACCGGCGCAGGCCGGGTCAGCACCCGTTTGAAATCGTCGATATTCAGGGTCACGCCCATGCCGAACATAATCAGCATCAGCAGATAAGTGACCCAGGGTCCGATGCCAAGAAAGGTACCTGGAGAGTAATAAGCGGCGACAGACAGCAGCACGGCCCAGAGCGGGAACAGGCGGGTTAACGTGGCGAGCATAGCCAGACTTCCTTATAAGAATGTTATGTTTAGTGCAGATTTGCCATAGAGCGTCATCATGCAGGAACGACTGCCGTGACGAGGCCGGGATCATAACACTTCATTATCATGGCGTAAGGCGAAGATGGGGCGAGGCAGGAAAATGCGGATCGACTGCTGCCGATCCGCTGAATATCGACGAAATTACGCTGCTTTATCCTCTAAACCGCGGTAGATCAAACCACCAATCACGGCACCGATAATCGGCATCAACCAGAACATCCACAGCTGAGCGATCGCCCAGTCACCCTGGAAGAGGGCTGCTGCGGTGCTGCGTGCCGGGTTAACAGAAGTGTTAGTCACCGGAATGCTGATCAGATGGATCAGGGTTAACGCGAGACCAATCGCGATCGGCGCAAAGCCTTTTGGCGCGCGTTCGCTGGTCGCGCCCATGATCACAATCAGGAAGATAGCCGTCATCACGACCTCAGTGATCATGCCTGCCTGCAAACTGAAGCCGCCCGGCGAGTGTTCGCCGTAGCCGTTCGCCGCAAAGCCGCTGGCCGCTGCGCTGAAGTCGCCTTTACCGCTGGCGATCAGATAAAGCACCGCGCCAGCAGCAATGCCGCCCACCAGTTGCGCGATGATGTAAGGAATGGCCTGCGAGGCGGAGAAACGTCCGCCTGCCACTAATCCCAGAGTGACCGCCGGATTAAAATGACCGCCCGAGATATGACCGACCGCATACGCCATGACCAGTACGCTCAGACCAAAAGCCAGCGCGACGCCCATGAAGCCAATGCCGAGTTCCGGGAACGCCGCTGACAGTACGGCACTACCACAACCGCCTGCGACCAGTACAAAAGTCCCCAGCGCCTCTGCGACTAACCTTTTCATGATATTTCCTAAATTTGGGTGAATTGATTCAGCGGCGGGATTATAAATCTGAGGAAAGGGAGCGCAACGCCGGTACACGAAATGCGCAAAGAAAGGGGTTGCCATTTGGCAATAGTGGGCAATAAGACGTTGGATTAATTGAATTATCTGGAAGAAGGAAACCAGCGGAGGATCAGACGAAGTGAAGTTTTTTTGCCGCTGTTCAGGCCGCGCAGACGCGGCCTGAACAGCAGATAAATTTACTCGAACAGATTGCGGTGCAGCGTACGGACTACGCTTTCCGCATCGTTGCCCGGCACCAGGAAGCAGAGATTGTAGCTGCTGGCCCCATAGCAAATCATCCGCAGATTGAACGGGTCGAGCACACCAAACACCTCTTTGCCGACACCGCAGGCTTTTGACAGCTCATTGCCGATAATCGCCACCAGCGCCAGATCTTCCTCCACCTCTACCCGGCACAGCGACGAGAGTTCAGTCAGCAGCGCCTGGGTCAGCAGACTGGCGCTGGTCGAGGTTGAGCCGGTGGTGTCCAGCGTCAGCGCCACGCTCACTTCGGAGGTGGTGATCAGGTCAACGGAGACGTTATGACGCGCCAGAATGTTAAACAGTTCGGCGAGGAAACCAAACGTATGCAGCATGTTAAGGCTGTGCAGCGTTAACAGCGTCTGCTTACGACGTAACGCCAGCGCCCGGAACAGCGGCGGATTGCGGGTTTCGTTGCAGACGCGGGTGCCGCCCGCGGCCGGATCCTTGCTGGAACCGACGAAGACCGGAATACCCCGGCGCACGGCGGGCAGCAGTGTTGCCGGATGCAATACTTTGGCACCAAACGTCGCCATCTCAGCGGCTTCTTCGAAGGTGATTTCATCAATACGCTTCGCCGTCGGCACCACGCGTGGATCGGTGGTATAGATACCCGGCACATCCGTCCAGATATCGACTCGCGCCGCATTCAGCGCTTCGCCCAGCAGCGCGGCGGTGTAATCACTGCCGCCACGCCCTAAAGTGGTGGTACGCCCTTCGCTTTCACTGCCGATGAAGCCCTGGGTAATCACCAGCGCCTGCTCAATGCGCGGCTGCAACTGCGCCGTCGCCTGCTCCGCCAGCACCTGAACATCCGGGACTGCCCGGCCAAAATGATCGTCGGTGCGCATCACTTTGCGAACATCAAACCACTCTGCATTCACCTGACGTTCACGCAGAATTTCAACAAACAGCAGTGAAGACATCAGCTCGCCGTGGCTGACCAGTTCATCGGTCAGGGCATTTGAGGTGGCGAGTGACGCAGCTTCTGAGAGCATGCTGATATTGTCGATCATCCGATCGATTTCATCGCGGATCACGTCCGGACGCTGCAGGCGATCGACGATGGCGTACTGGATACGGCGGATATCATCAAGCAGAGCAGCGCGCTGGGGTGCCTGCTGGCCTTCAGCCAGCGCAACCAGAAGATTGGTAATGCCTGCCGAGGCAGAGAGCACCACCAGACGCGTGCTGGCGTCCTGCAACACCACATCGGCGCTGCGGTTCATCGCTTCAAAATCGGCTACGCTGGTGCCGCCAAATTTTGCCACTATCAGAGTTTGAGACATGTAGGACCTCGTGTCAGGTTATCTTGTTCTCGCCGATGAAAGGGTCGAGAAACATGCTTTCAGCCAGGCACAAGGAAAGAGCAGAAACGGGCGGACAAGATCGGATAGACGAGTCACCCAGAAGCGCCCCACCTTGCAAAACGTCGACTGCAGACGTTTCTGGTGACAACCCAGAGGATTCAGCCCCTGTAGCCGACAGGCAACACACCGCGTGCTGACCCACCTCGGCGTCGCTCCCCATGATGTGTTTTCACCGGATACGGTTCCTCCAACACACTGCCTGGGCGACGCGCCTCTTCTGGCTTGCACACAGGTGCGCAAGTAGGCGCATAGATCTAGCCTTTTCTGGACCTGCTGTCAATGTCAGCGATGGCCGGAGAGCCGCATCAGAAAACAAATGACCCTGCGCCGCAGCGGCTACAGTGCTTAATGGGTTCAGCCCCTGCAACAATCCCTGACACGGCACAACGTTTTGCGCAGACTTTCGCGTCACACTTTAGCGCGTGATACTGCTGCCATCCGCAGGCTGTTCGCGCCAGTGAATGCTGACGTCAGATCGCAGCGTTCACCTCGCCTGCGCGGCGTGCGCTGACAAAATTTTTCCTTTCAGTTACAAGTGTGGTCATACTGAAACGCTAAACGGGCATGATGTGCCTCCGATGGAATGACGGTTCTTAATATCAACAAGAGTGTTGCCATGAAAAATATCAATCCGACACAAACCGCAGCCTGGAAAGCGCTGCAACAGCATTTTGAGCAGATGAAATCGGTAGAAATTGCCGATCTGTTCGCTCAGGATGCCGATCGTTTTGCCAAATTCTCTGCCACCTTTGATGATCAGATGCTGGTGGATTTCTCCAAAAACCGCATCACCCAGGAAACCCTCGATAAGTTACAGGCGCTGGCCAAAGAGACCGATCTCAGCGGTGCCATTAAGTCTATGTTCTCGGGTGAGAAGATTAACCGCACCGAAGATCGTGCGGTGCTGCACGTCGCACTGCGTAACCGGAGTAACACGCCGATTCTGGTGGATGGCAAAGATGTGATGCCAGAGGTCAATGCCGTGCTGGACAAGATGAAAGGCTTCTCAGAGCGCATCATCAGCGGCGAATGGAAAGGCTATACCGGTAAAGCGATCACCGACGTAGTGAACATCGGTATCGGCGGCTCCGACCTTGGCCCGTTTATGGTGACGGAAGCGCTGCGCCCGTACAAAAACCATCTGAATATGCATTTTGTCTCCAACGTTGACGGCACCCACATCGCCGAAACGCTGAAAGATCTCAGCCCGGAAACCACCCTGTTCCTGGTTGCATCGAAGACCTTCACGACTCAGGAAACCATGACCAACGCCCACAGCGCGCGTGACTGGTTCCTGAAAACCGCAGGCGCTCAGCAGCATGTAGCGAAACACTTTGCTGCACTGTCGACCAATGCCAAAGCGGTGGGTGAATTCGGTATCGACACCAATAACATGTTTGAATTCTGGGACTGGGTTGGCGGCCGCTATTCACTGTGGTCAGCGATCGGCCTGTCGATCATTCTCTCGATTGGTTTCGATAACTTCGAGCAGCTGCTGAGTGGCGCACATGCCATGGACCAGCACTTCGCCTCCACCCCGGCTGAGCAGAACCTGCCGGTGCTGCTGGCGCTGATTGGCATCTGGTACAACAATTTCTTTGGTGCCGAAACCGAAGCGATTCTGCCTTACGACCAGTACATGCACCGCTTTGCCGCCTATTTCCAGCAGGGAAATATGGAGTCAAACGGCAAGTATGTGGATCGCGACGGTCACCCGGTGGACTACCAGACGGGCCCTATTATCTGGGGCGAACCCGGCACTAACGGTCAGCATGCGTTTTATCAGCTGATCCATCAGGGTACCAAACTGGTTCCGTGTGACTTTATTGCGCCGGCTATTACTCATAACGCGCTGGCGGACCACCATCCGAAGCTGCTCTCTAACTTCTTTGCCCAGACCGAAGCGCTGGCGTTTGGTAAGTCACGCGACGTCGTGGAGAAAGAGTTTACCGATGCCGGCAAATCTGCAGAATCTGTGGCCCACATTGTGCCGTTCAAGGTGTTTGAAGGTAATCGCCCGACTAACTCCATCCTGCTGCGTGAGATTACGCCGTACAGCCTGGGCGCGCTGATTGCGCTGTATGAGCACAAAATCTTCACGCAGGGTGCCATCCTGAATATCTTCACCTTTGATCAGTGGGGTGTGGAATTAGGTAAGCAGCTGGCGAACCGTATTCTGCCGGAACTGGAAAATGAGGACGAAATTACCTCTCATGACAGTTCCACTAATGCCTTAATTAACCGCTATAAATCCTGGCGTTAATCGGCGTTAATTTCATCGGGCGGCAACGTTGCCGCCCTTTTTTTGTCTCTTTTTCCATCCGGATGACCTGATTATCGATTCTGTCATTCACGCCAGCGCGGGAAAAGTCTTAAAATACCCTAAGATAATTCTGAACATCTGGCGACAAAACAGAGTGGAATCCAGTATAAAATGGATCTGAAAACAGGCGGTACGCAGGGTTAGCTGTTGATTTATCGTCATATTTAATTTAAGCCCTTCTGAGTAAATTCTGATTATTCTTATTCCGTACCAGATATAACTAAAAAAGAACATTCCGCTTTGCAATTACCTCACCCGTAGCGAAATATAGGGTATCAACCGGAAAAACTCCGATTTAAAAAGTAGTTATCCCCAATCCAGCTGATTAAATCACGCAATCACCCCGCTATTTGCCCTGGTTTTTATGGCACTGAACTCTGATATTTTGTTGCCCTATAATGAACGCGCCCGCAATGGGACTGTCCGTCGCTCTGGTTGCAGCCTGTCTGTATTGCCCTTGTCGCCGGTCAGAGATCCTTCATTCACTCAATGCAGGAAACGTTGTTATGAAAAAAACTATGGTTGCCGGTGCAGCCCTGATCCTCGTTGCCGCTTCTTCCAGCGCATTTGCTGCGCCGCAGGAAGCAGGTGAAGCAGGTACTGCAGCTGGCGCGCAGGCGGGAGCAATCTCTGCTGGCACGTCCACGGCTGTGGGTATCGGCGCACTTGGCGCGCTGGTCGGGCTCGGCATTGCTGCTTCTGGCGGTGGTGACGGCGCAAATACCGGTACAACAACCACGACCACGACGAGCACCACTCGTTGATGGATGCCCGACTCCCGTCTGATTGCTGATGTGCAGCAAACGGGCCGAGGCTGAATCACTGACTTCGTTAAGTGATGACGCTGAGCCTTGTAACCTGTATCTCTGCAGCCAGCCGTGACGGGCAGAGCACCTTTAAACATAACCACACGCCTGTGTGGTTATTTTTTACTTTGGCATGACTTATCAGGGACACACAGTGCGCCGACTTCCTCTGCTGCTCGCTTGCCTGCTGCTGCAGGCCTGTACACAAACGCAAAAAGGTCTTGAACAGACCCTGCTGCTCGCGGTTAACGGTCCGGATGACGTGAACGTCACCGATCAACAGGTCAACAATCTTCCCTATGCCAGTCTCTATGCTCGTCTGAATAACGGTCCGCGCATTTTTGTGGTGCTGGGCTACAACGAGAAGGGGCAGCAGAAATGGGTGACGCAGGATCAGGCGATGCTGGTGACCCAGCACGGCCGCCTGGTTAAAACCCTGGGCTTACCGGATAACCTGCTGAGCGTCAGCAATCTGCAACAGGATCCGCTTGCTGACAGCCTGCATATCAGCAATGGCGCAGGCTGGACCCGCATCGTGCAGTGGACCGAGCAGGGCAAGGTTCGCGGCGCGACCGTGCGCTCTACCTTCCAGCGCGGCACCGACGAAGTGCTGACCGTGGCGGGCAACCGTATCCCGTGCCGTGTCTGGCATGAGCAGGTAAGCATCGACAGCAGTAACCGCGAGTGGGAAAACACCTTCTGGATCGACAACAGCAGCGGTGATGTGGTGCAGGCCCATCAGATGCTGGCGGCCGATGCCTTCCCTGTCGATATCACTATTCTGAAGCCGGCGAAATCATGAAAAACATCACTATTTTGCTGGCCGGGCTGAGCCTGCTCAGCGCCGCAGAAGCGCAGGCGACTGCGCAGGTTATCGTTCATGCACCGCACAACGGCGGTCAGGCTGAGCTGAGCCAGATCGCGGATCTCTCACAGCTGGTGACACTGCCTCCGCTGCAGGCCAACACGGACTGGCGCCGTACCGTTATTGCCGAGCGCGGTGCCAGCGCCGTCGCACAGCAGCAATATCAACAGACGCTGGGCGCGTTACGTGCCTGGCGTGCTGACAGCAGCGGTGATCGGGCGGCGGCCATTGATGAGGTCATCCGCCAGCTGAGCGCCATCAACGTGACAGGTCGCCAGTTCACCCCGCTTGACCCGGACTGGATCCGTCTCCATCCGGCGGATAACCGTCGGCTGGAAGGCAGCTATGACCTCTGGCTGCAGACGCCATCCGATTCAGTGCTGCTGCTCGGCGCATTAAGCGGCGCAGGCAAAGTGAGCTGGCAGCCGGGTAAATCAGTACGCGACTATCTGGAGGGTCACCCGTCACTCTCCGGCGCAGAACGCAATTTTGTCACGGTGATTGCGCCTTCCGGCGCCACACAGCAGGTGCCGGTTGCTTACTGGAATCATCGCCACGCGGAAGTGGAGCCAGGCAGCGTTATCTGGCTCGGCTTTTCCTCATGGAGCCTGCCAGGCAGCTATGAAGATCTGAACGATCGCATTCTTTCCGTACTGACTCACCGGATACCAGACTGATGAAAAAACGTTATCTCTTCAGCCTGTTGGCTGTTTCCGTGGCGGCAGCCTGTCAGGCGCAGGCCGACACCTTCCCCGCGCCGGTGGGCCCGTCACAATCTGATTTCGGTGGTGTGGGCCTGATGCAGGTGCCGACGGCGCGCATGTCCAGAGAAGGCGAGTTCAGCCTTAACGCGCGCGACAACGATCAGTACCGCTATTACTCTGCATCACTGCAGCTCTTTCCCTGGCTGGAAACTACCGTGCGTTATACCGACGTGCGCACCCGGCAGTACAGTGCGGTCTCCGAGTTCAGCGGCACGCAGAGCTATAAAGATAAAGCCTTCGACCTGAAACTGCGTCTGTGGCAGGAAGGCTTCTGGCTGCCGGAAGTGGCGGTGGGAACGCGCGATCTTGGCGGTACCGGCCTGTTTGACAGTGAATATGTGGTGGGAACCAAAGCCTGGGGACCGTTCGACTTCACCCTGGGCCTCGGCTGGGGCTATCTCGGCAACAGCGGCACCGTGAAGAACCCGTTCTGCTCCTATAGCGACAGCTATTGCCAGCGTCCACGGGTGGGCGAAGCGGGTTCCATCAATGGCTCGCAGATGTTCCACGGTCCGACAGCATTTTTCGGCGGCGTGGAATATCAGACGCCCTGGCAGCCGCTGCGTCTCAAGATGGAGTATGAGGGCAACGACTACCAGAATGACTTTGCTGGCCGCCTTGATCAGCGCAGCAAGCTCAACGTCGGCGCGATTTATCGTGTGACCGACTGGGCTGATATCAACGCCAGCTACGAGCGCGGCAACACCTTTATGTTTGGTGTCACCATCCGTACCAACTTCAACGATCTGCGTCAGGCGCACATCGACAGCGAGAAGCCGGCCTACAATCCGCAGCCGCAGCCTCAGTTGCTGGAACCGACGGTAGTCGGGACTCAGCTGACCGATCTGAAATACAACGCCGGTCTTGATGGTCCGCGGATTCAGACTCAGGGCCACACGTTGTATGTGTCAGGCGAGCAGACGAAGTATCGTGATACCCGTGAAGGGGTAGATCGCACTAACCGCATCATCATGAACCACCTGCCGGACGGCATCGACACCATCAATGTGACCGAGTCGCGCTTTAACATGCCGCAGGTGACCACTGAAACGAAAGTTGCCAGTCTGCGTAACGATCTGGAAGGCTACCCGCTGGGCCACGAACAGCCGCTGCAACAGACCCGCAAAGAACCGGTCGATCCGGGCAACACCGAGCAGGGGATGTTTATCCGCCAGGATCGCCTGAACTACAGCCTGTCACCGGTGCTGAACCAGTCGGTGGGCGGCCCGGAAAGCTTCTACATGTATCAGGTTGGCGTGATGGCCAGCGCGGATTACTGGCTGACGGATCACCTGCTGGTGGGCGGCAGTCTGTTTGGTAACCTCGCCAACAACTACGATAAGTTCAACTACAACGGCGCACCGGCGGACTCATCGCTGCCGCGCGTGCGTACCCATATCCGCGACTACGTTGAGAACAACGTTTACGTTAACGATCTGCAGGCGAACTATATGGGCCACCTCGGTAACGGCTTCTATGGTCAGGTCTACGGCGGCTATCTGGAGACGATGTACGGTGGCGTGGGCGGCGAGTTGCTTTATCGTCCGGTCGATGCGAACTGGGCGGTGGGCGTCGATGCCAACTACGTCCGTCAGCGTGACTGGGACAATATGATGCAGTTTAACCGCTACAAAGCGTCAACCGGCAACCTTACGGGTTACTGGCGTCCGTGGTTCATGCAGGATGTGCTGGTGAAAACCAGCGTCGGTCAGTATCTGGCAAAAGATAAAGGCGTGACGGTCGATGTGTCGAAGCGCTTCGACAGCGGCGTGATGGTCGGTGTTTATGCCACCAAAACCAACGTGTCGTCTGAAGAGTATGGCGAAGGCGACTTCACCAAAGGCTTCTATATCTCTATCCCGATGGATCTGTTCACCGTGACGCCAACACGCGGTCGCGCGCAGGTGAACTGGGTGCCGCTGACGCGTGATGGCGGTCAGATGCTGGGACGTAAGTACCAGCTGTATGATCTGACGTCGGATCGCGACGCTCGCTTCAACTAAGCAGAGGCGGCCTCCGGGCCGCTTCATGCTGTTTACAGAAGCAGGCTCAGGGAGCAAACGCCCTGCGTAAAGACGCAAAAACGCCATCCGTGGCATGCTCAGCGCGGGCCATCCCTGGCCCGCGATGCTTTACTCCGGGCGTTTGCTCCCATCGCTTTGACTCCGGCGCGTTTCAGGCGACCATCTGAACGCTTCAGACCGCTGAAAAAAGCCGAAACAGGGTGAATCTGACCGTGTTTCCTGCGCTGGCTCGATATCACAGCTGACAGGTCCCGAGTTGATTCCCCTCCCTTCAAGCGGCCCTCTGGCCGCTTTTTTATTTAATCCGCATCGTAGCCGAGATTCGGTGCCAGCCAGCGCTCCACCTCTGTGACCGATATTCCTTTACGTGCCGCATAATCCTCCACCTGATCACGCTGAATCTGCGCCACGGCGAAATAGCGGCTGTCAGGATGGCTGAAATACCAGCCGGACACCGCCGCACCCGGCCACATGGCAAAGGATTCGGTCAGTTTCATGCCGGTCTGCTCTTCAACCGCCAGCAGACGCCAGATGGCAGCTTTTTCAGTGTGATCCGGGCAGGCCGGATAGCCTGGCGCCGGACGTATCCCCTGATAATTCTCCCGAATCAGCTCTTCATTGCTGAGGTTTTCGTTGGGCGCAAAGCCCCAGATCACCTTACGCACCCGCTCGTGCAGGTATTCAGCAAAAGCTTCCGCCAGACGGTCCGCCAGCGCTTTGACCATGATCTTGTTGTAGTCATCGTGCTGACGATCATAGGCCTCCGCCAGTGCATCCTCTTCCAGTCCGCCGGTCACCGCGAACGCGCCAAGGTAATCCGCTTTTCCCGCTGACTTCGGGGCAACGAAATCCGCCAGACAGTAGTTGGCGAAGTCGGTTTTCTCGGTCTGCTGACGTAAGTGATGACTCACACACAATATTTCATCGCGTCGCTCGTCGCGGTAAATATGGATATCATCGCCAACCCGGTTAGCCGGGAAAATACCGACCACGCCACGCGGCTTCAGCAGCGACTCCTCACTTAATCTGTCGAGCATCGCACTGGCATCGGCAAACAGACGCTGTGCCTCTTCACCCACCACCTCATCCTCAAGAATGCGGGGATATTTACCCGCCAGCGACCAGGTCATAAAGAACGGCGTCCAGTCGATGTAGTTGCGTAGCGTCGCAATACTGGCCTCCACCTGACTGACATCAGCGCGATGCGGCACCGGCGGCGTGTAGCTTTCCCAGTCAATCGACGTGGCGTTATCGCGCGCCGCCTGCAGCGAGACCGGCGGCGTGCGTGGCTTTTTACGTGCATGCTGGATGCGCACGGTCTCATACTCTTTGCGGGTTCGGGCAACGAAGTCGTCTTTCAGCGTGGCGGAAAGCAGCGACGACACCACGCCAACGGTGCGAGAGGCGTTCTGCACATAGACCGTCGGGCCGCTGTAGTGCTGTTCAATTTTGACGGCAGTATGTGCCTTCGAAGTGGTCGCGCCGCCAATCAGCAGCGGTAAGGTAAAGCCCTGCCGCTCCATCTCTTTCGCCATATTGACCATCTCATCCAGCGACGGCGTAATCAGGCCAGACAGGCCGATGATGTCCGCCTTCACTTCACGCGCCGTTTTGAGGATTTTCTCGCCCGGCACCATCACGCCAAGGTCGATAATTTCGTAGTTATTACACTGCAGCACCACGCCGACGATATTCTTGCCGATGTCATGCACGTCGCCTTTGACGGTAGCCAGCACGATTTTACCGTTGCTGCGCCCCGCCTCTTTGCTGGCTTCGATAAACGGCTCCAGATACGCCACTGCCTGCTTCATCACGCGCGCCGATTTCACTACCTGCGGCAGGAACATTTTTCCTTCGCCGAACAGGTCGCCGACCACGTTCATTCCGGACATCAGCGGCCCCTCAATCACCTCTATCGGACGGGGCACCTGCTGGCGCGCCTCTTCGGTATCCTGCTCAATGAACTCCGTGATGCCTTTGACCAGCGAATATTCGAGCCGCTTCACCACGTCCCAGCTGCGCCACTCGGCGAGCTGCTTGTCCTGCGCGCCATCACTTTTGCCGCCACGGTATTTCTCCGCCAGCGCCAGCAGCCGCTCGGTGCCATCATCCCGTCGGTTGAGGATCACATCCTCCACCGCCTCGCGCAGTTCTGCCGGCAGATCGTCATAGATGGCCAGCTGGCCTGCGTTAACGATGCCCATATCCATGCCGTTACGGATGGCGTAGTAGAGAAACACCGCATGTATCGCTTCACGCACCGGATCGTTGCCACGGAATGAAAACGACACGTTGGATACGCCGCCGGAGATCAGCGCATGAGGCAGTTCACGCTTGATGTCTTCACAGGCACCGATGAAATCCATGGCGTAGTTGTTGTGCTCGTCGATGCCGGTGGCGACCGCAAAGATGTTGGGATCGAAAATGATATCTTCCGGCGGAAAGCCGACCTGTTCGGTCAGGATCCGGTAAGCGCGGCGACAGATTTCGATTTTACGGGCGCGGGTATCTGCCTGGCCCACTTCGTCAAATGCCATGACCACCATCGCCGCGCCGTAACGCCGCACCTGGCGCGCATGGTGGATAAAGGCCGCTTCACCCTCTTTCATCGAAATCGAGTTCACAATCCCTTTGCCCTGAATGCACTGCAGCCCTTTCTCAATCACCGCCCATTTCGAGGAGTCGATCATAATCGGCACCCGGGCAATATCGGGTTCGCCCGCAATCAGATTCAGAAACCGCACCATCGCCGCTTCGGCGTCGAGCATCCCTTCATCCATGTTGATGTCGATAATCTGCGCGCCGCTCTGAACCTGCTGCAGTGCCACTTCCAGCGCGTCGTTGTACTTCTCTTCTTTGATCAGCCGCTTAAATTTTGCTGAGCCGGTGACGTTGGTGCGCTCACCGACGTTAACAAACAGCGACTCTGCGGTGATGTTCAGCGGCTCCAGACCGGAGAGGAGACAGGCCACCGGAATCACCGGCAAGGGACGCGGTGCGACGCCTTCAACCGCCGCGACCATGGCCGCAATATGTTGCGGCGTAGTGCCACAGCAGCCGCCAATAATGTTCAGGAAGCCCGAAGTAGCCCACTCACCTATCTGCTGCGCCATCAGCTCTGCATCGAGATCGTATTCGCCAAAGGCATTGGGCAGTCCGGCGTTGGGATGGGCAGTCACGTAGCCTTCAGCGATGCGCGACAGCTCCGCCACATACTGACGCAGCTCATCGGGGCCCAGCGCGCAGTTCAGGCCAAAAGAGAGCGGTTCGGCATGACGCAGGGAGTTGTAAAACGCTTCCGTAGTCTGACCGGAGAGCGTCCGACCGGAGGCGTCGGTGATGGTGCCAGAGATCATCAGCGGCAGCTTCACACCCAGCGCGTCCATCTCGGTCTTCACCGCATAGACAGCCGCTTTGGCATTCAGCGTATCGAACACCGTTTCGATCATGATGAGGTCAGCACCGCCCTCCACCAGCGCACGGGTCGATTCACGGTAGGCTTCCACCAGTTGATTAAAGGTGACGTTGCGATAAGCAGGATCGTTGACGTCGGGTGAGATCGAGCAGGTACGGTTGGTCGGGCCGAGCACACCCGCAACGTAACGCGGACGATCCGGCGTTTTCGCCGTCCACGCATCGGCACAGGCACGCGCCAGTCGGGCCGCTTCGAAATTGATCTCCGCCGACAAGCTTTCCATCTGGTAATCTGCCATCGCAATCGACGTGGCGTTGAAGGTGTTGGTTTCGAGGATATCTGCACCGGCAGCCAGATAAGCGTCGTGGATCTCGCGGATCACCGACGGTTTACTCAGCACCAGAAGATCGTTGTTGCCTTTGAGATCGCAGGGCCAGTCAGCAAAACGGCTGCCGCGATAATCCTCTTCCTCCAGCCGGTAGCTCTGGATCATGGTGCCCATGCCGCCATCCAACACCATAATGCGTTGTGCGAGCTGCTGATGTAGCGCGTCGATTTTAGTGCTCACTGTTGCCCCATTCACGTCAGTCTGCTGGTGGAAAACCCTGTTTTTCATTCTGGCACAAGCCTGTCTGGCGACAAAGTAACCTCTTCTGCGACAGGTTCCAGTCATGTCCATACAGGTCTGACCAGAAAACCAGCGTTTGCAAACGGTGTGATTAAAACGAAAATGATTTCCACAATGAAAAAGGAGAGACAACAATGGCAACGCCCGTTCCCGTTAAGCGCGGTAAGAAACCCCGCGGCACCCCTGTCGCCGCACCTGCGGGCGGTCAGGTTCAATCACTGACGCGCGGCCTGACGCTGCTGGAGCTGATTGCGGATTCACATGGCAGCGTGGCGCTGACCGAGCTGGCACAGCAGGCGGGCCTGCCTAACTCCACCACGCATCGCCTGCTCAGCACCATGCAGCAGCAGGGTTTTGTCCGCCAGGTGGGCGATCTCGGGCTGTGGACAATCGGCGCGCACGCCTTTGTGGTCGGCAGCAGTTTCCTGCAAAGCCGCAATCTGCTGGCGCTGGTCCACCCGGTGCTGCGCAGCCTGATGGAACAGTCCGGTGAGACGGTGAATCTGGCGGTGCTGGATCTCAGCGACCACCAGGCGGTGATCATTGATCAGGTGCAGTGCACCCAGCTGATGAGGATGTCTGCGCCGATTGGCGGCAAGCTGCCGATGCATGCTTCAGGCGCAGGCAAAGCGTTTCTGGCGCATCTGGGTGATGAACAGATTACCGCCCTGCTGCATCAGAAAGGATTGCATTACTACACGCCGAAGACCCTGATGTCGCCGCAGAGCCTGAAAGAGAATCTGGCGCAGGTGCGCAAAGCGGGCTTTTCGCTGGATGATGAAGAGCATGCACTCGGACTGCGCTGTGTCGCCGCGCCTATCTATGATGAACATGGCGAAGCGTTTGCCGCACTCTCCATCTCCGGCCCCATCGCCCGCATGACGGACGATCGCATTACGGAGTTAGGTGCGCTGGTCATCCGGGAAGCGCGTCAGGTTACGCTGGCGTACAGCGGTCGTTAACGGTGTCTGCCGCGTAGCAGACGCTGAAACGCTGCGTCTGCCGCCAGGCGATCACCTCTTCCACATGCCCCTGGGCGATGCGCTGCTGCTGCGCGCGCCACCAGCGGGCGTCGAATATCTCCGGATGCAGTTGCAGCAGTAAGGCGCCAGTCGCGGCTTCACTGCATAACGCATAGCGGAAGGTTTCCGGGAAGACATCATCCGGTCCGACGCTGTACCACGGCTCAGCGCTGAGTTCATCTTCCTCATAGCGCGCCGCGGGCACCTCGCGGAAGTTCAGCTCCTGCATCGGGCGAATCTCATCGTAATCGTAAAAAATCACGCGGCCATGGCGGGTTATGCCGAAGTTTTTGAACAGCATGTCGCCAGGAAAGATGTTGGCGGCTGCCAGCTGTTTAATCGCGTGGCCATACTCTTCAATGGCGTGTCGTTGCTCAGCGTCGCTGGCCTGCGCCAGGTAGAGGTTGAGCGGCTGCATACGACGCTCCAGCCACAGATGACGAATGATCAGGCGATCGCCTTTGATACAGAGCTTCTCTGCCACACAGGCGTGAAGTTCCGTCAGCAGCGCCGGTGAGATGCGCGACAGCGGCAACGCAAACTGCTCGAACGCCTGCGTATCCGCCATTCGTCCCACGCGATCGTGCTCTTTGACCTGCTGATAACAGGCGCGGACCTGCGCTTCCGTCACCTCTTTTTGCGGTGCGAAGCGATCCTTTATTACCTTGAACACCCAGTCAAAGCCCGGCAGCGTGAAGACCAGCATCACCATGCCGCGCACGCCGGGCGCGATCTCAAAAGCGGTGTCACTCTCTGCCAGCGCCTGAAGATATTCACGATAGCTTTCGGTTTTACCGTGCTTCTGGCAGCCAATCGCCATATAGCGCTCCGCCAGCGTTTTGCCAGGCAGAATCGGTTGCAGCCAGGCAACCAGCGCCGCAGGCACCGGGGCATACACTATGAAATAGGCACGGGCAAAACCAAAGACAATGCTGGCGTCATTCACATCAGTCAGGCAGGTATCGATCCACAGTTCGCCAGCTTCCGTGCGCTGTATCGGCAGCAGACAGGGAAAAATGCCCTCCGGCAGCTGCAGGCGCGCCACCAGCCAGGCGGTTTTGTTGCGATAGAAGAGTTCACTGTTGACCTCAAGCCAGCCCTGATCCAGCCGGGGGAAATGCGACTGCAGGTGGCGGACAATCCAGCCGACATCACGCGCGCGGTGCTGCCAGGGCAGCGTCAGCGGTAAATCTCCCAGCACCTGATCCACCAATGCCTGCCAGCCCCGCTCCGGCTGATAATGGCGCGACAACGGTCGCAAAGGTGTCACCGGTGCAGTCTGGGACTGAGAGCTGAAAATAAACAGCCGGTCCGGCTGCAGGTCGGTATGTCCATGCAGCCGGCAGTAAACCGAGTTAAAGAAGCTTTCAGCAATTTCATGCCGGGGATAGCCGGGCAGCAGGCTTTGATAGTGTTCCTTGACCCGCAGCCAGAAAATCTCATCCCAGCTGGCCGCGCCATTCAGCACCCGCAGTTGATCGGCGACCAGACTGACGTGATGATCATAGAGATGAATGCGGGCCTTCATGGCATGCTGCACCGCCTGCCATTCTGCCTGCTCGAACCGCTGCTGCGCCCCGGCGGTAATATCCAGAAAACGGCCATACTGCGCATCAAAACCCTGCAGGATAGTGTGGGCGATCAGGGATTCACGTGGCGGCATAGTCAGCTCCGGTCAATGCCCGCCCGCGTGGTGCGGGCGGGGAATCCGTCATAGGAGAAGTGTCAGAACTGGTGCTCTTCGGTCGAACCGGTGAGCGCGGTGACCGAAGACTTACCGCCCTGAATGATGTTGGTCACCTGATCGAAATAGCCAGTGCCGACTTCCTGCTGATGCGACGAGAAGCTGTAACCGCAATCGCGGGCAGCGAACTCAGGCTGCTGAACCTTTTCAACGTAGTGACGCATCCCTTCGCCCTGGGCATAGGCATGCGCCAGATCGAACATGTTGAACCACATGCTGTGGATGCCCGCCAGCGTGATGAACTGGAAGCGATAGCCCATGTCGCTCAGCGCCTGCTGGAACTTCGCGATGGTGCGGTCGTCGAGGTTCTTCTTCCAGTTGAACGATGGCGAGCAGTTGTAGGCCAGCAGTTTGCCGGGGAAGCGCGCATGGATGGCGTCGGCAAAGCGCTGCGCCATCGCCAGATCCGGCGTTGAGGTTTCACACCACAGAATGTCAGCATAAGGGGCATAGGCCAGCCCGCGACTGATCGCCTGTTCAATGCCAGCGTGGGTGCGGAAGAAGCCTTCTGCCGTCCGGTCGCCACGGATAAAAGGACGATCGTATTCATCGCAGTCTGAGGTAATCAGGTCCGCGGCGTCGGCATCGGTGCGGGCCAGCAGCACGGTGGGTACTCCCATCACATCCGCAGCCAGCCGCGCCGCCACCAGTTTCTGAATCGCTTCCTGAGTCGGTACCAGCACTTTGCCGCCCATGTGACCGCATTTTTTCACCGCCGCCAGCTGATCTTCGAAGTGAACCGCAGCCGCGCCCGCCTGAATCATCGCCTTCATCAGCTCATACGCATTGAGTACGCCGCCAAAACCGGCTTCCGCATCAGCGACAATCGGCAGAAAGAAATCGGTATACCGGCTGTCACCCTTTTCGATACCGCTGGACCACTGAATCTGATCGGCGCGCTGAAAGGTCTGATTGATGCGCGTCACCACTTCCGGCACCGAGTTCACCGGATAAAGCGACTGATCGGGATACATCTGCCCGGCTACGTTGGCATCCGCAGCCACCTGCCAGCCAGAAAGGTAAATTGCTTCAATGCCCGCTTTGGCCTGCTGCAGTGCCTGCCCGCCGCTGAGCGCTCCCAGACTGTTGATATATCCTTTCTTCGCTTCGCCGTTCAGCAGCGCCCATAACTTCTCCGAACCGCGCTCCGCCAGCGTACAGGCGGGCAGGACCGAGCCGCGCAGATTGACGACTTCTGCTGCGCTATAAGGGCGGGTAATGCCCTGCCAGCGTGCGGTCTGCCAGAGTTGTTCCAGTTGATCGATCTGTTGAGTTCGTGTCATGGCAATAGCTCCTCTGTTCAGGGGATCAGGCGGTAGCCTGGCAGGGTAAGAAAGGAAACCAGCTCGCGTTCGGTGGTGATCTGCGCCATCAGCTGCGCCGCGTCGTCATAGCGACCGGCACTAAAGCGGGCTTCGCCCAGCGCGTTTTGCAGCAGATGCAGCTCTTCGTTCAGCCAGCGCAGAAACAGTTCGGCCGTGACCCGCTGGCCACTGTTCAGCACTTGCTGGTGACGAATCCATTGCCAGATTGAGGTGCGCGCAATCTCAGCAGTAGCGGCATCCTCCATCAACCCGTCAATCGGCACACAGCCGTTACCACTGATCCAGGCTTCAAGGTATTGCAGCGCGACGCGGATGTTGGCGCGCATTCCGGCTTCGGTGCGCTCACCCTGACAGGGTGCGAGTAATTGCTCCGCCGTGATCGGGGCATCTTCTTCACGCATGACATGCAGCTGATTCGGCCGGTCGTCCAGCGCAGCATCGAAGACCGCCATAGCGGTATCCGCCAGGCCCGGATGCGCAATCCAGGTGCCGTCATGCCCGTTGCCCGCCTCCCGTTGTTTATCTTCCGTCACGCGCTGCAGCACCCAGGCATTGCGCGTCGGATCTTTAGCGGGTATCAGGGCTGACATTCCGCCCATCGCGAATGCTCCCCGGCGATGACAGGTTTTAATCAGCAGGCGCGAGTAAGCATCCAGAAACGGCTGAGACATGGTGACGGACTGGCGATCCGGCAGGACGCGATCCGGATGCTGTTTCAGGGTTTTGATGTAGCTGAAGATGTAATCCCAGCGGCCACAGTTGAGTCCAACGATGTGATCGCGCAGGTTCCACAGGATCTCATCCATCTGAAACACGGCGGGTAAGGTTTCAATCAGCACTGTTGCTTTGATCGTGCCGCGCGGCAGATCGAACTGATCCTCGCTGAAGCTGAAGATCTCACGCCACCATGCGATCTCCTGCCAGCTCTCGGTCTTAGGCAGATAGAAGTAAGGTCCGCTGCCCTTAGCCAGCAAAGGTCGGACGTTGTGGAAAAAATAGAGCGCGAAATCAAACAGCCCGCCCGGAATCACCTCACCCTGCCAGCTGACATGTTTTTCTGACAAATGCAGGCCGCGAACCCGGCACATCAGCACCGCTGGATTAGCGCCGAGCTGATAAATTTTGCCCGTGTCGCTGGTGTAACGCAGCGTGCCCTGCACCGCCTCACGCAGGGTAAGCTGCCCGTCAATCAGCTTTGACCACTCCGGCGACAGCGAATCCTCAAAGTCGGCCATAAAAACTTTTACGTTTGCGTTCAGGGCATTAATCACCATTTTTCGCTCGGGCGGGCCCGTGATCTCGACCCGACGATCTTCTAAGTCTGCCGGAATGGATTGAATATGCCATTCGCTGGATCTTATGGAAGCCGTTTCCATATCGAAGTCTGGCAGATAGCCCTGGTCATATTGCTGCTGACGCTGCTGGCGAGCTGATAACAGCACGTTGCGTTGTGGTGCAAAGCGTGCAACCAGCACCTCCAGAAAAGAGACGGCCTCGGGGGTTAACAACTGCTGTTCGGCATGGTTAAAGGGCTGGCTGAAAGAGAGGGTATGGCTGATCACTGAGTCTGTCATGCTGGCTTTCTCCTGTATTCAAAGGATCGAATGCAGCGGATCCACACGGTGTTCGTTTTGTGAGCGACAGGATCAGAGCATAAGCATTTATTTTTCTAAATCAAAAACTATTTCCATTTTTGGATATAAATTATTCTATCCCAATGTTTTACATGCAATTAAAGTTATTTTTATTAAAGGAACGACTTTCATTCTTGTTTTAGCGACGAAAAAAAACCGTGTTGCCTTTGGCTAACACGGTTCAGTTGCTCGTCGGGTGCGACTATTCCAGCGTTGGATTCATGCGGCGCAGATCGAACGGGGTGATCTGGTAAACATAGTAGTTGAGCCAGTTCGAGAACAGCAGATTGCCGTGACTTCGCCAGGTGGCGCGCGGTGGCAGAGCCGGATTATCCTGCGGGAAGTAGTTATACGGGACTTCCGGGCTTACTCCCGCTTCATAATCGCGATGATACTCACCCGACAACGTCAGCGCATCATACTCCGGGTGACCGGTAACAAACACCAGACGTTTGTCTTTACTCGCCATCAGATAGGCGCCGGTTTGTTCCGATTCAGCAAACAGCTCAAGATCGGTGTAATCCGTGATCAGCTGAGTAGGAAAATCAGCATAGCGTGAGTGTGGCGCAAGGAAATTATCATCAAAACCCCGGGTCAGTAACGCATGGGGATGCAGAATCTGGTGCTCATAGACGCCAGACAGCTTGTTATGCCGGGTTTGCTTGGGAATGCCATACAGAATATTAAGCGCAGCCTGCACGGCCCAGCAGACAAACAGGGTTGAGGTGACATGCTCATTTGCCCAGTGCAGTACGCGCTGAATCTGGGGCCAGTAGGCGACATCATTAAAATCGACCAGTCCCAATGGTGCACCTGTCACGATTAAGCCATCGTAGTTGTCATGCTGGATATCTTCAAAATTGCAGTAGAAGTTGTTGAGGTGCTCAGTAGGCGTATTGCGTGACTCACGGCTGTCGATGCGCAGCAGCTGAATATCGATCTGTAAGGGCGAGTTGGAAAGCAGACGCAGAAACTGGTTCTCCGTTTCGATCTTTTTCGGCATCAGATTCAGTATGAGCACTTTAAGCGGTCGGATCTCCTGAACACTGGCGCGCGACGATGTCATGACAAAGACATTTTCGTCGCGCAAAAAATTCACTGCCGGTAATTCGTCGGGAACCCTGATTGGCATAGCCTGCTCACCTCTCGCAACCATATAAACGTTTAGACATCTGGATGCCCAACATTAGCCTGATCGTTGTAAGATGTCGAGGTTTCATGCAGAAAATGAAAATGTTTCAGCTTAAAGTGACAAACAACAGACGTAAAAAAGCCCCGCACTTTCGTGCGGGGCTTCTTCACTTATTTAATGCCTGGCAGTTCCCTACTCTCGCATGGGGAGACCCCACACTACCATCGGCGCTACGGCGTTTCACTTCTGAGTTCGGCATGGGGTCAGGTGGGACCACCGCGCTACAGCCGCCAGGCAAATCTTGGTGCACGAAACGAACCTTTTACGCCATGACCGCGTTGCCATCGCTCAGCCACACCGGTCACATACCTCAGTATGCTCCCGCTGATGTCTTCGCTCTGCGCCCTGTCACGCCGCAAAATCTTTCGTTTCCGCTAATTTTATCCGGAATAAGCTGAAAATCTGTCTCTCAAAAACGCCTCTGGCGTTGTAAGGTTAAGCCTCACGGGTCATTAGTACCGGTTAGCTCAACGCATCGCTGCGCTTACACACCCGGCCTATCAACGTCGTAGTCTTCAACGTCCCTTCAGGACCCTCAAGGGGTCAGGGAGAACTCATCTCGGGGCAAGTTTCGTGCTTAGATGCTTTCAGCACTTATCTTTTCCGCACTTAGCTACCGGGCAATGCCATTGGCATGACAACCCGAACACCAGTGGTGCGTTCACTCCGGTCCTCTCGTACTAGGAGCAACCCCCCTCAATTCTCCAGCGCCCACGGCAGATAGGGACCGAACTGTCTCACGACGTTCTAAACCCAGCTCGCGTACCACTTTAAACGGCGAACAGCCGTACCCTTGGGACCTACTTCAGCCCCGTGATGTGATGAGCCGACATCGAGGTGCCAAACACCGCCGTCGATATGAACTCTTGGGCGGTATCAGCCTGTTATCCCCGGAGTACCTTTTATCCGTTGAGCGATGGCCCTTCCATTCAGAACCACCGGATCACTATGACCTGCTTTCGCACCTGCTCGAGCCGTCACTCTCGCAGTCAAGCCAGCTTATGCCATTGCACTAACCTCACGATGTCCGACCGTGATTAGCTGACCTTCGTGCTCCTCCGTTACTCTTTAGGAGGAGACCGCCCCAGTCAAACTACCCACCAGACACTGTCCGCAGCCCGGATTACGGGCCTACGTTAGAACATCAAACATTAAAGGGTGGTATTTCAAGGTTGGCTCCACGCAGACTGGCGTCCGCGCTTCAAAGCCTCCCACCTATCCTACACATCAAGGCTCAATGTTCAGTGTCAAGCTGTAGTAAAGGTTCACGGGGTCTTTCCGTCTTGCCGCGGGTACACTGCATCTTCACAGCGAGTTCAATTTCACTGAGTCTCGGGTGGAGACAGCCTGGCCATCATTACGCCATTCGTGCAGGTCGGAACTTACCCGACAAGGAATTTCGCTACCTTAGGACCGTTATAGTTACGGCCGCCGTTTACCGGGGCTTCGATCAAGAGCTTCTCCTTGCGGATAACCCCATCAATTAACCTTCCGGCACCGGGCAGGCGTCACACCGTATACGTCCACTTTCGTGTTTGCACAGTGCTGTGTTTTAATAAACAGTTGCAGCCAGCTGGTATCTTCGACTGGCTTCGGCTCGGGGAGCAAGTCCCTCCACCTACGCGCCAGCGTGCCTTCTCCCGAAGTTACGGCACCATTTTGCCTAGTTCCTTCACCCGAGTTCTCTCAAGCGCCTTGGTATTCTCTACCTGACCACCTGTGTCGGTTTGGGGTACGATTCTGTGTTACCTGATGCTTAGAGGCTTTTCCCGAAGCTGGGCATTTATCACTTCAGCACCGTAGTGCCTCGTCGTCACGCCTCAGCGTTGATAAGGGACCGGATTTACCTGGACCCTCCGCCTACACGCTTAAACCGGGACAACCGTCGCCCGGCTGATATAGCCTTCTCCGTCCCCCCTTCGCAGTAACACCGAGTACAGGAATATTAACCTGTTTCCCATCGACTACGCCTTTCGGCCTCGCCTTAGGGGTCGACTCACCCTGCTCCGATTAACGTTGAACAGGAACCCTTGGTCTTCCGGCGAGCGGGCTTTTCACCCGCTTTATCGTTACTTATGTCAGCATTCGCACTTCTGATACCTCCAGCATGCCTCACAGCACACCTTCGACGGCTTACAGAACGCTCCCCTACCCAACAACGCATAAGCGTCGCTGCCGCAGCTTCGGTGCATGGTTTAGCCCCGTTACATCTTCCGCGCAGGCCGACTCGACCAGTGAGCTATTACGCTTTCTTTAAATGATGGCTGCTTCTAAGCCAACATCACGGCTGTCTGTGCCTTCCCACATCGTTTCCCACTTAACCATGACTTTGGGACCTTAGCTGGCGGTCTGGGTTGTTTCCCTCTTCACGACGGACGTTAGCACCCGCCGTGTGTCTCCCGTGATAACATTCCTCGGTATTCGCAGTTTGCATCGGGTTGGTAAGCCGGGATGGCCCCCTAGCCGAAACAGTGCTCTACCCCCGAGGATGAGTTCACGAGGCGCTACCTAAATAGCTTTCGGGGAGAACCAGCTATCTCCCGGTTTGATTGGCCTTTCACCCCCAGCCACAGGTCATCCGCTAATTTTTCAACATTAGTCGGTTCGGTCCTCCAGTTAGTGTTACCCAACCTTCAACCTGCCCATGGCTAGATCACCGGGTTTCGGGTCTATACCCTGCAACTTAACGCCCAGTTAAGACTCGGTTTCCCTGCGGCTCCCCTATACGGTTAACCTTGCTACAGAATATAAGTCGCTGACCCATTATACAAAAGGTACGCAGTCACCCCCATAAAGAAGGCTCCCACTGCTTGTACGTACACGGTTTCAGGTTCTGTTTCACTCCCTCGCCGGGGTTCTTTTCGCCTTTCCCTCACGGTACTGGTTCACTATCGGTCAGTCAGGAGTATTTAGCCTTGGAGGATGGTCCCCCCATATTCAGACAGGATACCACGTGTCCCGCCTTACTCATCGAGCTCACAGCACATGCGCTTTTGTGTACGGGAGTATCACCCTGTACCCTGCGACTTTCCAGACGCTTCCACTAACACACATGCTGATTCAGGCTCTGGGCTGCTCCCCGTTCGCTCGCCGCTACTGGGGGAATCTCGGTTGATTTCTTTTCCTCGGGGTACTTAGATGTTTCAGTTCCCCCGGTTCGCCTTGCAGCACTATGTATTCATGCTGCAATGATGCACAGAGTGCACCGGGTTTCCCCATTCGGACATCGACGGCTGTAGCGGTTCATATCACCTTACCGTCGCTTTACGCAGATTAGCACGTCCTTCATCGCCTCTGACTGCCTGGGCATCCACCGTGTACGCTTAGTCGCTTAACCTCACAACCCACAGGCGTTTTTCAACGCTGCGAGCTGCAAGCATTTGAGAGACTCGAACATGTCGCGTTTTTCATTCTTATTACGGAGAATGAAAACGACACGTCGTTTCAATTTTCAGCTTGTTCCGGATTGTTAAAGAGCAATATCTTAAACATGACTCTTAAGTCATCTTTAAGATATGTGGGCAACATCTTTCACCTGTCACCAAGCTTTGGCGTCCCCTAGGGGATTCGAACCCCTGTTACCGCCGTGAAAGGGCGGTGTCCTGGGCCTCTAGACGAAGGGGACAATTAAGTCTGTCTTCGAAAGACACTTTGCTCGTTATTTTCTATCAGACAATCTGTGTGGACACTGCGCGGGAAGGTATCTTCAGGTAAGGAGGTGATCCAACCGCAGGTTCCCCTACGGTTACCTTGTTACGACTTCACCCCAGTCATGAATCACAAAGTGGTAAGCGCCCTCCCGAAGGTTAAGCTACCTACTTCTTTTGCAACCCACTCCCATGGTGTGACGGGCGGTGTGTACAAGGCCCGGGAACGTATTCACCGTGGCATTCTGATCCACGATTACTAGCGATTCCGACTTCACGGAGTCGAGTTGCAGACTCCGATCCGGACTACGACGCACTTTGTGAGGTCCGCTTGCTCTCGCGAGGTCGCTTCTCTTTGTATGCGCCATTGTAGCACGTGTGTAGCCCTACTCGTAAGGGCCATGATGACTTGACGTCATCCCCACCTTCCTCCGGTTTATCACCGGCAGTCTCCTTTGAGTTCCCGACCGAATCGCTGGCAACAAAGGATAAGGGTTGCGCTCGTTGCGGGACTTAACCCAACATTTCACAACACGAGCTGACGACAGCCATGCAGCACCTGTCTCAGAGTTCCCGAAGGCACCAAAGCATCTCTGCTAAGTTCTCTGGATGTCAAGAGTAGGTAAGGTTCTTCGCGTTGCATCGAATTAAACCACATGCTCCACCGCTTGTGCGGGCCCCCGTCAATTCATTTGAGTTTTAACCTTGCGGCCGTACTCCCCGTGCGGTCGACTTAACGCGTTAGCTCCGGAAGCCACTCCTCAGGGGAACAACCTCCAAGTCGACATCGTTTACGGCGTGGACTACCGTGGTATCTAATCCTGTTTGCTCCCCACGCTTTCGCACCTGAGCGTCAGTCTTTGTCCGGGGCCGCCTTCGCCACCGGTATTCCTCCAGATCTCTACGCATTTCACCGCTACACCTGGAATTCTACCCCCCTCTACAAGACTCAAGCCTGCCAGTTTCAAATGCAGTTCCCAGGTTAAGCCCGGGGATTTCACATCTGACTTAACAGACCGCCTGCGTGCGCTTTACGCCCAGTAATTCCGATTAACGCTTGCACCCTCCGTATTACCGCGGCTGCTGGCACGGAGTTAGCCGGTGCTTCTTCTGCGGGTAACGTCAATCGACGCGGTTATTAACCGCATCGCCTTCCTCCCCGCTGAAAGTACTTTACAACCCGAAGGCCTTCTTCATACACGCGGCATGGCTGCATCAGGCTTGCGCCCATTGTGCAATATTCCCCACTGCTGCCTCCCGTAGGAGTCTGGACCGTGTCTCAGTTCCAGTGTGGCTGGTCATCCTCTCAGACCAGCTAGGGATCGTCGCCTAGGTGGGCCATTACCCCGCCTACTAGCTAATCCCATCTGGGTTCATCCGATAGTGAGAGGCCCGAAGGTCCCCCTCTTTGGTCTTGCGACGTTATGCGGTATTAGCCACCGTTTCCAGTGGTTATCCCCCTCTATCGGGCAGATCCCCAGACATTACTCACCCGTCCGCCACTCGTCACCCGAGAGCAAGCTCTCTGTGCTACCGTCCGACTTGCATGTGTTAGGCCTGCCGCCAGCGTTCAATCTGAGCCATGATCAAACTCTTCAATTTAAGTTTGATTTGCTTAAACAAGTTAAGCGGTGCTCATCTGTAAAACGTCATAATGAATTTCATTATGTGTTCACTCGTGAGGCTTTGATATTTTGTTGCGTCCTGAGACGCTGATATCAATCCTGCGAGTGCCCACACAGATTGTCTGATAAATTGTTAAAGAGCAGTGCGAACAGTGCGTTAGCGTCCTGTCGCGAGGTGGCGTATATTACGCTTTCCTCCTGCAGAGTCAACTTCTTTCTCAGAAGTTTTTCTCCGGCGGCGCAGTCTCCTGTGCCTCTCAACCCGTTTCCCGTTGCCGGTGTTCCGTGTTGATGGATGCGCATTATAGGGAGTTCGCGCAGAGGCGCAACCCATAAAATGCATAAAAAAGCGCGTTCGCTGCATTCCACAGCAAAAGCCGCTGTTATACGCAGTTACGCACAATGTTATCCACACGGAGCGGGCTAATCGAATTTAGGCGAGCATCACGCAAACGTTTTCGCTACAATGCCGGGCAATATTCCGGACCCCCTTATCGGGGCGTTACCTGAGGTTTTTGATCTTTTCTTCTTATATAGAAGAGAAAACCGCGATAAAACCTGATGTAACGCTCTTATATACGCGAAACAAAGCCAAGGGATAAACCACCATGCAACAACCTCGTCCTGTACGCCGCGCATTGCTCAGTGTCTCTGACAAAGCCGGTATCCTCGAATTTGCTCAGGCGCTCTCCCATCGCGGTGTCGAACTGCTCTCCACAGGTGGAACCGCTCGCCTGCTGGCGGATGCGGGCCTGGCTGTCACCGAAGTCTCTGATTACACCGGTTTCCCGGAAATGATGGATGGACGCGTCAAAACCCTGCATCCGAAAGTGCATGGCGGCATTTTAGGTCGTCGCGGCCAGGATGATGCCATCATGGCGCAGCACGACATCAGCCCAATCGACATGGTGGTCGTTAACCTCTATCCCTTTGCACAGACGGTCGCCCGTGAAGGATGTTCACTGAAAGATGCGGTGGAAAACATCGATATCGGTGGCCCGACAATGGTGCGCTCTGCTGCCAAGAACCATAAAGATGTCGCCATTGTGGTCAGCAGCAGCGACTACGACGCCATCATTGCTGAAATGGACGCTCACGAGAACGCGCTGACGCTTGAGACCCGTTTCGATCTGGCCATTAAAGCGTTCGAACACACTGCCGCGTATGACAGCATGATCGCTAACTACTTCGGTACCCTGGTGCCTGCCTATCACGGCGAACGCAATCAGCCCGCCGGCCGTTTCCCGCGTACCCTGAATCTGAACTTTATCAAGAAGCAGGATATGCGTTACGGCGAGAACAGCCATCAGGATGCTGCCTTCTATATAGAAGAGAATATCACTGAAGCCTCAGTAGCGACCGCGCAGCAGGTTCAGGGCAAAGCACTCTCCTATAACAATATTGCTGACACGGATGCGGCACTGGAGTGTGTGAAAGAGTTCAGTGAACCTGCATGCGTCATCGTTAAGCATGCCAACCCTTGTGGTGTCGCAACTGGTGACGATCTGCTGGCAGCCTATGAGCGAGCTTACCAGACCGACCCGACTTCCGCGTTTGGCGGCATCATTGCCTTTAACCGCGAGCTGGATGAAGCGACGGCGCAGGCGATTATCAGCCGCCAGTTTGTAGAGGTGATCATCGCGCCCGCCGTTTCCGAAGCCGCGCTGAAAATCACCGCTGCGAAGCAGAATGTCCGTGTCCTGATCTGCGGCCAGTGGCAAAACCGTACCGCTGCGCTGGATTTCAAACGCGTCAACGGCGGCCTGCTGGTCCAGGATCGCGATCTTGGCATGGTCGAAGCCAGCCAGTTGCGTGTCGTCAGCAAGCGCCAGCCAACCGGGCAGGAACTGCGTGATGCACTGTTCTGCTGGAAAGTTGCGAAGTTCGTTAAGTCCAATGCCATTGTGTATGCACGCGACAACATGACGATTGGTATTGGTGCGGGTCAGATGAGCCGCGTTTACTCCGCAAAAATTGCAGGTATTAAAGCAGCCGATGAAGGTCTGGAAGTGAAAGGCTCAGCCATGGCGTCAGATGCCTTCTTCCCGTTCCGCGATGGTATCGATGCCGCCGCCGCGGCAGGCGTGAGCTGCGTTATCCAGCCAGGCGGCTCCATCCGCGATGAAGAAGTGATTGCGGCAGCGGATGAGCATGACATTGCGATGATCTTCACCGACATGCGTCACTTCCGCCATTAATCGATTCGGAGAGTAACAGATGAAAATTTTAGTCATCGGCAACGGCGGACGTGAACATGCTCTGGCCTGGAAAGCGGCCCAGTCACCACTGGCGGAAACCGTATTTGTCGCGCCGGGTAATGCGGGCACGGCATTAGAGCCTGCGCTGCAGAATGTCGCAATCGGAGCCACCGACATCCCTGCTCTGCTTGAGTTTGCAAAGCGTGAAAAGATCGATCTGACGATTGTCGGACCGGAAGCGCCGCTGGTGATCGGCGTCGTAGATGCCTTCCGTGAAGCGGGGCTGGCTATCTTTGGTCCGACGCAGGCCGCGGCACAGCTGGAAGGCTCTAAAGCCTTTACCAAAGATTTCCTGGCGCGTCACCAGATCCCCAGCGCAGCGTATCAGAACTTTACCGATGTTGAGCCTGCTCTTGCGTATCTGCGTGAGAAAGGCGCGCCCATCGTTATCAAAGCCGACGGCCTGGCCGCAGGTAAAGGCGTCATTGTCGCGATGACGCTGCAGGAAGCTGAAGATGCGGTTCAGGATATGCTGGCCGGTAACGCCTTTGGCGATGCCGGACACCGTATTGTGATTGAAGAGTTTCTGGATGGCGAAGAAGCCAGCTTCATCGTGATGGTGGACGGCGAGAATGTGCTGCCTATGGCCACCAGCCAGGATCATAAACGTGTCGGCGATGGCGATACCGGTCCGAACACCGGTGGCATGGGCGCTTACTCGCCGGCACCGGTGGTCACCGATGAGATCCACCAGCGCGTGATGGATCAGGTCATCTGGCCGACCGTGCGTGGCATGGCAGCTGAAGGCAACGTCTACACCGGTTTTCTCTATGCCGGCCTGATGATCGATCACACCGGGCAGCCGAAAGTGATCGAATTTAACTGCCGCTTCGGCGATCCGGAAACGCAGCCGATCATGCTGCGCCTGCAGTCGGATCTGGTCGATCTTTGCCTGGCTGCCTGCGACGGCAAGCTGGATCAGAAAACGTCACACTGGGATCCCCGCCCTGCGCTGGGTGTGGTACTGGCGGCCGGCGGTTATCCGGGTGATTACGCTCAGGGCGATCAGATTCATGGCCTGCCACTGGAAGAAGTGGCTGACGGCAAGGTTTTCCACGCCGGAACACGTCTGGAAGAAGATCGGGTGTTGACGAACGGTGGCCGCGTGCTGTGCGTCACCGCGCTGGGTGACGATGTTGCTGCGGCACAAAAGCGGGCTTACGAGCTGACAAAGCCGATCTCCTGGCAGGGCAGCTTCTGTCGCCGCGATATCGGCTATCGCGCTATTAATCGTAAATAAGCAAAGGGGGCACAGGGTGCCCCCTCTTCAATTCACATATCGTCTTCTGTCGGCTGCTGTGAGCAGTCATCCTGCTGGCTGACCCGCAACAACTGTATCCCTTCAGGCGCTTCAAGCCATGACACCATCAGCGGTGCCGATGCGCTACGCTGCTGCTGTATCAGTATCTGCAGATCGTCAGCATCAAAAGCGGATCTGACCTGCTGGCCTTCACAACTCTCCAGCACATTATTTCCCAGCCAGTGTCCCTGTTTCAGAAACACCTGACCGCTTAACAGCGCATCGCTGAGGTTACGCATGCGCTGAGCATCAAACTTATAGAGTTCAACTGCATCCGGGCTGACCGCTTCACGCCGGCCTGCAAGCTGGCGCTGCATAAAGTTGAGACCACCGGCCTGGTCGAAGCGCAGGGTCACATCGTCAGGTTGCTTGCCCTTTACCTGACGCTGAATGCTGATCAATGACTCTTCCAGCCAGACATAGTCAGTCACTTCACCTTCCCCGCCACTGAACGACGTATAGAGGGTACGGATATGAACCGACTGATGGTCGCTATTTTTGCGCCAGATTCGCACAACACCACGATCGGCAAGATAGCCACTGGCAGAAAAGGGAGGAATATCCGGCGTCGAGCTACAGCCGAAAAGAAACAGAGAGAGAAACAGAACAGATAAACGCGGTAACAGCGAAGTCATGATGGCTGGCCTCTTAAAAACAAAAGGGGCGAAACGCCCCCTGTTTTAAAGCTTAACCGCAGTGCGACGTCTTACTTAACGGCGTCTTTCAGCGCTTTACCAGACACGAATGCCGGTACGTTTGCTGCAGCGATTTTGATCTCTTTGCCAGTCTGCGGGTTACGACCGGTACGCTCAGCGCGGTGGTTCACTTTAAAAGTACCAAAACCAACCAGTTGTACAGCATCACCATCTTTCAGAGACTCAGTGATCGCAGCCAGAGTAGATTCCAGCGCTGCCTTTGCCTGGGTTTTAGACAGGTCAGCTTTTTCTGCGATCACATCAATCAGTTGAGTCTTGTTCATAAGTTATCCTTAAAGTGTATTTATCGCTTGCTAAGCAACGAGTGCGAGGGAAAAGCCATATTCTGGCACTCTTCTGCCTGCACGCACCGATAGCCACAATTTTCAGCCCCCCAAATGTAGACCAGACAGGGGGCCAATGTGAAGCCTTCAGGCGCGCTAATTCGGGCCTGAAGTCACGTTTTATCGCCTTACTGCTGGAAATTTATACCGATGTTGCTAATTCCCGCTTCACGCAGGTCAGATCGCAGGCCTTTAATCAATTCAAGGTCGCGCTCTTCACACTCCGCCAGCAGACGGAAAATCTCCCACTGGAGGTCCCACTCATCGATGATAGCCGGGTTTTCACGCAGCTCTTCATCGGTCATTTCGCGTCCAGCCTGGGTCATCTCCAGCATAGCGACAGTGGTAATTGAGGTCTCGCTGACTTCAATAGCATGCTCAAGCGTTTCGCCGCTCAGCTGCGCATGGACGACTTCGCTTAATGCCACACAGGCATCGATAGCCGGATAAACGCCGTAAACCTCAAATGCATCGCCATCAGGAATGGCGGCTTCGAGTTTTTCCAGCTGGCTGTCGAAGTTAATCTTCGCATCTTTAACCGTCAGGTTTTCCCAGATTAGATCAAGAATCCGGCGATAGAGTGCCGGATCGGCAAATTCAGTCTGCTCGCAGAATGCGCGATAGTTGGGATACATGCGTTCGCACAGGCAGGCCATAAAAGTCAGGTGCTGCCAGCTTTCCAGCTTCGCCAGACGCAGATGAACGGGGTTCTGTAACATAAAGGTGGCTCTTATTCGTTTCTCTGGCCGCAGTGTAACTGCAAAACCGCAGCACAAACAGTGTTAAAGCGCGTTTTGCCAGCGCTGGAAAGCGGTTCGGTTAGAGGCAACCGCATCGGCCCAGCGGGTGGGTTCCGGCAACCGGTAACCGCGCGTACAGTTTTCGACCCACTGCAGCGCCGTATCCAGGCTGACACGATGACCGGTGGCGACAAACAGCGGATTACAACGCAGCTTGCTGCGCCATACCCAGCCTATCTGCTCACCTTTGTCGATCAGCGGCTGACGGCTGCCAGGCTGCGCATCCAGATCGTCAAAACGACCGCAGAGACGGCTTTTCGCAACGCCAATAGTGGGCACATCGACCAACAGGCCAAAATGCGATGCAACGCCCAGTCGTCTTGGATGCGAAATACCGTGTCCATCCACAAACAGCAGATCAGGCTTTTGCTCCAGCATCTGCCAGGCAGCCATCAGCGCCGGATATTCACGGAAGGAGAGAAAGCCCGGAATATAGGGCATGGTGGTCTCAACGCGCGCGATGCGATGCTCCACCAGCGTTAACGAAGGATATTCCAGTATCACCATCGCCGCCCGCGTGATGGTGCCGTCCTGCTCAAATCCAACGTCTGCCCCGCCAATAAAGCGGGGCGGCAGCACGTCAAAGTCATCTTCACGCACCACGTCAGCGGCGCGTTGTAACTGCTCAGCGCGAAGTGCGGCAATGTCCATGATTACTCCTGATGCCAGGGACGTGATAAACGATGCACAGCGTCAACAAAGACACCGGCATTTTCGGGCGGAACATCCTGATGAATGCCGTGCCCCAGATTAAAGACGTGACCGGTGCCTGAGCCAAAACGCTCCAGAATACCGGCCACCTCCTGTTCGATACGTTCAGGTGCCGCATAGAGCATAGAGGGATCCATGTTGCCCTGCAGCGCAACTTTGTCGCCTACGCGACGGCGCGCATCATCAATATCGGTGGTCCAGTCGAGACCCAGCGCATCACAACCGGTGGCTGCCATCGCTTCCAGCCACTGTCCGCCGCCTTTGGTAAAGAGCGTCACCGGCACGCGGCGGCCGTCGTTTTCACGCAGCAGGCCATCGACAATCTTGTGCATGTAGTGCAGGGAGAATTCGCGATAGTCACGACCGGTCAGCACGCCGCCCCAGGTATCAAAGACCATGACGGACTGCGCACCGGCGCGGATCTGAGCGTTGAGATAGAGGATGACGCTGTCGGCCAGCTTATCCAGCATCGCGTGCAGCGTCGCCGGATCGGCATACATCATCTTCTTAATTTTGGTAAACGCCTTGCTGCTGCCGCCTTCCACCATGTAGGTGGCCAGCGTCCACGGGCTGCCGGAGAAGCCAATCAGCGGCAGATCGCCATTCAGGTTTTTACGGATGGTGCGGACCGCATTCATCACATAGCCCAGCTCCATTTCAGGATCGGGCACCGGCAAACGCTCAACGTCGGCGCGACAGGTCACAGGGTTAGAGAAACGCGGGCCTTCGCCCGTTTCAAAATAGAGACCCAGTCCCATCGCATCCGGAATGGTCAGGATGTCACTGAAGAGGATGGCGGCATCCAGCGGATAACGGCGCAGCGGCTGAAGGGTCACTTCGCAGGCCAGCTCGGCGTTTTTACACAGCGACATAAAGTCACCCGCCTGGGCGCGTGTCGCTTTGTACTCCGGCAAATAGCGCCCGGCTTGTCGCATCATCCATACCGGCGTGACATCGACCGGCTGACGTAACAGGGCACGCAAATAACGATCGTTCTTCAGTTCACTCATCTCAACACTCTCTCAATAACAGGCGTGTAGTGTAGCACTTTCACGCTTCGGCGCGGCACAGGGCGACGGTATCTTCAATCAGGCGGCGTGCCACGGTGCCTGGCGGTGGCAGCAAAGGCAGCGCATCAAAACGGAACCAGGCAGCATCCAGCAGCTCTTTGCCGTCGTGTTGCAGATCACCACTGTCATACTCCGCCATAAAAGCGGTCATCAGCGATTGCGGGAAAGGCCACGGCTGGGAGGTCACGTAACGGACGTTTTTGACGCGGATATTGCTCTCTTCCATCACTTCCCGGGCAACGGCCTGCTCCAGCGTCTCGCCGACCTCCACAAAACCGGCCAGCACGGTGTAGACCTTGTTGCGATGGCGGGCATGATTCGCCAGCAGGATTTCATCTCCGCGACGGATAGCCACAATGATGCAGGGCGCGATCTGCGGATAGTAACGCTCACGGCAATGGCTGCAGAGACAGGCAAATTCATGTTTGCTGTGGTGCATCTCATGGCCGCAATAGCCGCACCAGCGATGAGAACGGTAGAACTCCGCCAGCTGTACACCGCGACCCACCAGCTGAAACAGCTCCACATCCTGATCGATCAGCTGTCGCACGGAGAACATATCGGAAGAACGCGGCTCACAAATCAGCCAGACTTTTTCGCCCTGCCATTCACCAATGGTCCGGGCCTTACTGCCGGTTAAACCAAATTTTTCGGCGTTTCCGTGGGGTAAATCACCTTGTGGCAACCAAAGTTTCTGTTCATGGCTGACAATCCACCATCCAGCGTCTACGCTTGAGATTTCGAATTGCATTTATTTCGTCATCCTTAGCGTCAACCCGCACGCTGAAGCCCTGATGTTAAGTGTGTAGATAAACAACTATAACTCACATGGAGTTAGATATGCTTAACCAGTTAGACGTCCTGGCTGAACGCGTAGGTGGCAGTAATGAACTGGTCGATTCGTGGCTTGAAGCACGCCGCCAGCTACTGGTGACCTATTATCACCTGGTCGGTCTTAAACCTAAAAAAGAGGCGCTGACGCGTCTTGACGAGCAGGCGCTCGACAACTTCTGTCACGGCCTGGTCGACTATCTTTCTGCCGGTCACTTCAGTATCTATGAGCGCGTAATCAGCGAAATGAGTGGCGACAGCCCGATGATCGCTGCCGCGCAGATCTACCCTCCGCTGGAAGCGAATACTGAGCGTCTGATGCAGCTGTATGACGGTCACCTGCAGCAGGCGATTGACGATGAAAACTGCATGACCTTCCAGCAGGCACTCTCCGAAGTGGGCGAAGTGCTGGAATCACGCTTTACGCTGGAAGATAAGCTGATCCAGCTGGCCTGGGATAACCAGCTTGCTACGCCGCCAGTGGCGAATGACAGCCATATCGCGCGTCCGGCTTGATGGTCAACAAGGGCAAAGGGCTTGAGATTATCCCGTAGCCCTTTTATGCTGAACAGGTTCTGAGGAGTACTCTCCAAAGAACCTTTTTTATTTGTGCGTTGAAATGTAAGGTTTTTACGCCCGGGTCTTTTATCAGACACCCGCGTAGAAACTGCTTCTTGTCGGAGTGCCCAGTTGGGCTGAGACCGTTAATTCGGGATCCGCGGAACCTGACCAGGTTAGAACCTGCGTAGGGAACAAGAGTAAAACTTCTCTGTATGCCAGCATGCCTGTGCTGTCTATACGGTTACTCCTTCCGAACTCCGGACAAGCATCGTTCCCCCTTAACAGGAAGATTGCTATGTCTGACCCAAAAATGACCCGTCGTGAACAACGTGCCCAGGCGCAGGAATTTATCGATTCCCTGCAAAGCGGCAGTGCTTTTCCCCAGTCCCGTCGCATCTGGATTACCGGCAGCCGGGAAGATATTCGCGTGCCGATGCGTGAAATCACCCTAAGCCCGACCCACATCGGCGGCAGTAAAGAACAGCCTCTCTATGAGCAAAATGAAGCGGTGCCGGTCTATGACACGGCGGGTGCTTATGGCGATCCCGCGGCGCAGATTGATGTGCATCGTGGTCTGGAAAAGCTGCGCGCTCGCTGGATTGCTGAGCGCGACGACAGTGAGCTTCTCGAACAGAACAGCTCAGGCTATACCCAGCAGCGGCTGGCTGACGAGGGGCTGGATCATCTGCGCTTCGATCACCTGCCGACACCGCGCCGCGCCCGTGCAGGCCGCCGTGTCACGCAACTGCACTATGCCCGTCAGGGCAGGATTACCCCGGAGATGGAGTTCATTGCCCTGCGGGAAAACATGGGCCGTGAGCGAATCCTCAGTGAGGTGCTGCTGCAACAGCATCCGGGACACAGTTTTGGCGCACATCTGCCCGCCGATATCACCCCCGAGTTTGTCCGTCAGGAGGTCGCTGCCGGACGCGCCATCATCCCTGCCAACATCAATCACCCGGAATCGGAGCCGATGATCATTGGCCGCAACTTCCTGGTTAAGGTCAACGCCAATATCGGTAACTCGGCAGTCACCTCTTCTATCGAGGAAGAAGTGGAAAAGCTGGTCTGGTCGACCCGCTGGGGTGCCGATACGGTGATGGATCTCTCTACCGGTCGCTATATTCATGAAACGCGAGAATGGATTTTGCGAAACAGCCCGGTGCCCATCGGTACCGTGCCGATCTATCAGGCGCTGGAAAAAGTGAATGGCGTGGCTGAGGCGCTGAACTGGGAAATATTCCGGGACACGCTGCTGGAGCAGGCGGAACAGGGCGTCGATTACTTCACTATCCACGCGGGCGTGCTGCTGCGTTATGTCCCGATGACGGCGAAACGTCTCACCGGGATCGTGTCGCGAGGTGGATCGATCATGGCGAAATGGTGCCTGTCGCATCATCAGGAGAGCTTCCTGTATGAGCACTTCCGGGAGATCTGTGAAATCTGCGCCGCTTACGATGTCTCCCTGTCGCTGGGCGATGGTCTGCGTCCGGGTTCGATTCAGGATGCCAACGATGAGGCGCAGTTTGCCGAACTACGAACCCTGGGTGAACTGACCCGTATTGCCTGGGAATATGACGTTCAGGTAATGATTGAAGGTCCGGGACATGTGCCGATGCATATGATCCGCCGTAATATGACCGAACAGCTCGACCTGTGCGATGAAGCCCCCTTCTACACGCTTGGCCCGCTGACCACTGACATCGCGCCCGGCTACGACCACTTCACCTCGGGTATCGGTGCCGCCATGATTGGCTGGTTTGGTTGCGCCATGCTGTGCTACGTCACACCCAAAGAGCATCTGGGTCTGCCGAACAAAGAGGACGTTAAGCAGGGATTGATCACCTACAAAATCGCGGCGCATGCTGCCGATCTGGCGAAAGGCCACCCCGGTGCGCAGATCCGTGATAACGCCATGTCCAAAGCGCGCTTTGAATTCCGCTGGGAAGATCAGTTTAACCTGGCGCTGGATCCCCATACGGCAAGGGCGATGCATGATGAAACCCTGCCGCAGGAGTCGGGCAAGGTGGCCCATTTCTGCTCAATGTGCGGTCCTAAATTCTGCTCAATGAAAATTTCCCAGGAGGTGCGCGAGTTTGCGGCACGCCAGGATGCCCGTGCCGAGCCGGTTGAAGTTGGCATGGCGCAAATGTCAGACCGTTTCCGCAGCCGCGGCGGTGAGCTCTATCACCCTGCCGATGCCATTAAGGAGGAGTAAGGATGCCCGCATTTCCCGCTACCACCCCACGCCTGGGGCTTTATCCGGTGGTTGATAGCCCCGAGTGGATTGAACGCCTGCTAGAGATGGGCGTTCGCACGCTGCAGCTGCGCATCAAAGATCAGCCTGACGAGTTCGCCGAACCCGCTATTGCTCAGGCAATTGCGTTGGGCAAACGCTATGACGCGCGCCTGTTTATTAATGACTACTGGCAGCTGGCGATTAAGCATCAGGCTTATGGCGTACATCTGGGTCAGGAGGATCTGGATGTCGCCGATCTTGCCCGCATTCATCAGGCCGGGTTACGACTGGGACTCTCTACCCACGACGATGCGGAACTGGATCGCGCACTGGCAATCCAGCCCTCTTACATCGCACTTGGGCATATTTTCCCGACGCAGACCAAAGAGATGCCTTCTGCACCGCAGGGCATTGCACAGCTGAAGCGGCACCTGACACGTCTGTCGCATATTCCCACCGTGGCGATTGGCGGTATCTCAATTGCACGGGCACCTGAGGTGCTGGCCACCGGCGTCGGCAGCATTGCGGTGGTGAGTGCGATTACTCAGGCAGATGACTGGCGTGCAGCAACGCGCACCCTTCTGGCGCTGGCAGGACCAGGCGATTAAGCATTTATGGAACCTGCCGCGCATATTGGCTGCAAAATCGGTAACGTCAGCGTTCTTCCGGGAAAGTGCCGCTCAAAGGTGCATGTTGCCGCTGGCGTGCTGTGATCCAAAACCTTAACGTGGCATCCGTCAGGTTAAGGTTATCTGACCAGGGCCGGTTCCCTCCTCTTGCCGGCCCTGCTTCTTCTTTTCGCTATGCGGGAGTCGAGGCTGAAGTCTGCGTCTCATGCTGGCACGAGAGCATGGCACGTTCGACGGCCGCACCCACCAGCGCCAGCGCCTGCTCAGTCTGCTCGTTGATCGGCAGCCCGTAGTTTAAACGCAGACAGTTACGATATTTACCCGACGCTGAAAACAGTGAGCCTACAGCAATCTGAATTTTTGACTCGCGCAGTTCGCGGTTAAGCCGGACCGCATCAAACGCTTCGGGAAGTTCTATCCACATCAGAAAGCCGCCCTGAGGACGGGAAACGCAGATGCCGCAGGGAAAATAGTGGCGTACCCAGCAGCTAAAGGTTTCATAGTTGCGATGGTAGAGTTGCCGCATCCGGCGCAGATGAGGCTGATAATGACCCTGGCGGATAAACTCGGAAACCGCATGCTGAGGCTGCGTAGCGGTGGAGCCGGTGACGATATATTTCATGTGCAGCACGCGGTCACGATAGCGGCCTGGTGCAACCCAGCCAACGCGCAAACCTGGCGCCAGCGTTTTCGAAAAGGAGCTGCACAGCAGCACCCGGCCATCGAGATCCAGCGCTTTAATGGTGGTCGGGCGCGGATATTCCCAGGCTAACTCACCATAGACATCATCTTCAATCACCGCCGCATCAAACCGCTGCGCCAGCGCCAGTAAAGCCCGCTTACGCGGCTCAGGCATGATAAATCCCAGCGGGTTATTGCAGTTTGGCACGACAACGACGGCTTTGATCGGCCATTGATCAAAGGCCAGCTCCAGCGCTTCCAGACTGATGCCGGTGACTGCATCGGTCGGGATCTCAATGGCACGAATGCCAAAGCCGCGCAGGGTTTGCATAATGCCGTGAAACGACGGTGATTCAACAGCAATGATATCGCCCGGCTCGCAGACTGCACGTACGGCGACCGATAACGCTTCGTGGCAGCCGGTCGTAATGACAATGTCATCGGCCGTGAGCTGACAGCCGCTGTCTATCGCCAGCCGTGCAACCTGTTGCCGCAGCGCGAGCACACCATAAAGGTTGTCATAATTCAGTAGCGCCATGTCCTGCTTCTGCGCCTGGCGGCTGAAAGCTTTCCACAGTGGCTTAAGCGTCGGCTGGGTCAAATCGGGCATGCCACTGCCCAGCTGCAACACATCATCTTCCAGACGGCCGTTAATCAGTTCCAGCACCGCGTCCCACTGTGTCACCTCAACCGGCCGCTGTGCGGGACGGGTCAGCGCAGGGATCGGCGGCGTTGCTTTGCGTGACGCCACAAAATAGCCGGAGCGCGACTGTGGCGTAATCATCTGCTTCTCTTCCAGCAGATGATAAGCCTGCTGCACGGTACTGATACTGACGCCATGCTCGGTACTCAGACTGCGTACTGAAGGCAGGCGCTCACCGCTGCGATATAAGCCTTGTTCGATACGCTGAGCCAGCAGCGTAGCCAGATGTTCATAGCGGGTCATTGTATCTCCAGAGGCTCAGAGGCTGAGCAGTAACCAGTACAGTTCCGTCTCTTTTTTACCATTCAGATCGTCCTGACGGCAATCTGTATGTTAAATAAAAGTGATTTTTGCGTCTGTATCATACAGAGTAATCCACTGAAAATGGTCCTCAGACACTTCACTGAGGGCACTATCATGGGATATGACGAGAATCGCGCAGCTAAACCGTTTACAGGCACGCCTTACCACCTGGTTCGCTATCTGTGGCGCAGTTACAAACGCTGGCAGCTGCGGCGTGAGACACGCCTCATCCTGTCGAAGTTAAGCGACAGTCAGCTGAAAGATATTGGTATCAGCCGTAGTGACTGGAATGGCTGAATCTGAGACAAAAAAAAACCCTGCCGAGGCAGGGTTTTTATCAGGCAAAGGACGATTAATCGTCTTTGTTGCCGCCGAGACCGGCGTTCAACAGTTCAGCCAGGCTGGCTGAGGCTTCATCCGCAGTCACCTGCGGTGCAACCGGAACTTCACCTGCCGCTTTGCGGCGCATACGATCCTGATGGTACGCATAACCGGTACCGGCCGGGATCAGACGACCCACGATCACGTTCTCTTTCAGGCCGCGCAGTTCGTCACGCTTGCCTGCTACTGCTGCTTCGGTCAGGACACGTGTGGTCTCCTGGAACGAGGCTGCAGAGATGAACGATTCGGTAGCCAGTGACGCTTTGGTAATACCCAGCAGGTCACGCATGAAGGTTGCGCCGACTTTTCCGTTCGCTTCCAGATCACGGTTAGAGATCTTGATGCGAGAGAATTCAGCCTGCTCACCTTCCAGGAAGTCTGCACTTCCTGCGCTCACGATGGTTGCTTTACGCAGCATCTGACGAACGATGACTTCAATGTGCTTATCGTTAATCTTAACGCCCTGCAGACGGTAAACTTCCTGCACTTCGTTAGTGATGTAACGGGTCACCGCATGCACGCCACGCAAGCGCAGGATGTCATGTGGAGACTCTGGGCCATCGGAAACCACGTCACCGCGCTCAACACGTTCACCTTCGAACACGTTCAGCTGACGCCATTTCGGAATCATCTCTTCGTATGGCTCACTGCCATCCAGCGGAGTAATGACCAGACGACGCTTACCTTTGGTCTCTTTACCGAAGGAGATGATGCCGCTGATCTCCGCCAGAATAGCTGGCTCTTTCGGACGACGCGCTTCGAACAGGTCAGCAACGCGTGGCAGACCACCGGTAATATCCTTGGTACCACCAGATTCCTGCGGAACACGCGCTAACGTGTCACCGGCACTGATCTTAACGCCATCTTCCAGCTGAACAATCGCTTTACCTGGCAGGAAGTACTGAGCCGGCATGTCGGTGCCCGGGATCAGAACGTCGTTGCCGTTGGCATCAACAATTTTCAGCGCAGGACGCAGATCTTTACCGCCTGCAGTACGCTCAGCACTGTCCAGAACCACCAGCGAAGACAGACCGGTTAAGTCATCTGTCTGACGGGTAATCGTCTGGCCATCAACCATATCCGTGAAGCGAATGAAACCGCCCACTTCGGTGATGACTGGCATGGTATGCGGATCCCAGTTTGCGACGGTTTCGCCCGCTGCAACCTGCTCACCATCACCTTTCGCCATGGTAGAACCGTAAGGAACTTTATAGCTCTCTTTGGTACGACCAAATTCGTCGATCATTTTCAGTTCAACGTTACGTGAGGTGATCACCAGCTTGCCTGCCGAGTTCGTTACCGACTTGGCGTTGGTCAGCTTGATGGTACCTTTGTTCTTCACCTGAATGCTGGATTCAGCAGCCGCACGTGATGCCGCACCACCGATGTGGAACGTACGCATCGTCAGCTGTGTACCTGGCTCACCGATGGACTGTGCCGCGATAACACCGATCGCTTCACCTTTGTTGATGATGTGACCACGTGCCAGGTCGCGACCGTAGCAATGCGCACACACACCAAAGTCGGTTTCACAACCTACTACCGAGCGGACTTTCAGGCTGTCGACTGAGTTCAGTTCCAGCACGTCACACCAGTGCTCATCGAGCAGCGTGTTGCGTGGGACCAGAATATCAGCAGTACCCGGCTTCAGAACGTCTTCAGCAGTCACACGACCCAGTACACGTTCACGCAGTGGCTCTTTAACGTCGCCACCTTCGATGACAGGCGTCATCATGATGCCTTCGTGTGTACCACAGTCATCTTCGGTAACCACCAGATCCTGAGCAACGTCAACCAGACGACGCGTCAGATAACCGGAGTTCGCTGTTTTCAGTGCGGTATCCGCAAGACCTTTACGTGCACCGTGGGTTGAGATGAAGTACTGAAGTACGTTCAACCCTTCACGGAAGTTCGCCGTGATTGGTGTTTCGATGATGGAGCCATCTGGCTTCGCCATCAGACCACGCATACCGGCCAGCTGACGAATCTGTGCAGCAGAACCACGCGCACCGGAGTCAGCCATCATAAAGATGCTGTTAAAGGAAACCTGGCGCTCTTCTTCGCCGTCACGGTTAATGACGACTTCGGTAGAGAGGTTTTCCATCATCGCCTTGGCAACACGTTCGTTGGCTGCGGCCCAGATATCGATGACTTTGTTATAACGCTCGCCTGCAGTTACCAGACCAGACTGGAACTGCTCCTGGATCTCAGCCACTTCCGCTTCCGCTTCGGTGATGATTTCCACTTTCTTCTCTGGAATAACCATGTCGTCGATGCCGACTGACGCGCCTGAACGGGCAGCGTAAGCGAAACCGGTGTACATGGTCTGGTCAGCAAAGATAACGGTCGGCTTCAGGCCCAGAATGCGGTAACAGGTGTTCAGCATTTTGGAGATAGCTTTTTTGCCCAGCGCCTGGTTAACGATGGAGAAAGGCAGACCTTTTGGCACGATCATCCACAGGATGGCACGGCCAATCGTGGTATCGATGATGCTGGTTTTAGCAACCCACTCATCCTGCTCATTCTTCTCGTGTTCGGTGATACGCACCTTAACGCGAGCATGCAGAGAGGCGAGGCCGGCGCGATAAATACGCTCAGCTTCTTTCGGGCCAGTCAGCACCATGCCTTCGCCTTTGGCGTTAACACAGTCACGGGTCATGTAATACAGACCCAGTACAACGTCCTGAGATGGAACGATGATTGGCTCGCCGTTCGCAGGTGACAGGATGTTGTTGGTCGACATCATCAGCGCACGCGCTTCCAGCTGGGCTTCCAGCGTCAGCGGTACGTGAACAGCCATCTGGTCACCATCGAAGTCGGCGTTATAAGCCGCACAAACCAGCGGGTGCAGCTGGATCGCTTTACCTTCAATCAGAACCGGTTCAAAGGCCTGAATACCCAGACGGTGCAGCGTAGGCGCACGGTTCAGCAGAACCGGGTGCTCACGGATCACTTCGTCGAGGATATCCCAGACAACCGCTTCTTCGCGCTCAACCATTTTCTTCGCGGCTTTGATGGTGGTGGCCAGGCCACGCAGTTCCAGCTTGCCGTAAATGAACGGTTTGAACAGTTCGAGTGCCATTTTCTTCGGCAGACCGCACTGATGCAGACGCAGGTATGGACCAACGGTGATAACCGAACGACCAGAATAGTCGACACGTTTACCCAGCAGGTTCTGACGGAAACGACCCTGCTTACCTTTTATCATGTCAGCCAGCGATTTCAGCGGACGCTTGTTGGAACCGGTGATCGCACGACCGCGACGACCGTTGTCCAGCAGTGCATCGACCGCTTCCTGCAACATACGCTTTTCGTTGCGCACGATGATGTCTGGCGCAGCCAGATCCAGCAGGCGCTTCAGACGGTTGTTACGGTTGATCACGCGACGATACAGATCGTTCAGATCCGACGTAGCGAAACGACCACCATCCAGCGGTACCAGCGGACGCAGATCCGGTGGCAGAACAGGCAGCACGGTCAGGATCATCCACTCTGGCTTGTTGCCAGACTGGACGAACGCTTCCAGCAGCTTGATGCGCTTGGTCAGTTTTTTACGTTTTGTTTCGGAGTTAGTTTCGTTCAGCTCTTCACGCAGCTGCTCGCACTCCTGCTCCAGATCCATGTTTTTCAACAGGGCCTGGATCGCTTCGGCGCCCATTTTGGCGTCGAACTCGTCACCGAACTCTTCCAGAGCGTCAAGGTACTGCTCTTCAGTCAGGATCTGACGCTTCTCGAGGTTGGTCATGCCACCTTCGATTACCACGTAAGATTCAAAGTAGAGCACGCGCTCGATGTCACGCAGTGGCATATCCAGCAGTAAGCCGATACGCGATGGCAGTGACTTCAGGAACCAGATGTGCGCAGTCGGCGACGCCAGTTCGATGTGGCCCATACGCTCACGGCGTACTTTAGTCTGGGTCACTTCAACGCCGCACTTCTCACAAATCACACCACGGTGTTTGAGGCGCTTGTACTTGCCGCACAGGCACTCATAGTCTTTAACCGGCCCGAAGATACGGGCACAGAACAGACCATCGCGCTCTGGCTTAAAAGTACGGTAGTTAATGGTTTCTGGCTTTTTCACTTCACCAAAAGACCAGGAACGGATCATGTCTGGCGAAGCCAGCGCAATTTTGATCGCATCAAACTCTTCGGTCTTAGTTTGCGCTTTCAGAAACTTAAGTAAGTCTTTCACGGATTAGCTCCCGTCGGAGTGAGACTCAGGGGGCGTCCAACCGAAATTGAACGCCCCGTAACCAGTACAATTGCGAGCGCTTTAAACCCTGCGCTTTCAGGCGGCGGCAAGCCGCAGCCTGAAAAGGGGTTACTCGTCTTCCAGCTCGATGTTGATACCCAGCGAGCGAATCTCTTTCAACAGTACGTTGAAGGATTCCGGCATGCCCGGTTCCATCTGATGGTTACCGTCAACGATGTTTTTATACATCTTGGTACGGCCGTTGACGTCATCAGACTTAACGGTAAGCATTTCCTGCAGGGTATACGCGGCACCGTATGCTTCCAGTGCCCATACTTCCATCTCACCAAAGCGCTGACCACCGAACTGCGCCTTACCACCCAGCGGCTGCTGAGTAACCAGGCTGTAAGAACCGGTAGAACGTGCATGCATCTTGTCATCAACCAGGTGGTTAAGTTTCAGCATGTACATGTAGCCAACGGTTACCTGACGTTCGAACTGCTCACCGGTACGGCCGTCAAACAGGGTAATCTGACCGGAAGAAGGCAGGCCGCCGAGCTGCAGCAGCTCTTTGATCTCGCTCTCTTTCGCGCCATCAAACACCGGCGTGGCGATTGGCATACCTTTCTTCAGGTTCTCAGCCAGACGCAGTACTTCGTCATCAGAGAAGGTGTTCAGATCAACTCGCTGACGCAGATCGGTACCCAGGTCATAGGCGCGCTGGATGAATTCGCGCAGTTTCGCGACTTCTTCCTGCTTCTTCAGCATGGCGTTGATTTTCTCGCCGATACCTTTCGCTGCCATACCCAGGTGCGTTTCCAGAATCTGACCGATGTTCATACGCGATGGTACGCCCAGCGGGTTCAGAACGATGTCAACCGGCGTGCCGTTTTCATCGTAAGGCATATCTTCGATCGGGTTGATCTTGGAGATAACACCTTTGTTACCGTGACGGCCTGCCATTTTGTCACCCGGCTGAATCTGACGCTTAACAGCCAGATAAACCTTAACGATTTTCAGCACGCCTGGTGCCAGATCATCGCCCTGGGTGATCTTACGACGCTTACCTTCGAGTTTTTTCTCAAACTCGTGCTTCAGTTCGTCGTACTGCTCTGCCAGCTGCTCCAGCTGGTTTTGCTTGGCTTCGTCAGTCAGACCCAGTTCCAGCCAGCGCTCGCGCGGCAGCTTGTCCAGTTTGTCTGCTTCAACGCCACCCGAAATCAGTACGTTCTGGATACGGCTGAACAGGCCCGCTTCCAGGATCTGCAGTTCTTCAGACAGGTCTTTTTTGGCCTGCTTCAGCTGCATCTCTTCGATTTCAAGCGCACGTTTGTCTTTTTCCACGCCATCGCGGGTAAAGACCTGAACGTCGATCACGGTACCTGACACGCCATTCGGCACGCGCAGTGACGAATCTTTCACGTCAGAGGCTTTTTCACCGAAGATAGCGCGCAGCAGTTTTTCTTCTGGCGTCAGCTGGGTTTCACCTTTAGGCGTTACCTTACCAACCAGAATGTCGCCACCGGTCACTTCAGCACCGATGTAGACGATACCTGACTCATCCAGTTTAGAGAGTGCAGCTTCACCCACGTTCGGGATATCAGCAGTGATCTCTTCCGGCCCCAGTTTGGTGTCACGCGACACGCAAGCCAGTTCCTGAATGTGGATAGTCGTAAAGCGATCTTCCTGAACCACGCGCTCGGAGACCAGGATGGAGTCTTCGAAGTTGTAGCCGTTCCACGGCATGAACGCCACGCGCATGTTCTGGCCCAGTGCCAGTTCACCCAGATCGGTGGACGGGCCATCTGCCAGCACGTCGCCGCGCTCAACCGGCTCACCCAGAGAAACACATGGCATCTGGTTGATGCAGGTGTTCTGGTTAGAACGGGTATATTTGGTCAGGTTGTAAATGTCGATACCGGCTTCGCCAGCATGCATTTCGTCTTCGTTAACTTTGATAACGATACGTGATGCGTCAACGTACTGTACGGTACCGCCACGTTTCGCCACGGCTGTTACACCGGAGTCAACGGCAACAGCACGTTCCATACCGGTACCAACCAGCGGCTTATCAGCACGCAGAGTCGGAACGGCCTGACGTTGCATGTTCGCACCCATCAGGGCACGGTTGGCGTCATCGTGTTCCAGGAACGGGATCAGGGATGCACCGACAGAAACCACCTGCTGGGTGGAAACGTCCATGTAGTCAACCTGATCGCGGCTGAACAGACTTGATTCGCCTTTGCTACGGCAGGTGACCAGGTCATCAACAAACGCGCCGTTGTCATCCAGAGGGGCGTTCGCCTGAGCGATAACGTAGTTACCCTCTTCGATAGCAGAGAGGTAGTGAATCTCGTCAGAAACCAGACCGTCGATAACACGGCGATAAGGTGTCTCAAGGAAACCGTACTCATTGGTCTGTGCATAGACAGACAAGGAGTTGATCAGACCGATGTTCGGACCTTCAGGGGTTTCGATTGGGCAGACACGACCGTAGTGCGTTGGGTGTACGTCACGCACTTCGAAGCCGGCACGCTCACGCGTCAAACCACCCGGGCCGAGAGCAGAGATACGACGTTTGTGCGTAATCTCTGACAGCGGGTTGTTCTGATCCATAAACTGAGAAAGCTGGCTTGAACCAAAGAACTCTTTCACCGCAGCCGAAATCGGCTTCGCGTTGATCATGTCCTGTGGCATCAGCGTATCAAGGTCGCCCAGAGACAGACGCTCTTTAACCGCACGCTCAACACGGACCAGACCGACACGGAACTGGTTCTCAGCCATTTCACCCACTGAACGAATACGACGGTTACCGAGGTGGTCGATATCGTCCACTTCGCCTTTACCGTTACGGATGTCGATCAGCTTCTTCATCACTTCGATGATGTCATCTTTGCTCAGGATGCCTGAACCTTCGATTTCATCACGCAGCAATGAGCGGTTGAACTTCATACGACCGACCGCAGAAAGATCGTAACGATCTTCTGAGAAGAACAGGTTCTCAAACAGGTTCTCTGCAGCTTCGCGTGTTGGCGGCTCACCAGGACGCATCATGCGGTAGATCTCAACCAGGGCGCTCAGGCGATCGCTGGTTGGGTCGACACGCAGGGTCTCGGACATATATGGACCGTGATCCAGATCGTTGGTGAACAGCGTTTCGATGCGCTTGTGACCGGACTGGCTCAGTTTAGCCAGCAGATCCAGTGACAGTTCCATGTTCGCTGCAACAATCAGCTCACCGGTGCTCTCATCGATGTAATCTTTAGCGACCACTTTGCCCGCGATATATTCAACCGGGACTTCGATGTGCTGAATGCCATCTTTTTCCAGCTGACGAATATGGCGCGCAGTAATGCGGCGACCTTTTTCGACGTAGACGGTGCCGTTCGCTTCGATATCGAAGGTAGCGGTTTCACCGCGCAGGCGCTCAGGCACCAGCTCCATCTGCAGCTTGTTGTCACGGATTTCAAACACCACTTTCTCGAAGAAGATATCGAGGATCTGAGGTGTAGTGAACTGTAACGCGCGCAGGATGATAGTGGCCGGCAGCTTACGACGACGGTCAATACGGACAAACAGGTTATCTTTCGGGTCAAACTCAAAGTCGAGCCATGAACCGCGGTAAGGGATGATACGTGCGTTGTACAGCACTTTACCCGATGAGTGGGTTTTACCCTTATCGCTATCAAAGAACACGCCGGGACTACGGTGCAGCTGAGAAACGATAACGCGCTCGGTACCATTGATAACAAAGGTACCGTTGTCGGTCATGAGCGGAATCTCGCCCATGTAGACTTCTTGTTCTTTAATGTCTTTTACGGTGCCTTCTGGCGCTTCGCGCTCATAGATCACCAGACGCAGTTTCACGCGCAGCGGTGCCGAATAGGTCACGCCACGTATCTGACACTCTTTGACGTCAAAGACAGGTTCACCCAGGCGGTAGCTGACATACTGCAACTCAGAGTTGCCGCTGTAGCTCGCAATAGGGAATACAGAGCGGAATGCAGCTTCCAGTCCGTACTGACCTTCTGGATCTTGCTCGATAAACTTCTGGAACGAGTCGAGCTGGATGGAAAGGAGATAAGGTATGTCCAGTACTTGCGGACGTTTACCAAAATCCTTACGAATACGTTTTTTCTCGGTATAGGAGTAAACCATAGGGTTCCTCAGCTAGCTGACAAGTCGACCCACGCTGTCCGTCCTGACAGGACAGTTCATGCAACACGATTTTGTTTGATTCACTGGCTGCGCGGCAGCAGTGCAATACCTCTTTCTATCACGCTTAAATCATTTCATCGCTTTTGTGAAGGCAGGGAACCCGCACAGGAAAGCGGTATATTAAGTCGTCGATAGAGAAAGATATTGAATAGTAACAATGGACAAACAGTGTGAAACCCCATTGAGACCCTGTAGCGCAAAAAGGCTGGTGACCAAAAAGTCACCAGCCATCAGTCTGAAACTACTCAGACTGCAACCCGAAGGCTGTCTTACTTAACTTCAACTTCAGCGCCAGCTTCTTTCAGAGCAGCTTCAAGTGCAGCTGCGTCATCTTTGCTGATGCCTTCTTTGATTACGCCAGTTGCTTCAACCAGGTCTTTGGCTTCTTTCAGGCCCAGACCAGTCGCAGTACGTACGGCTTTGATGACTGCTACTTTGTTCGCGCCAACAGCTTTCAGTACGACGTCGAATTCAGTTTTTTCTTCAACAGCTTCAGCCGGGCCCGCAGCAACAGCTACAGCAGCAGCAGCAGAAACGCCGAATTTTTCTTCCATAGCAGAAACCAGCTCAACAACTTCCATTACGGACATCGCTGCAACAGCTTCCAGAATTTGGTCTTTAGTGATAGACATGACAATTGTTCCTAAGAATCAGAAAAAGTTTATACGTAAGCAGGTACGAAGAAAAGAATAAGGCCTTAAGCCGCTTCTTTTGCATCGCGTACAGCAGCCAGAGTGCGGACCAGTTTGCCGGCAGCGGCTTCTTTCATGGTCGACATCAGACGTGCCAGTGCTTCTTCGTAGGTCGGCAGCGTTGCCAGACGGTCAATATTGGCCGCCGTGATCAGCTCACCTTCAAAGGCTGCAGCTTTGACCTCAAATTTTGCATTCGCTTTCGCGAAATCTTTGAACAGACGAGCAGCAGCGCCCGGGTGTTCCATAGAATATGCAATCAGGGTCGGACCAACAAACGTGTCTTTCAGGCACTCAAACTGAGTACCTTCAACGACGCGGCGCAGCAGGGTGTTACGAACAACACGCATGTAAACGCCAGCTTCACGGCCTGCTTTACGCAGTTCGGTCATTTTATCAACGGTAACGCCACGGGAATCCGCAACAACCGCTGAAAGCGCACCTTTGGCTACTTCGCTGACTTCAGCAACAATCGCTTGTTTGTCTTGAAGATTTAATGCCATTAGCTTTTGCTCCTGGATTTGACCGGGAAAGGATTTCCCCGGAACTCACTTCACTTACTCACCCCGAGGGGTAATAAGCGCTCGAACACGGTGAGCAGAATCCAGCTAAGAAAAAATTCTTTTGGTTCTGTCACCGTCTACGCAGGGGATTAAGCGGAATATCCGGAGATAAACAGCACCTGCGGTCTTGGACGGAGGCCAGGATAAGGCCTGGCTCCAACCTAAATTCTGTGCGACGCAGCAGAGTCAGAGGGAATGGCGATAAACGCAACCGTCGGTTCTGGCTCTCTGGTGTCCTGTTCTGCTAATATCTGGTGTCCTGTTCTGCTAATAACAGAACAACGGGCGTAAGATTCTAGGTGAATTTTTCGCCCGTTTCAAGCAGCAATTAGTTTGCTGTTGCGTTCAGACCAGCCTGGTCAACGGCAACGCCGGCGCCCATGGTGGTTGAAAGGCTGACTTTCTTGATGTACACGCCTTTAGCCTGTGATGGTTTAGCTTTTTTCAGCGCAACCAGCAGAGATTCCAGGTTTTCTTTCAGTTTGTCAGCGTCAAAGTCCACTTTACCGATGGTAGTGTGGATGATGCCGTTTTTGTCGTTACGATAACGAACCTGACCGGCTTTAGCGTTCTTAACCGCTTCAGCAACGTTAGGGGTTACAGTACCGACTTTCGGGTTTGGCATCAGGCCACGTGGACCCAGAATCTGGCCCAGCTGGCCAACAACGCGCATTGCATCCGGAGAAGCAATAACAACGTCAAAATTCATTTCGCCTTTCTTGATCTGATCAGCCAGGTCTTCCATACCTACCAGCTCTGCGCCAGCTGCTTTAGCAGCTTCAGCGTTAGCGCCCTGGGCGAAGACAGCAACACGTACTGAACGACCAGTACCGTGTGGCAGAACGGTCGCGCCGCGAACGTTCTGATCAGATTTACGTGCATCAATGCCGAGGTTGACAGCAACGTCAACGCTTTCAACAAACTTGGCAGTTGCCAGTTCTTTCAGCAGAGCAACAGCTTCAGCAATGTCGTACTGCTTGGTCGCGTCAACTTTGTCGCGAATTACGGTCATGCGCTTGGTCAGCTTAGCCATTTCTTAGTCCTCTACTACCAGGCCCATGGAACGAGCAGTACCTTCGATTGAGCGAGTCATCGCTTCAACGTCAGAACCAGTCATGTCCGCAGCTTTGGTTTCTGCGATTTCACGTACCTGAGCACGAGTCACTTTACCGACTTTATCTTTGTTCGGCTTACCAGAGCCAGACTTGATACCCGCTGCTTTTTTCAGCAGTACGGCAGCCGGAGGCGTTTTGGTAATGAAGGTGAAAGAACGGTCGCTGTATACGGTGATAACAACAGGAGTCGGCAGACCTTTTTCCAGAGATTCGGTCTTAGCGTTGAACGCTTTACAGAATTCCATGATGTTAACACCCTGCTGACCCAGAGCTGGACCAACCGGTGGACTTGGGTTCGCCATACCAGCTGCAACCTGCAGCTTGACGTAGGCTTGGACTTTCTTAGCCATGATATTTCCTCAATTGGGTTATAGCGCCTGTAAAGGCTCCCCGTGATAACGATTTATACGCTGTTGCCAGCGCATAAAAACAAAAGGCGCGAAATTGTAGTTAAATTTCGCGCCTGCTGCAACAGCTAATTTGTGAGCGGAAAGAGGTTAACCTTTCTCCACCTGACCGAAGTCGAGCTCAACCGGTGTTGCACGACCAAAGATGGAAACGGATACCGTCAGGCGGCTCTTCTCGTAATCCACATCTTCAACCACACCGTTAAAGTCAGCGAACGGACCGTCATTAACACGAACCATTTCACCGGGTTCAAACAGCGTTTTAGGACGAGGCTTGTCGCCGACCTGCTGCAGACGATTCATGATCGCATCAACTTCTTTATCGCTGATAGGTGCAGGACGGTCAGAGGTACCGCCGATGAAACCCATCACGCGCGGGACGCTGCGTACTAAATGCCAGCTGGCGTCATTCATCACCATCTGAACCAGTACGTATCCCGGGAAAAACTTGCGCTCGCTCTTACGACGCTGGCCACCACGGATTTCAACGACTTCTTCAGTCGGAACCATGACTTCACCAAACAGCTCTTCCATGTTGTGCAATTTGATATGCTCGCGCAGCGATTGGGCTACGCGGCCTTCAAAACCGGAAAACGCCTGTACGACGTACCAGCGTTTCTTTGGAGCTTCAGACATCTCAGAACCTCAGGCCAGTGATAAACGATACCAGACGGACCAGAATACCATCCAGCCCCCACAAAATCAGTGACATCACGGCAGTAACCGCGGCAACGATTAACGTGGTGTGCAGCGTTTCCTGGCGGGTTGGCCAGATAACCTTACGCATTTCTGTTCTTGCTTCACGAGCAAAAGCCACGGTCGCTTTGCCTTTGGTCGTTAAAAGCGCAATGCCGCCAGCCGCTGCAATCAGTACAACTACGGCTAATGCACGCAGTGGCAGTGACACATCACGATAGAGGTAGTTACCTACAATCGCTGCAAGCAGCAGTAATATAACACCTACCCACTTTACCGCTTCCAGGCCACGCCCGCTCCCTTGAGCTTCGGTATTCGCACTCATAAACCAACCTGCCACAATAATTCAGAAACTATTCTGCCCCGCAGTGCGAGGCGTCCAAACCGAATGAGCTTTTGGGGCGTAACTCGGTATCCAACGCCGCATAACAGAGCCTGTCTCAGCAATGATTATGATTCAAAAAATCACTGATGAGCCAGGTTCTATGAAACAGCGTGCAAAAAGGGCATCAAATGATGCCCTTTCCGTGTGCATTGCGTCAAACGTTATCGGTAATTATGCGATAACTTTAGCAACAACACCCGCGCCAACGGTACGGCCACCTTCGCGGATTGCGAAGCGCAGACCTTCGTCCATTGCGATTGGGTGGATCAGGGTAACAACCATTTTGATGTTGTCGCCTGGCATGACCATTTCAACGCCTTCTGGCAGCTCTACTGAGCCGGTTACGTCAGTTGTACGGAAGTAGAACTGTGGACGATAGCCTTTGAAGAACGGAGTATGGCGGCCACCTTCGTCTTTAGACAGAACGTAAACTTCTGACTCGAACTGGGTGTGTGGCTTAATTGAGCCTGGCTTAGCCAGAACCTGGCCACGCTGGATGTCTTCACGCTTGATACCGCGCAGCAGAACACCACAGTTTTCGCCTGCCTGACCCTGGTCCAGCAGCTTACGGAACATCTCAACACCGGTACAGGTTGATTTCGCAGTATCTTTGATACCCACGATTTCAACTTCGTCGCCGACTTTAACGATGCCGCGCTCAACACGACCGGTAACAACAGTACCACGGCCAGAGATTGAGAATACGTCTTCGATTGGCAGCAGGAACGGCATGTCGATCGCACGGACTGGATCCGGGATGTAGTTGTCCAGGTGTTCAGCCAGTTCAATGATTTTCGCTTCCCACTCAGGAACGCCTTCCAGCGCTTTCAGAGCAGAACCACGAACGATTGGGGTGTCGTCGCCTGGGAAGTCGTACTGTGACAGCAGGTCACGCACTTCCATCTCTACCAGCTCCAGCAGCTCTTCATCATCAACCATGTCGCACTTGTTCAGGAACACGATGATGTAAGGAACGCCAACCTGACGACCCAGCAGGATGTGCTCACGGGTCTGTGGCATCGGGCCATCAGTCGCAGCAACAACCAGGATCGCGCCGTCCATCTGCGCAGCACCGGTGATCATGTTTTTCACATAGTCGGCGTGGCCTGGGCAGTCAACGTGAGCGTAGTGACGTGCAGCAGTCTCGTACTCAACGTGAGCGGTGTTGATGGTGATACCGCGGGCTTTTTCTTCAGGCGTGCTGTCGATCTGGTCGAATGCACGAGCCTGGCCGCCGTTGGTTTTAGCCAGTACGGTAGTGATAGCTGCAGTCAGGGTGGTTTTACCGTGGTCAACGTGACCGATGGTGCCCACGTTTACGTGCAGTTTGTTACGTTGAAATTGCTCTTTAGCCATCGCTAGTCCCTCTAAGACACGGATATATCAATGATATCATCACATTAACCAGGCAATGCCTGACTGCAAGGAAGTTACAGAGAAAATCAGGAGGGAGATTAAAGGAAGTGGTGCTGATACCCAGAGTCGAACTGGGGACCTCACCCTTACCAAGGGTGCGCTCTACCAACTGAGCCATATCAGCACATCTGGAGCGGGCAGCGGGAATCGAACCCGCATCATCAGCTTGGAAGGCTGAGGTAATAGCCATTATACGATGCCCGCATCCTGGAACTCGGCTACCTGTTCTTTCTGTAGCTTGCAGATAACAGTGAATGCTTCTCTGCTATCTACTGTCTGCCAGCGAAGCTGACCGACGTTGACTTCGCTAACGCTCAGTCTGAATTCAGGGTGATAAGTGACTCACCTGACAGATAAACAGGCCGTTTATCTGTACTCAACCGCGAGGCTGAGATGGTGGTGGGAGAAGGATTCGAACCTTCGAAGTCTGTGACGGCAGATTTACAGTCTGCTCCCTTTGGCCGCTCGGGAATCCCACCTACTTGATTGGTGCCGGCTACCGGAATCGAACTGGTGACCTACTGATTACAAGTCAGTTGCTCTACCAACTGAGCTAAGCCGGCATCAAGTGGAGCGCATTCTAGGAAGGTCGGGCCCTGGATGCAACTAAAAAATCGCATATTTTTTTCTATCGCTTACTATTTGTGCAAATCATCGCATTTTAACGTTTTTATGCAGATTATTTGTGCAATCTGGCGCTGTTTTCACAGGATCAGACTAAAGCGCGCCACCATCTTAACTCCCTCTGCCCTTCTCTTTTATGCGAATAAAAGGAGTGGCCAGCACCCTTTTTTTTACGTCGGGGTGCTGAATGAGGTTTTTTTGACCCTGGCTGAACCCTTTTTTCTCATGGAGCGGCGCACTTCTATCGAAAGCGGGACCATATTGTCATGCGCATTCTTTCTCACTATGACGATTTGCGCTGAAAGGAAGTGTTTAAAATGTCTTTGTACTGTTTGTTTTTTTGCGAAAGGTTGTGCGTGACATGTATCAGCCTTACTGTAAGCGTCGTATTATGCCGTTCAGCCAATCAGGCATAGCGATGACTGTATAAGCAGATTAAACGTCGCACATTAGCTGTGCCGGCCTGCAATATCATAAACAACGATAAAGCAGTAAAAATTAAAGGCACTGCAACGTTTTGTGGGTATGCCGACGAAAGCGTGATCGCGTTTATCTTTTTACTTCTGTTAAAAGCCATACTGGTGATACCCTCCAGCCCATTGTTCTCAATGATAAACCAGCGATTCGTGATTCACTTCACCCGTGCTGTCCTGCTTATCGGCTAATACGCGGTTGATAGTAATGAATTTGCGGTCAGATGCATGCTTATGGATAAAACAACCCCCCTGACAACGCCTTATCTGGAGTTCACTCGTGAGCAGTGGGCTGCATTACGTGATTCTGTGCCTATGACGCTGTCAGAGGAAGAGATCGCGCAGCTCAAGGGCATCAACGAAGATCTTTCGCTGGAGGAAGTTGCAGAAATTTATCTGCCACTTTCGCGTCTGCTTAATTTCTATATCAGCTCTAACGTTCGTCGGCAGGCGGTACTGGAGCAATTTCTGGGCACCAATAGCCAGAAAATCCCCTATATCATCAGTATCGCGGGGAGCGTCGCGGTCGGTAAAAGTACGACTGCGCGTGTACTGCAGGCGTTGCTCAGTCGCTGGCCTGAACATCGTAAAGTGGAATTGATCACGACGGATGGCTTCCTTCACCCTAATGCCGTGCTGAAAGAGCGTGGCTTAATGAAGAAAAAAGGCTTCCCGCAATCTTATGATATGCACCGGCTGGTCAATTTCGTCTCCGATTTAAAATCCGGCGCCAGTCAGGTGACCGCCCCGGTCTATTCGCACCTGATTTATGATGTCATCCCTGATGGCGATAAAGTGATACAGCAGCCAGATATTCTTATTCTGGAAGGTCTGAACGTATTACAGAGTGGCATGGACTATCCCCATGACCCTCATCATGTCTTTGTTTCGGACTTCGTTGACTTCTCTATCTATGTAGATGCAGAGGAAGACCTTCTGCAAAGCTGGTATATCAATCGATTCCTGAAATTCCGTCAGGGTGCCTTTACCGATCCAGACTCCTACTTCCACCATTACGCCCAGCTCTCGGAGGCAGAAGCGGTTGAGATAGCAGGTAATCTATGGAAAGAGATTAACTGGCTTAACCTGCAGGAAAATATCCTGCCGACACGTGAAAGGGCCAGCCTGATCATGACCAAAAGTGGCGATCATGCGGTCGATAAGGTTCGCCTGCGTAAATAACAGCGGTCATAAAAAAGCCTGCATCAGTGCAGGCTTTTTTTGATCAGACAGGACGCAGTGATATTTCCCCCCCCACCCAGGCTTTTATTTCACCATCCTGCTCCAGTAATAAACCACCCTGGCTGTCGACACCCCGTGCAATACCATGCACTTCACGTTCGCCGATGAGCAACTTAACGGGCCGGTTAATAAAATTGTCCAGTGCCGCCCAGCGCGAGATGAAGGCAGTTAATCCCTCCTGCTCAAACAGCGGCAGGGCCTCGCGCAGGCTGTTGATCAGACGGGCTGCCAGCTCATTGCGGTTCACGCTTACTCCGGCCTCCTGCAGGTTAATCCAGCCCTGATTAATCTGTGAAGCATCCGCTGTCCGCATCGCCAGATTGATGCCCGCCCCCATCACGATCTGAGCAGCATCACCGGTTTTACCGGTCAGTTCGACCAGAATACCTGCCAGTTTCCGATCGTTGAGGTAAATATCATTAGGCCACTTTACCCGGACATCATCGGCACCGAGTGCACGTAATGTTTCAGCCATAACAATGCCAATGACCAGGCTAAGACCCATCGCCGCAGCCGGACCCTGCTCAAGACGCCAGTACATGGACATGTAGAGGTTGGCACCAAAAGGAGAGAACCATTGACGACCACGACGGCCACGACCTGCCTGCTGATATTCAGCGATACAGGCGGCACCCGACTGCAGGTCATGCATGCGTTCTAGCAGATACTGGTTTGTGGAGTCAATGACCGGGATAACCGAGACATTGCCCTGCTTCACCTGTGACAGAATTGCCTGCTCATCCAGCAGCTGTATCGGGGCAGAGAGACTGTAGCCTTTCCCTGTCACGGTATAGACGTCCAGACCCCAGCTTTTTAGTGTCTGGATGTGCTTGTTGATGGCGGCACGACTCATGCCCAGAGTGTCGCCCAGCTGCTCGCCAGAATGAAACTCACCATCAGATAAAATATCGACCAGTTTTAGCGGGACACTGTGGTCTTTCATGCGATCACCCCGACAGCATTGCACTCACCCTGCGCCTGAATAAAGCGGACTTCGGGCTCCAGCCAGACATCAAATTTTTCACCCACCCGGGCGCGCACAGTTTTTGCCAGCGCAACGATATCCTCAGGCGTGGCATGGTCAGCGTTAATCAGCACCAGAGCCTGTTGCTGGTGAACGGCGGCGCCGCCGATGCGATACCCTTTCAGCTGACACTGATCGATAAGCCACCCTGCGGCCAGCTTAGTTTCTCCATCTGGCATCAGATAGTGTGGCATAGCGGGAAATTGGGTGAGCAGTGTGTGACACTGCGCCTCGGTGACGACCGGGTTTTTAAAGAAGCTGCCGACATTACCGGTGACTTTCGGATCCGGTAATTTGCTCTGCCGCATCTGGCAAACCGCGTGATAGACATCCCAGGCATTAGCTGTCACCGGATTAAGCGTTTTCAGATCGCCATAGGTTAATACCGGCTGCCATTGCTTAGGCAGGATCATCCCGACGGCGACGATGACATAGCCTGACTGGTAGCGATGTTTAAAAATGCTGTCACGATAGCCAAACTCACAGGCTTCACGATCGAGGCGTTCTGTCTCACCACTGTGCAGATTAAGTACATCCACGTATTCGCAGACAGCTTTTAATTCCACACCATAGGCACCAATGTTCTGAATCGGTGCCGAACCCGTCATTCCAGGGATCAATGCCAGGTTTTCCAGGCCAGTGATCCCTTTTTCCAGCGTGCTTTTAACCAGTTGATGCCAGTTTTCACCTGCCCCGACATGCAACTTCCAGCACTCAAATTCATCCTGAATTTTGATGCCTTTAATGCGATTCAGCACCACGGTACCGGCAAAATCCTCCAGGAAGAGGACGTTACTGCCTTCCCCGAGCACAAGGAAAGGTGACTGATTACGCTGGCTATCCTGCCATGCGGCCAGAATGGCGGCTGGCGTCTCTGCGACGATGCGTTTTTGTGTGTGTACTTCAAGCCCAAGCGTGTTGTCGGCTTTTAAGGAGGGATGCTGGCTGGACATTTGACGGCCTTTACTGAGTTATCTGGCCGTAGTTTACCGTATCAGAGAGGGGTTCTCAGGCTGTTTTCGGAGATTACGGTGCGGTTTTTCACGATCTGCAGACGTAAAAAAGCCCCGCACTCTCGTGCGGGGCTTCTTCACTTATTTGATGCCTGGCAGTTCCCTACTCTCGCATGGGGAGGCCCCACACTACCATCGGCGCTACGGCGTTTCACTTCTGAGTTCGGCATGGGGTCAGGTGGGACCACCGCGCTAAAGCCGCCAGGCAAATTCTGTCTCCGCGCCGCCACAGGGGGCCGCGCAGAATATCCGGTACAAGGCTGAAAATCGTGTCTCTCAAAAACGCCTCTGGCGTTGTAAGGTTAAGCCTCACGGGTCATTAGTACCGGTTAGCTCAACGCATCGCTGCGCTTACACACCCGGCCTATCAACGTCGTAGTCTTCAACGTCCCTTCAGGACCCTCAAGGGGTCAGGGAGAACTCATCTCGGGGCAAGTTTCGTGCTTAGATGCTTTCAGCACTTATCTTTTCCGCACTTAGCTACCGGGCAATGCCATTGGCATGACAACCCGAACACCAGTGGTGCGTTCACTCCGGTCCTCTCGTACTAGGAGCAACCCCCCTCAATTCTCCAGCGCCCACGGCAGATAGGGACCGAACTGTCTCACGACGTTCTAAACCCAGCTCGCGTACCACTTTAAACGGCGAACAGCCGTACCCTTGGGACCTACTTCAGCCCCAGGATGTGATGAGCCGACATCGAGGTGCCAAACACCGCCGTCGATATGAACTCTTGGGCGGTATCAGCCTGTTATCCCCGGAGTACCTTTTATCCGTTGAGCGATGGCCCTTCCATTCAGAACCACCGGATCACTATGACCTGCTTTCGCACCTGCTCGAGCCGTCACTCTCGCAGTCAAGCCAGCTTATGCCATTGCACTAACCTCACGATGTCCGACCGTGATTAGCTGACCTTCGTGCTCCTCCGTTACTCTTTAGGAGGAGACCGCCCCAGTCAAACTACCCACCAGACACTGTCCGCAGCCCGGATTACGGGCCTACGTTAGAACATCAAACATTAAAGGGTGGTATTTCAAGGTTGGCTCCACGCAGACTGGCGTCCGCGCTTCAAAGCCTCCCACCTATCCTACACATCAAGGCTCAATGTTCAGTGTCAAGCTGTAGTAAAGGTTCACGGGGTCTTTCCGTCTTGCCGCGGGTACACTGCATCTTCACAGCGAGTTCAATTTCACTGAGTCTCGGGTGGAGACAGCCTGGCCATCATTACGCCATTCGTGCAGGTCGGAACTTACCCGACAAGGAATTTCGCTACCTTAGGACCGTTATAGTTACGGCCGCCGTTTACCGGGGCTTCGATCAAGAGCTTCTCCTTGCGGATAACCCCATCAATTAACCTTCCGGCACCGGGCAGGCGTCACACCGTATACGTCCACTTTCGTGTTTGCACAGTGCTGTGTTTTTAATAAACAGTTGCAGCCAGCTGGTATCTTCGACTGGCTTCGGCTCGGGGAGCAAGTCCCTCCACCTACGCGCCAGCGTGCCTTCTCCCGAAGTTACGGCACCATTTTGCCTAGTTCCTTCACCCGAGTTCTCTCAAGCGCCTTGGTATTCTCTACCTGACCACCTGTGTCGGTTTGGGGTACGATTCTGTGTTACCTGATGCTTAGAGGCTTTTCCCCGAAGCTGGGCATTTATCACTTCAGCACCGTAGTGCCTCGTCGTCACGCCTCAGCGTTGATAAGGGACCGGATTTACCCGACCCTCCGCCTACACGCTTAAACCGGGACAACCGTCGCCCGGCTGATATAGCCTTCTCCGTCCCCCCTTCGCAGTAACACCGAGTACAGGAATATTAACCTGTTTCCCATCGACTACGCCTTTCGGCCTCGCCTTAGGGGTCGACTCACCCTGCTCCGATTAACGTTGAACAGGAACCCTTGGTCTTCCGGCGAGCGGGCTTTTCACCCGCTTTATCGTTACTTATGTCAGCATTCGCACTTCTGATACCTCCAGCATGCCTCACAGCACACCTTCGACGGCTTACAGAACGCTCCCCTACCCAACAACGCATAAGCGTCGCTGCCGCAGCTTCGGTGCATGGTTTAGCCCCGTTACATCTTCCGCGCAGGCCGACTCGACCAGTGAGCTATTACGCTTTCTTTAAATGATGGCTGCTTCTAAGCCAACATCCTGGCTGTCTGTGCCTTCCCACATCGTTTCCCACTTAACCATGACTTTGGGACCTTAGCTGGCGGTCTGGGTTGTTTCCCTCTTCACGACGGACGTTAGCACCCGCCGTGTGTCTCCCGTGATAACATTCCTCGGTATTCGCAGTTTGCATCGGGTTGGTAAGCCGGGATGGCCCCCTAGCCGAAACAGTGCTCTACCCCCGAGGATGAGTTCACGAGGCGCTACCTAAATAGCTTTCGGGGAGAACCAGCTATCTCCCGGTTTGATTGGCCTTTCACCCCCAGCCACAGGTCATCCGCTAATTTTTCAACATTAGTCGGTTCGGTCCTCCAGTTAGTGTTACCCAACCTTCAACCTGCCCATGGCTAGATCACCGGGTTTCGGGTCTATACCCTGCAACTTAACGCCCAGTTAAGACTCGGTTTCCCTGCGGCTCCCCTATACGGTTAACCTTGCTACAGAATATAAGTCGCTGACCCATTATACAAAAGGTACGCAGTCACCCCCATAAAGAAGGCTCCCACTGCTTGTACGTACACGGTTTCAGGTTCTGTTTCACTCCCCTCGCCGGGGTTCTTTTCGCCTTTCCCTCACGGTACTGGTTCACTATCGGTCAGTCAGGAGTATTTAGCCTTGGAGGATGGTCCCCCCATATTCAGACAGGATACCACGTGTCCCGCCTTACTCATCGAGCTCACAGCATATGCGCTTTTGTGTACGGGAGTATCACCCTGTACCCTGCGACTTTCCAGACGCTTCCACTAACACACATGCTGATTCAGGCTCTGGGCTGCTCCCCGTTCGCTCGCCGCTACTGGGGGAATCTCGGTTGATTTCTTTTCCTCGGGGTACTTAGATGTTTCAGTTCCCCCGGTTCGCCTTGCAGCACTATGTATTCATGCTGCAATGATGCACAGAGTGCACCGGGTTTCCCCATTCGGACATCGACGGCTGTAGCGGTTCATATCACCTTACCGTCGCTTTACGCAGATTAGCACGTCCTTCATCGCCTCTGACTGCCTGGGCATCCACCGTGTACGCTTAGTCGCTTAACCTCACAACCCACAGGCGTTTTTCAACGCTGCGAGCTGCAAGCATTTGAGAGACTCGAACATGTCGCGTTTTTCATTCTTATTACGGAGAATGAAAACGACACGTCGTTTCAATTTTCAGCTTGTTCCGGATTGTTAAAGAGCATAATACTTCGCAGCACACCGTTGCCGGTACGCTCTGAAGTATTCAGAAAAAACAGTTAAAACGGTATGGTGGAGCTAAGCGGGATCGAACCGCTGACCTCCTGCGTGCAAGGCAGGCGCTCTCCCAGCTGAGCTATAGCCCCATACAGTTACTGCAGAGACCACTACTACCACTCAACCGAGTACACTTCGTGAGAAATGCAATTCGTGCTCAGGCAAGGCATGTCTTCGCGAAGCATAGTGAACTATGCGAGCCGGAGACATAACGCAGCGTGAGTGCGAATTTGGTAGGCCTGAGTGGACTTGAACCACCGACCTCACCCTTATCAGGGGTGCGCTCTAACCACCTGAGCTACAAGCCTGTAGAGGTTTTTTCTGCTCGTTACTTTTTATCAGACAATCTGTGTGGACACTGCGCGGGAAGGTATCTTCAGGTAAGGAGGTGATCCAACCGCAGGTTCCCCTACGGTTACCTTGTTACGACTTCACCCCAGTCATGAATCACAAAGTGGTAAGCGCCCTCCCGAAGGTTAAGCTACCTACTTCTTTTGCAACCCACTCCCATGGTGTGACGGGCGGTGTGTACAAGGCCCGGGAACGTATTCACCGTGGCATTCTGATCCACGATTACTAGCGATTCCGACTTCACGGAGTCGAGTTGCAGACTCCGATCCGGACTACGACGCACTTTGTGAGGTCCGCTTGCTCTCGCGAGGTCGCTTCTCTTTGTATGCGCCATTGTAGCACGTGTGTAGCCCTACTCGTAAGGGCCATGATGACTTGACGTCATCCCCACCTTCCTCCGGTTTATCACCGGCAGTCTCCTTTGAGTTCCCGACCGAATCGCTGGCAACAAAGGATAAGGGTTGCGCTCGTTGCGGGACTTAACCCAACATTTCACAACACGAGCTGACGACAGCCATGCAGCACCTGTCTCACGGTTCCCGAAGGCACTAAGGCATCTCTGCCAAATTCCGTGGATGTCAAGAGTAGGTAAGGTTCTTCGCGTTGCATCGAATTAAACCACATGCTCCACCGCTTGTGCGGGCCCCCCGTCAATTCATTTGAGTTTTAACCTTGCGGCCGTACTCCCCAGGCGGTCGACTTAACGCGTTAGCTCCGGAAGCCACTCCTCAGGGGAACAACCTCCAAGTCGACATCGTTTACGGCGTGGACTACCAGGGTATCTAATCCTGTTTGCTCCCCACGCTTTCGCACCTGAGCGTCAGTCTTTGTCCAGGGGGCCGCCTTCGCCACCGGTATTCCTCCAGATCTCTACGCATTTCACCGCTACACCTGGAATTCTACCCCCCCTCTACAAGACTCAAGCCTGCCAGTTTCAAATGCAGTTCCCAGGTTAAGCCCGGGGATTTCACATCTGACTTAACAGACCGCCTGCGTGCGCTTTACGCCCAGTAATTCCGATTAACGCTTGCACCCTCCGTATTACCGCGGCTGCTGGCACGGAGTTAGCCGGTGCTTCTTCTGCGGGTAACGTCAATCGACGCGGTTATTAACCACATCGCCTTCCTCCCCGCTGAAAGTACTTTACAACCCGAAGGCCTTCTTCATACACGCGGCATGGCTGCATCAGGCTTGCGCCCATTGTGCAATATTCCCCACTGCTGCCTCCCGTAGGAGTCTGGACCGTGTCTCAGTTCCAGTGTGGCTGGTCATCCTCTCAGACCAGCTAGGATCGTCGCCTAGGTGGGCCATTACCCCGCCTACTAGCTAATCCCATCTGGGTTCATCCGATAGTGAGAGGCCCGAAGGTCCCCCTCTTTGGTCTTGCGACGTTATGCGGTATTAGCCACCGTTTCCAGTGGTTATCCCCCTCTATCGGGCAGATCCCCAGACATTACTCACCCGTCCGCCACTCGTCACCCAAGGAGCAAGCTCCTCTGTGCTACCGTCCGACTTGCATGTGTTAGGCCTGCCGCCAGCGTTCAATCTGAGCCATGATCAAACTCTTCAATTTAAGTTTGATTTGCTTAAACAAGTTAAGCGGTGCTCATCTGTAAAACGTCATAATGAATTTCATTATGTGTTCACTCGTGAGGCTTTGATATTTTGTTGCGTCCTGAGACGCTGATATCAATCCTGCGAGTGCCCACACAGATTGTCTGATAAATTGTTAAAGAGCAGTGCGAACAGTGCGTTAGCGTCCTGTCGCGAGGTGGCGTATATTACGCTTTCCTCCTGCAGAGTCAACCTCTTTCTCAGAAGTTTTTCTCCGGCGGCGCAGTCTCCTGTGCCTCCCGACCCGTTTCCCGTTGCCGGTGTTCCGTGTCGATGGAGGCGCATTATAGGGAGTTCGCGCGGGCTGACAAGTGTTTATTACGAAAAGATTATCGTTCGCAGTAATTTTCATCAAATCGCGCTAATTCGCTACGATTTGCCTGGTAACTGTGCAAAATCATTGGCAAAAGTGCGAACCTGCTGCCAGTCCGTGTATTCCACTTCTTTCGTTGAATCTGTCTCGCCACCGGTCATACGCATAATCAGCTGTATCATGACGCGATCGAACCAGCGATAGCGCGGATAATAAAGTGCGCCCGCGAACACGGCACAGCAATTGGGTTGCCACGGAGAGTTAGCCAGAAACTTTTGCGTATAGGCGTTAGTTTCAGGCGAACGCTTCTCCGGTTTCCGCGCCGTCAGGTTCACCGAAAAGAAACCGCTGGTACGCTGCTGCAATTCCCTGAGGTGCTGCTTAACGAACTTATCGACGACCGGCTGGAAATGGCCGTAGCGGATCGAGGCGCCAATCAGCACGCGATCATACTGCGCCCAGTCAGGCAGAGCGACATCCTGAATGTCCAGCACATCACATGGCTGCTGCTGACGGATCACCTCAGCAATAGAAGAGGCAATCTTCTTTGTTTGTCCGTCGCGAGTGGAATAGAGAATCAGCGCTTTCATGTCAGCATCCTTATTAATTATTCGCGCCAGAAAGTAGGCGTGAACAGCACCAGCAAGGTAAATACCTCGAGACGCCCGAACAGCATGGTAGAAATAAGAATCCATTTCGCCACGTCATTCATTGAAGTGAAGTTATCGGCCACAACCCCTAAACCCGGCCCGAGGTTGTTGAGCGTCGCGGCAACCGCAGCAAAAGCCGAGAAGTCATCGACACCGGTGGCGATGATTGCCAGCATGCTAACCAGGAACACCAGTGCATAGGCCGAGAAGAATCCCCAGACGGCTTCAAGGATACGTTCCGGAAGCGCCCGATTACCCAGCTTAATGGTGTAGACCGCATTCGGGTGAACCAGACGCTTAAGCTCACGGTTACCCTGCTTGCATAACAGCAGGATGCGAATCACCTTCAGGCCACCGCCGGTTGAACCGGCACAGCCGCCAATAAAGGCGGAGCACAACAGAAGCACCGGCAGGAACAATGGCCAGCGTGCGATGCTGTCGGTCGTGAATCCCGCCGTCGTCGCCATGGAAACCACCTGGAAAAAGGCCTGATTCAGCGTCTGCCAGCCGCTGGCATAGACATTGTGGAACCAGAGCACCAGCGTGCAGATCAACACCAGCGTCAGCTGAACGCCAATGAACATGCGGAATTCCGGGTCGCGCCAGTACACGCGCAAATTACGTCCGCTTAACATGGCAAAGTGCAGGCCGTAATTACAGCCTGAGATCAGCAGAAACACCGCCACGATGGTATTGATGGTACCACTATGAAAATAGCCGATGCTGGCATCGTGAGTAGAAAAGCCGCCAATGGCGATGGTTGAGAAGCTGTGACCGATAGCATCAAACGCCGGCATGCCCGCCAGCCACAGCGCCAGTGCACAGGCCACCGTCAGCAGGACGTAGATCAGCCAGAGTGTCTTGGCTGTCTCGGCGATTCGTGGCCGCATCTTGTTATCTTTTAACGGACCCGGCATTTCAGCGCGATAGAGCTGCATGCCCCCGACGCCCAGAATCGGCAGTATCGCCACCGCTAACACGATGATCCCCATACCGCCCAGCCACTGGAGCATCTGCCGATAGAAGAGGATCGCCTTAGGCAGAGAATCCAGCCCCACCAGCGTGGTGGCACCCGTCGTCGTCAGGCCCGAGAACGATTCAAAGAATGCATCCGTCACCGAAAGATGCGGCTGCTCGGCAAAGATAAAGGGCATGGCCCCTACGCTGCCCAGCACCGTCCAGAACAGGACGACGATCAGGAACCCTTCGCGCGGTTTGAGTTCGGTTTTCTTTTTACGATTCGGCCACCACAGCAGCGAGCCAATCACCAGCGCCATCATAAAGGTCTGGCTAAACGCCCGCCCCGCCCCATCGCGATAAATGAGGGCGACCAGACCGGGCAAAATCATCGTCACTGAAAAGAGGATCACCAGCAGACCGACTATGCGGGTAATGGCGCGAAAGTGCATTCAGCCGTTCCTTTAAATAATAGAGATGAACATCAGGGTGTGAGCGGGATCAGCGATAACGCGCCCCGACTAAAGTCTGACAGATTTTTTTTGAATCCGTCGATTTGTCCGTAAGGTACAGCCAGCGTCAATGCAATGCGATCCTGAAACTGACTGTCGGTCACCCTACCGTCGAAACGCTGAACCAGCCGTTCAATATCGCTGAGCTGTGGATAGTCGCATTGCAAGGTGAACAGCTTCATCGGTACTTTGCGCTGCCGTGGCAGCAGCTTAAGTCCCTGCTGGACCCCACCGCCATAGGCTTTTACTAAGCCGCCGGTTCCCAGCATGATGCCGCCGTAATAACGCACGACGACGGCGGTAATCTCGCCAATATCTGCGCCCATCAGCTGCGCAAGCATCGGTTTGCCGGCCGTGCCCGAGGGTTCCCCATCATCAGAGAAGCCAAGCTGCTGGGAATCATTCGGTGCGCCCGCGACCCACGCCCAGCAGTGATGCCGGGCAGCGGGATGCTCGCTTTTCACCTGCTGGACAAATGCCCGCGCCGCCTCAGCGCCTTCGGTGTGTGCCAGTAGCGTAATGAAGCGACTCTTTTTGATCGTCTCCTCACTACTGCTGACTGGCACAGCCGGAATATCAAAAGCGTCCATCAGGCCAGATGCAGATCGCGGGTCATATTCTCAACGCGATGCGCATGGATCACCACGTTGTCCTCGATACGAATCCCGCCATAAGGCCGAAGCGCATCGATAGCCTGCCAGTTAAAGTGCTGACTGAAACGGCCTGCACGCAGCGGTGCCAGTAATGAGTCAATAATATAGAAGCCCGGCTCGATGGTTAAGACCATGCCCGGTTGCAGCACGCGGGTGCAGCGAAGATAAGGATATTGCGCGGGCGCGGCCAGATGGGTGCCCTGATCATCCTGCATAAAGCCAGCCACGTCATGCACCTGCAGACCCAGCGGATGTCCCAGACCATGTGGCATAAACGGACCGGTCAGATCTTCAGCCACCAGCGCTTCTTCGCTAATCCCCTGCACCAGCTCAAACTTCAGCAACATCTTCGCAATACGCTGGTGCATCTGAAGATGATAATCGGTGTAGCGCACGCCCGCTTTCAGCGTAGCGATCAGCGCCAGCTCTTCCGCATTCATCGCCTCAACCATTCTGGCATAGAGCGAACTGCTCTGCGCCGCATAGCTGCGGGTTAAATCGGCGGCATAGCCAAGATACTCAGCACCGGCATCAATCAAAAAGCTGTGGCGTTTCGCCGGTGGCTGATGATCCAGCCGGGTGTAGTGCAGCACCGCAGCGTGTTCATTAAGCGCGATGATATTGCCGTAAGGCACATCAGTATCGCGATGCCCGGTTGCGGTCAGATAGGCCTGGTTGATATCGAACTCGCTTAAGCCTGCAGAGAATGCCTCTTTCGCTGCGCGATGACCCGCAACCGCCAGTTTCTGCGCCTGGCGCAGGCAGGCAAGTTCATAATCTGTTTTGATGCTGCGATGGAAATGCAGGAAGTCGATCACCGCTTTCGGATTGATATTGCCGGAAGTGATACCGAGCTGAGCCGCACGTGCGTTAACCGGGCCGATATAGGCGACGTTATCGCGCTGTGCAGGCAGCAGTTGCGCAATCTCATCGGCATTTTTCAGGCCGATAACCTCAACATCCCCGGTCCAGAAGCTATCCGGCAGCGGTTCAACGTTGTGCCAGTAATCTACCGGAGAGTAGAACCACAGTTTCGGTTTGTTCACCCCGTCAATCCAAAGCCAGCAGTTGGGGACCTGCGTTACCGGCACCCAAGCCTTGAACTGCGGATTCACCTTAAACGGATAGGTGTGGTCATCCAGAAACACCGTCAACAATTCACCGGAATGGATCAACATCGCATCCAGTTTATTGCGTGCCAGCACCTGCTGCGCCCGTTGTTGCAACGTGGCGATATGCGCGTGATACAAGGTCTTCAGTGAATCCATTGACGTCTCTCCAGTGTCGCGAAATGGCCGCAAGTTTAGCATACCCCTTGTGCAGATGCCGAAGTCGGCGCAGCTGTGATCTTGTTAGCAAATAAGCAAAGAGCAGTTTGCAAATAATTAACATCGCTCCCACACTCACGATCATCTGGTATGACCAGATCACCTTTCGCGGTTTCAGGAGACGCACATGCTCTACCAAGGCGCTAACCTTACTCTTCACTGGCTGGACGATGGCATCGCCGAGCTGGTTTTTGACGCTACAGGCTCGGTCAATAAGCTCGATACGCAAACGGTCGCCAGTCTGGGCGAGGCGATTGCGGTGCTGGAACAGCAGCCAGAACTGCGCGGCCTGCTGTTGAGCTCCGCTAAACCTGCTTTTATTGTGGGCGCGGATATCACCGAGTTCCTTTCTCTGTTTGATGCACCCACCGAAAAACTAAGCCAGTGGCTGAGCTACGCCAACAGCATCTTCAACCGTCTGGAAGATTTACCGGTGCCAACCCTGGCCGCCATTGACGGCTATGCGCTGGGCGGCGGATGCGAATGCGTACTGGCAACCGATCTGCGTATCGCCACTGCGGACGCCCGTATTGGCCTGCCGGAAACAAAACTCGGCATCATGCCCGGATTTGGCGGCAGCGTGCGACTACCGCGCCTGCTGGGTGCCGACAGCGCGCTGGAAATTATTGCAGCGGGCAAAGATATCGATGGCAATGCCGCCCTGAAACTCGGTCTGGTCGATGCGGTCGTGGCGCGTGAGAAACTTCGCGAGGCGGGGATCACCATGCTTAAGGCCGCTGCCGCAGATGGCAGCTGGCGCGCGCGCCGGGCACCGAAACTGGCACCGCTGAAACTCAGCCCGATTGAAGCGGCGATGAGCTTCACGATTGCGAAAGCGATGGTGCTGCAGACCGCAGGTAAACACTATCCCGCTCCGCTAATGGCCGTAAAAACCATTGAAGCGGCGGCCAGCCTGGGGCGTGATGATGCGCTGAAACTTGAAACGGCGGCGTTTGTGCCGCTGGCGCAGTCTGATGAAGCCCGCGCACTGGTCGGCATCTTCCTCAACGACCAGTACGTTAAAAGCCTGGCGAAAAAGCGCGGCAGCGAAAGCGGCGCACCGGCTCAGGCAGCGGTACTGGGCGCGGGCATCATGGGTGGCGGCATCAGCTACCAGTCTGCCTGGAAAGGCGTGCCGGTCAGAATGAAAGACATTAATCCGCAGGCGTTAACGCTGGGGATGAATGAAGCCAGCAAGCTGCTCAATAAGCTGCTGGAGCGCGGCAAAATCGACGGCAGTAAACTCGCCAGTGTGATCGCCACTATTCAGCCCACCCTGGATTACGCCGGTTTTGACCAGCCCGATGTGGTGGTGGAAGCCGTGGTCGAGAACCCGCTGATCAAGGCCAAAGTGCTGGCTGAAACCGAACAGCATCTGCGTCAGGATGCGATTCTGGCCTCCAATACCTCAACCATTCCTATCACCCAGCTGGCACAGGCGCTGCAGCGCCCGGAAAATTTCTGTGGCATGCACTTCTTCAATCCGGTGCCGCGTATGCCGCTGGTTGAAGTCGTTCGTGGCGAGAAAACCAGTGAAGCGACACTGAGTAAAGTGGTGGCATGGGCCAGCAAAATGGGCAAAACGCCGATCGTGGTGAATGACTGCCCTGGCTTTTTTGTGAACCGGGTGCTGTTCCCCTACTTCGCTGCTTTCAGCCTGCTGCTGCGCGACGGCGCTGATTTCCGTCAGATTGATAAAGTGATGGAAAAACAGTTCGGCTGGCCGATGGGGCCGTCATGGCTGCTGGATGTGGTGGGCATCGATACCGCGCACCACGCACAAAGCGTCATGGCCGATGGTTTCCCGGATCGTATGAAGCATGACTATCGCGATGCGATCGATCTGTTGTTTGATGCCGGTCGTTTTGGTCAGAAAAATGGCAAAGGCTTCTGGCGCTGGGAAGAGGATAAAAAGGGCAAGCTGAAGAAAGTGCCGGATGCTGAAGTGGATACGCTGCTGCAACAGGTCTGTCAGCCCGCGCGGGTCTTCAGCGATGAAGAGATCCTGAACCGCATGATGCTGCCGATGCTGAATGAGGTGGTGCGCTGTCTGGAAGAGAAGATTATCGCCTCGCCCGCTGAAGCGGATATGGCACTGGTATATGGTCTCGGCTTCCCGCCGTTCCGTGGTGGCGCTTTCCGCTATCTCGATACCCTGGGCAACAGCAATGTGGTCGATCAGGCCCGGCGCTACAGCGCACTTGGTGGCCTGTATGCCCTGCCTGCGCTGCTGGTGCAGAAAGCCCATCAGCATGAAAGCTGGTATCCCGCCGCCAAACCGATTGATGAAGCCGCGCTGAAAAGCGCCTGAGGGCAAGAAGATGGAAAATGTGGTGATTGTTGATGCGGTGCGCACGCCAATGGGACGTTCAAAAGGCGGAGCTTTTCGGAACGTGCGCGCTGAAGATCTCTCCGCGCACCTGATGCGCGAAATCCTGAGCCGCAACCCGGCGGTGAACCCGGCATCCCTCGACGATATCGTCTGGGGCTGCGTACAGCAGACGCTGGAACAGGGATTTAATATCGCGCGTAACGCCGCGCTGCTGGCCGAAATCCCGCACTCTGTGCCGGCCACGACCGTTAACCGGCTGTGTGGTTCGTCAATGCAGGCGCTGCACGATGCGGCCCGCGCCATTATGGTCGGCGATGCGCAGTGCTGCCTGATTGGCGGTGTGGAGCATATGGGACACGTGCCGATGAATCACGGCGTCGACTTTCATCCCGGCCTGGGCCGCACCGTCGCTAAAGCTGCGGGGATGATGGGCTTAACCGCCGAGATGCTGGCGCGTATGCATCATATCAGCCGTGAGCAGCAGGATGCGTTCGCCCTGCGTTCGCACCAGCGCGCATGGCAGGCCACCCAGCGCGGGGACTTCGCAACGGAAATTGTCGCCACCTATGGTCACGACAGCGACGGCATTCTTAAGCGCTATGATTTCGATGAGGTGATCCGCGAGGAGACCAGCGCCGAAGGTCTGGCGGCACTCAAACCCGCCTTCGATCCGGTGAATGGCACCGTCACAGCGGGTACGTCGTCGGCCCTGTCCGATGGCGCGGCGGCCATGCTGATTATGAGTGAATCACGCGCCCGTGAACTGGGGCTGACGCCACGTGCACGTATCCGCAGCATGGCAGTGGTCGGCTGTGATCCGTCGATCATGGGCTACGGACCGGTTCCGGCCAGCAAACTGGCATTGAAACGGGCGGGACTGAGCGTCAGTGATATCGACGTGTTTGAGCTGAACGAAGCCTTTGCCGCGCAGACCCTACCCTGTATTAAAGACTTAGGTTTGCTGGAACTGATGGATGAGAAGGTCAATCTGAATGGCGGCGCGATTGCTTTAGGTCATCCGCTGGGCTGTTCCGGCGCACGCATCAGCACCACATTACTGAACATCATGGAACGCCGCGATGCCCGTTTTGGCCTTGCCACCATGTGCATCGGACTGGGCCAGGGGATCGCAACCGTATTCGAGCGTCTTTAATACGTTGAGTTTTATTTTGTCAGATTTACCCGCCGTTGATCGGCGGGTTTTTTCTGTCTGCTACCAGGAATCAGATAAAGGCAAACGCATCGCCATACATCTGTGATTCCACTGCGCCACGCTCGGCACAGAAACGGTCGCGGGCAATCTTCGCCATCTCAAAACGTCCGGCGATGTAGATCTCATGCTCACTCAGCGTGCTGAAGTCCTGCATCACTGCGGTCAGCACCGTACCAGAACGGCCCTGCCAGCCTGCTTCGGGCTGCTCGACCACCGGGATCACCTTCAGGTTCGGGTGCTTCACGGCCAGCGCATCCAGCTCATCCATATCGTACAGATGCTTAAGCTCACGTCCGCCCCAGTAAATGGCGATATCGCGCTCTGGCTGTTCCGCCAGTGCGGTAAGCAGAATCGAACGGGCATAGGAGAAACCGGTGCCGCCTGCAATCAGGATCAGCGGTTTGGTGCTCTCTTCACGCAGCCAGGCATCGCCGTGCGGCATATCAACCGTGATCTGGCGATCGTTACGGATGCGGTCCATTACGGCCATGGCATAGAGGTTCAGATCGGACGCGCCGATATGCAGCTCGATAATATCTTTTTCCATCGGCGTTGAGGCCAGCGAGAACGGACGCTTGTCGCGCTCATCCATCACTACCATCAGATACTGTCCCGCGCGAAAACTGAATTCCGCTTCAGGGATCAGGCGAACGCGATAGACCGTGTCGGTAATCGCCTCAACCGAAGTTACTTTACAGCTTAACGTTGTCATGCGTTCCCTCTGTCGGGTCGTCTTTATGGTTGTGCTCGCCATCAACGCTGTGGCGGCTGATCAAAAATACCTAGCTCATCCCAGATAGCATCAATGCGCGCGGTGACCGCCGGATCTTTAACGATGGGTGTGCCCCATTCACGCTGCGTTTCACCTGGCCACTTATTGGTCGCATCCATCCCCATTTTCGACCCCAGCCCGGAAACGGGCGAGGCGAAATCGAGATAATCAATCGGGGTATTTTCCACTAATACCGTATCGCGGGCCGGATCCATACGGGTGGTAATGGCCCAGATCACGTCGTTCCAGTCACGCGCATTAACATCATCGTCACACACAATAACAAATTTGGTGTACATGAACTGCCGTAAAAACGACCAGACGCCAAACATGACACGTTTCGCATGCCCGGCGTACTGCTTTTTAATCGTTACGACCGCCAGCCGGTATGAGCAACCTTCCGGTGGCAGATAGAAGTCCACAATCTCCGGGAACTGCTTCACCAGGATTGGCACCAGCACTTCATTCAGCGCCACACCTAACACCGCAGGTTCATCCGGCGGACGGCCGGTGTAGGTGGAGTGATAGATAGGCTTATGGCGCTGCGTAATATGTGTCACGGTAAACACCGGGAAGCTATCTACTTCATTGTAGTAGCCGGTGTGATCGCCGTAAGGTCCTTCTGGCGCCATATCGCCCGCTTCGATATAGCCTTCCAGCACGATTTCCGCACTGGCCGGCACTTCGAGATCGTTCGACAGGCACTTCACCACTTCGGTTTTATTGCCGCGCAGCAACCCGGCAAACGCATATTCTGACAGCGTATCAGGCACCGGCGTGACGGCACCGAGAATGGTGGCGGGATCGGCACCCAGCGCTACCGAGACCGGAAAACGCTCACCCGGATGCGCTTTCGTCCACTCCAGATAATCGAGCGCGCCGCCACGGTGCGACAGCCAGCGCATAATCAGACGGTTTTTGCCGATCACCTGCTGTCGATAAATGCCAAGATTCTGCCGCTCTTTATGCGGGCCGCGCGTGACGGTCAATCCCCAGGTAATCAGCGGTGCCGCATCGCCAGGCCAGCACTTCATCACCGGAATACGCGTCAGATCGACTTCATCGCCGCTGAACACCTCTTCCTGACAGGGTGCATTGCGCAGACGTTTGGTCGGCATGTTCAGGACCTGCTTAAACTGCGGCATCTTATCGAACAGATCGCGGAAGCCTTTTGGCGGCTCCGGCTCTTTCAGGAAGGCCAGCAGTTTACCCACTTCACGCAGTGCGCTGACTTCCTCCTGGCCCATGCCCATGGCCACGCGCTTTGGCGTGCCGAACAGATTGCACAGCACCGGCATGTCGTACCCTTTCGGGTTTTCAAACAGCAGAGCAGGGCCACCGGCACGCAGGGTGCGGTCGGCAATTTCGGTCATTTCCAGTTCAGGATCGATCGACTGGGTAATGCGCTTTAGCTCACCGCGCTGTTCGAGCAGCGCGAGAAAGTCTCTTAAATCGTGATATTTCATGCGGCTTTAGCTTTCCGGCCAGAGTGAGTCGGCCATTATAGGTCTGATTACACGGAGTTGCTGAGGTTTATACGGCCGCCTCATACGCACTGAAAGGGAACCAGCGGTTGTAACGCACGGGCATCGTGATACCCCTGAATCGGCTCGCCGTGGCGAAACAGTTTAAAATCTTCGTTACGCACGCTGTGATAA